>CAYQWK010000116.1:0-15277 GCA_964420805.1 uncultured Bifidobacteriaceae bacterium | reverse complement strand
GATAAACGTCGGCAGCGGTTCAAACTCGCGCCATCGGTGCGGACGGATGTGACGCCGCAGGGGCGGGTGCTTGATTTCGGATGCTGCGTCCTGCGCTGTGATGCGTTGTAACGAGGAACCGGCAAAGGCGGGCGGGCGGTTTCCCGGCCCATCATCCACCTTCCATCGTCGCGGGGGCTGTTGTAGAAACTCCGCGCTCGATACCGCGCGCCGTTTGGGCGGGGGCGGTGTTCGATCTGCATTCATGCGCATCTTGATGGCAGGACAATTTGGCCGGCAGCGGATTCTTCGCGGCCGCGCGGTCCTTTGCGCGTTGTTGCTGGCGGTCGGTTCCAGCGGCGTGGTCGCGGCGGAGCCGGGGTTGTTCACCAGTTCGAGCAAACAGTTTCTTGTGCGTGGGCATCCACCGTTGTCCACCCGGCGTGCTGCGGTCGAGGGCAACGTGGTGGTGGATCCCGCCTTGCTGGCCGTGGTGTGTGACCGCGTGCGTGAGGTGGTGCGCCGCGAGTTCAACTGGTCCGCGGACAAATGGCGGAGCGCGATTTACATCAACGTCCGGCAGGCCCTGCGCGGTGATCACACGGCCACGGTGCGGGTGACGCGGTTTGGCGGGGACTGGCGCTACCGGATCGAAATGCCGGACGAGTTGTCGCGGCACGAGATGATCGCGCCCATTGTGGAGGCGTTGTTGCTCGAATATGCCAACCAGGGCGGCGACAAGGATTGTGTTGATCTACCCCCGTGGCTGGCGGACGGGCTTACGGCGTATCTGCTGCACGGGGAATTGTCCGGCCTCGCGCTCACGCCAAACACGATGGTGGTGCGCAACCGCTACTCGGAGGATCCCGCCGGCATATTGCGTGAGAAGGTGCAGGCCCACGGCGCGATGACCATCGACGAGTTGAACTGGCCGGACTTCGACGAGGACGACGCGAAGGAGGAGGAGCGTTTTCGGTTTTCCTCGGAGTTGCTAGTGCGCGAACTGCTGCGGCTGCGGGCCGGGCCCGATTGCCTTTCCGCCGCGCTCGCACTGCTGCCGGAGCATTTGAACTGGCAGACCGCGTTCCTGCGCGGGTTCGAGCCGCACTTCAAGCAGATGCTCGATGTTGAGAAGTGGTGGTCGCTGGTGGTGGTGCAGGCGAAGACGCGCGAGAAGTCGGTGCATTGGGCGGCGGCGGAAAGCTACAACCGCCTCGAGGACGTGCTCTACACGCCGATGCAGATACAACTTTCACCCATCGACGTGCCGCATGTCAGCCCGGTGGCGCTGCAAACCGTGGTGAGCGAATGGGCGTTGGGCGAGCAGGAGCCATTGCTGCAAAACAAGATCGGGCAGTTGCGCCATCTGCGCCTGCGCGTGCCAGCGGAGTTCCAGGTGTTGGTGGATGGCTATCGCGGTGCGATTGAGAGTCACCTGGCCGGACGGGTGAAACTGGCGGACAAGGATCCCGCATCGCGCAAGGTGCGGAAACTCACCGAGGCCACCGTTGCGAAATTGAACAAGCTGGATGCCGCGCGAAACGATCTGCACGCGAAACTCCTCACCGGCGGATTTGCAAAGAAGACACCTGGTCCGGCGGAGTGACTTGAATCACGGCAAGGCCAGCCGGAAGAAACATTGCGTGCCGTTCGTTGAAGGCAGCGGCACCTGCCAGCGGTTTCCTTGCAGCACCGGCGCGTTGGTCAGGCGCTGCCAAAGCACCGGAGCAGCCAGATTCGTTGCCACTTCCAGCGCGAAATAACTTCCATCCACCGGCCACGAACACACTGTGCCGCCACCGCTGGAAGCGATTTTCAAGGGCGGCTCCGGCCCGAGCACCGCGCTTCCCGCAAGCTCGAAGTCAAATGCGATGTCCGTGCTGGTGGCGCTGTTCTGGTGAATCTCGACGGCGAGAAGATTGAAGCCGTTGACGAGCATCGCGGGTGAAAGCGTGGCGGTGATCCAGTTCGTCTCGGCCGTGCCGCTGATGGCGGTGAGCGCGAGATTCGTGAACGAGATGGCGCCGCTATTGGTCATGTTGTCGCGCCAGACTTCCGCGCCGTTCAGGTGAACCACCGCGCCGTCGTCGCGCAGCATTCGCGCGGTCAGGCTGCGGACGAGGTTGGTGGCGGGCACGTGGAATTGCCGGCGGAAGAAGGTCGTCACCTGCCCGTTGCTCGCCACGAGCGTTGAAGGCAGCACGCCGCTGGCGTCGCCGAAGCCGAGCATGGCAGGCCCGATCTTCCACGCGGCGTCGTTGAAGCTGTTGCTTCGCCAGGCATTGCCGGGGTTCGTAGCGTCGTCGCGAAATTTCCATACCGCGCCGGCCGGAGAGAACACCACCGGCATCGGCGCGCGTGGCGTGGCGATGAGTTCGAGGTCGAAGCCCAGGTCGCTGGAGTTGGTGCCGGACTGGTGCAGTTCAACCGCGAGCAGATTCGTGCCCGTGCGCAGCAACGCCGCATCGACGACGTTGGTGAACCACGCGGATTCGTCCGCGCCGCCCACGGCGCTGCTGGCCCAGGTCGCGGCGGTGATGGTTCCGGTCGGCATGTTGCTGCGGAAGATCTCTACGCCATTGAGGAATACCACCGAGCCGTCGTCGCGCTTCAGGCGCAGGGTCAGGGACTCCAGTTCATTCGCGTCCGCCACCGTGAAGGCGCGGCGGAAATAGGTCGTGATGCGGAGGCGGTTGGTGTTCACCAAGGTTGCCTCGTCGCCTTCGCCAAAGCCTAGTTGGGCCGGGCCGGATGGCCAGGCGCTGTCGTTGAAGTTGGTTCCGCTCCAAGCCGTGCCAAGGTCCGCGCCTGTGTCATGGAACTTCCACGCCGCGCCAGCGCCAGAGAGGGTAATGGTGTTCGTGGTGAAGAAGGCGAGGGCGTCAGCCATGTACTGGCTTCGGCGATTTGCGCTGGTGATGGTCTCGAATGGGAAGCCGAGATACACGACGTGGCCGCCGCCGGCGCTGCCGTCGTATTGAATGGCCGCCGAGCCGTTGGTGTTGCCGGAGTAATTGAGCGACGCGATCACGCCCGCGCCCGCAGGTGTCAGCACATCCGGCGTTTTCACCCAGTACGTTGCGCCAGAGCCGTCATCGAAGGTTGTGGTCGCACGCGCCGCGAAGATTCCGCCGGGAGTTGAAGCGAGAGCGTAGCTGCCGGAGTTGTCGTTGGCATCACTGGCGAGGCTGGCCTTGAGATGGTTGTGGAAGAACGCGCGGTCGGCGGTGCTTGGGCCGGAGGCGCGGTCAAGGTCCCACGCGATTTCCGAGCCGGAAACAAACAAATGCCCGCCCGCATCGTGGAAGGCGGCGATGGCAGTTTGCTCCGCGTCGCTGAAGGATTCGTCACCGGTGGATTCCTGCCCGCAGGCCCAGATCACGACGCGATAATCGCCGAGGGCCACAGAGCCGGAAGCCACGGCTTCGTTTTGACAGGAGTCGAATGGAAATCCGGCCGCGCTGATGGCCTTTCCGTGCTGGACCACGTAATCGAACGAATTCACGCGGCGTGGCAGGACACGCTCGATGGTCCCGGTGGCATCGGGCGGTGCCCAGGCTTGGCGCGTGGTGTTTTGCCGGGGATTCGCCGAGCGGTCGTAACGGTCGAAGGCGTTGACGACGAGTACGCGCGGCGCGGGCGCGGCCGTGGGCGTGCGACAGCCGACGACCTCGGACGACATCGATTCGCCGGCGGAATTCACGGCGGCGACGCGGAAATAATGATCCGTGTTCGTCGCCAGGCCGGCGACCCGCCACGTCGTCACGTTGCTGACCGTGATTGGATTTCCGAATCCCTGGCCATTGGTCGTGCGATAGATTACGTAGCCGGCGGGCGGTCCGCTGCCAGCCACGCTGGCCGGCACGTCCCAGCGCAGAATGATCGATCCGTCGGACACGCCTTGTGCGCGGACGTTGACGGGAGGCTCGGGCGGGAAGAGTAACGGCACTCCGTCGAACTGGTTCATGTATTTGATCACGGCGTGCATGGCGGCGCGGCCCACGGCGCCGCGGGCCTTGGGATCGCGCATGAGCAGGGCGTCGCTGGCGTTGTCGTGAAAGGCGACCTCGATGATGGTGGCGTCCATCTCGTAGTTGAAGAGGCTGCCATCGATCTCCGAATAGCCGCCCGAATAGGTGACGGTGGCGCGGTTGTTCCACGCGACTTCGAGCGGCGGTGCGCCGAGCGCGACGAGTTCGTCATTCACTGCGCGGCCGCAAAGCTGCGCGAGCGTGGACTGGTTCGGGGTGGGGTCGCTGGTGATCAATCCCATCACGCCGCGGCCGCCGCCGGCATTGGAGTGGAAGCTGATGTGAATCCGCTTGTAGATGCTGCCTTCGTCCTCGCGGTTCATTTCGGCGGAATATTTCGAGGGCGCGGACCAACTGTCGCTTTCGTCGTCACCGGTCGAGTCGTAGAGCGAGGTGGACTGGCCCTGGCCGAGGTTGGCCTGAATCCAATACCGGCAGTTTTCCTCCTCGCGCGGGTAGCCGGAAACGCCGGTGCCACGATCCACCGTGCCCATGCCGTTCCCGAACCGAATTGCATCCGCGAAGGTGTAGGTGCCCGCCGCCGAGCCGCGCAGATTGCTGACCACCACCGCGCCGAGCAGCGAATTCGAGCCGGCGTTGAAATGGTATTCGCCGAGATAGACCCAGCCGTTGCCGACCATGTGATGAGGAATGCGAAGCTGCGTTTCCCCGCCGGTGTGGCGGACGCGGTAAAGCTGTTCGCCGCGATCCGAACCCGCGCGGACCCAGGTGTAAACCGGATAAAGCCCGGTGACGGGAATGTTGGGCGTGTAAGTGGCCAGCGCGGATTCGGTGGCGGAAAGCGCGGCGTAACGATACGGCACATCGCCCGCGCCGCCGAAGAAGTAGGTCGAGACGCTGTCGAACCAGGTGCCGGCCCAGGTCACGGCGGGATCGTCGTTGTCGATCACCACCTCATTGGTTTGCTGGCCGAGCGGGCGCATGGGAACGACCACGGCGCCGGCGTTGAAACAATACGCGGCGAAGAAGTTCATCTGGTCGAGATTGCCGTAGTCCTCGTTCATCTCGTTGCCGACGCCGCGTTGGAGCCGCCAGTAATCCGGATCCCAGGTCCAGCCGTGCCCCCCGTTCATGAAGACGATGCGCCCGCTCAACGCGCCGGCGGGTTGCCGCGCCGCCGGGGCCACGGGACCGAACGCCTTTGGCAACGCGGTGGAGACGGATGGCGCGGGCGGCGGAAACGGTTCCGCCCAGTCCGGCGTGAACTCGGGCCGGACCGCGGTGGAATCCATGCGGCCTTCGTCGCCGTGCGCGGGGCCGGCGGCCAGCGAAATCAACCACGCGGCGAGGATGAGCCATCCAGGCCGCGAAGCCGCTGCTGAGTTATTGGCATGTTGATCCATTCCGGTGGGGCAAACCATCGCAACACAGCGGCGAAATGGCAAACGCGCGAGCCGCTTTCAACATGGCACGCCACACGTTTTGCCGGATGCACATTTCTCGATGGCGGAACTCGTCGCGCTGCGACGAGTGTTGCCGCGTTCAGCGGCGGAACGGACGGCCTACTGCCCTTCTTTCCGTCCGATCTGCGTGGACGGGGTTGTCGCAGCGCGACAACCACTACCTCCAAGAAAGTGAGATGCACCGCCTTCAACAACCCGAGACACTGCTACGGGGAGGCGGTGATGGATTGTGAAGTCGAGGTGCCAGCCAAAGAAGCAGGCGAGAATTTCAAAGACCGGGCGGCGGGTTTTCGTTACGGTTCATCCATGAAATCCATTCGCGTCCTCTTCCTCGCGGCGTTGGCACTGGCGGGCCTGCTCGGTGGAGCGACTTCTCGGGCGGCTGAACTTCCCGCGCGGCCCAACATCATTTTCATTCTGAGCGACGACCTCGCGATGGGCGACCTTGGCTGTTACGGGCAGAAGCTGATCCAGACGCCGAACCTCGACCGGATGGCCCGCGAGGGGACGCGCTATACGCAGGCGTTCTGCGGCACGGCGGTTTGCGCCCCCAGCCGCGCGTCGTTGATGACGGGCCTGCACAGTGGGCATTGCCCCATCCGCGCGAATTGGGAAATCGCCCCGGGCGAGGGCCAGCAACCACTGCCCGCCGGGACGGTGACGGTGGCATCGGTCCTCAAAGGCGCAGGCTACGCGACAGCCTGCATGGGCAAATGGGGCATGGGTATGTTCGACACCACGGGCAGCCCGTTGAAGAACGGCATCGATCATTTCTACGGCTACAACTGCCAGCGCCACGCGCACAGCTATTTTCCGAAATACCTCTACAACGACGACCGGCGCTTTGACCTGGCCGGCAACAACGGCACGAATGTCGGCAAGGTCTATGCCCAGGAGTTGATCCAAAAGGAGGTCGAGAGCTGGGTGCGGGCGAAGAAGGATGGGCCGTTCTTCCTCTTCTACGCCATCACGCTCCCGCATGGTCGCCACGAGATCGACGACGTCGGTGCGTATGCAAAGACCGACTGGACACCGCAACAAAAAGCCTATGCGGCGCAAGTCACGCGGCTGGACTCGGACGTGGGACGATTGCTGGCGTTGCTGAAGGAACTGAAGCTCGACGAGAAGACGCTTGTGTTCGTGGCGGGCGACAACGGGTCGTCGTTCGCGCCCAACTCGGAAATGGGCCGGCGCTTTGACCAGGCGATGGGCGGCAAGCTACGCGGTTACAAACGCGAACTCTATGAAGGGGCGTTGCGGCAGGCAGCCATCGCGCGCTGGCCGGGCTTTGTACCCGCCGGCCGGGTGAGTGATGAACCGTGGGCGTTCTGGGATTTCCTGCCCACGGCGGCGGAACTCGCGGGCGCTAAACTACCGGAGGGATTCAAGCCCGACGGCCATTCGCTGGTTTCCTTCCTGCGCGGCGGCAAGGCGCCGCAGCGGGATTACTTCTATTGGGAATTGCACGAGACCTCTTCGATGCAGGCGGCGCGGTTCGGGGATTGGAAGGCGGTGAAGAACGCGCCGAACAAACCGGTGGAACTTTACGACCTGAAGAACGACGAGGCTGAACGCCACAATCTCGCGGCGGAGAAGCCGGAGCTTGTCGCGAAAGCCGAATCGATCCTGCGCGCGGCGCATGTCGATACGCCGGCCTGGCCAATGGTGCAGAACCAGAAACAGCGAACCGAGCAGCGTCGGCAGGCGGGGTTGGTGAAGTGAGCCGGCTGCGTGATTGCGCCGGCGGCGCGGCGCGGCTATTCCATCGCCATGAATTCACCTGAACCGTCCCGGACCATGATGCCGCGTCGCGAAGCCTTGCGCCTGATGAGCGCCAGCGCGTTGCTCACCCTGGGAACCTGGCCCGGTCATGCGAATGACATCGCATGTAGCGACCGCTTCCGTTTCATCGTGGTCAATGACACGCATTACATGAGCGAGGAATGCGGCGCGTGGCTCGAACGGGTGGTGGCGCAGATGCGGCGGCACCGGAACATCGATTTCTGCCTGCTGGTGGGAGATCTCGTCGAGAAGGGCTTGCGTGACCATCTAGGCGCGGTGAAGGAGATTTTCGCCGGGCTCGGCAAACCGGTCCACGCGGTGCCGGGCAATCACGATTACCTGACCATGACCTATCGCACGGCTTACGACGACCTGTTCGCCGGGCAGAGCAACTACTCATTCGAGCATCGCGGCTGGCAGTTCGTGGGCCTGGACTCGACGCAGGGCAGCGCCTACGAGAAGACGAAGATCCAGCCGGCCACGCTGCGCTGGGTGGACGAGCAGGCGGCAAAGCTGGATCGCAAGAAGCCGCTGGTGCTCTTCACCCACTTCCCGCTCGGGGCAAAAGTGCGGTACCAGCCCTTGAACGCCGATGATCTATTGGACAAGTTCCGCCCGTTCAATTTGCGCGCGGTGTTCAACGGACATTTTCACTCCTTCACCGAGCGGCAGTTCCAAGGCATCACCGTCACGACAAACAAGTGTTGCGCCCTCAAGCGCGGCAACCACGACAAGACGAAGGAGAAAGGATACTTCCTTTGCACGGCGGAGAACGGCGTGGTGTCGCGCCGCTTCATCGAGGTTCTGCCGGCCATGCGTAATCAGCCCGGCCGGCGCGTGACGGGTTAAGGGCCCGCGCCGCTGGGGGACATCCCGGCTCAAGGCCACCGCAGCCGGAAGAAGGTCGCGCCGTTCGTGTTCGCGGGTGGAAGCGGCATGGCGAGTATTCCGGCGCCATCGGCGGCGTGCAAACCCACGTCCAACCAGTTCGTGAGCGAGGCCGACCTTTGCAGCACCCACGTTTCGCCCGGTCCTGTTTCCGCGGTGAGAGCCGGACCGGCGGCGCTCCCGTTGGCGAGGCGCGGTGGGACGGGCACCACGGTGTCGAGATGCCAGATGCGGCCATCCGATGCGCCGACGAAGACGCGATTGCCCGACACGGCGATGGCGTCGGCCGGTTGGGTGCCGAAGATTGGCGGATTCAAAACCGGAATCCCGAGGTTGAACTGAAGCCAATGGGTTCCGTTGGTTGAACGGTAGATGCCGCCCGTATTGTTCGTGTTCTGCCGCGTGAACATGAAGTTCTCGCCGTTCGCCGTGAGGACGATTGGTCCCGGCTCCAAATACTGTGGCAGTCCGAAGCTTGCGTTGAACTCGCCCTGCGTGACGGGATCGAATCCGGCCAGCGCGACATTTCCCCAAAGGCTCAACGAGTTGTTGGTCAGGGACGGGTTGTGCGTCTCCAAGAGCGCGCGCCCGGAGCGGTCGAAACCGCCGCCAATCGCGTTGCCCACGCGGTTGAGAGAGTTGGTGGTGTTCGGGTCGCTGTAGTTTGAATCGAGTGCGAACCACGCCGCGCCGCCGTTTGTCGAGCGGAGGTAGCCGCCGGTTTCCGTTCCGGCATAGATGGCACCGTCCGGCGCGACAGCCACATTGAAGATCTTGCCGAATGACGAAATGGCCGTGGATGGAATGGGCAGGTAACCCGGCGGTGTGAGTTCGTCGAGGTTCATGGCCACGAAGGTCTGTCCGCCGTTGGTGCTGCGATAAACGTAAGGTGCGAAACCTGATGCGCTCCACAACGAGCCGTCCGGACTTTTCGAGAACCTGGCGGTGCGATGCAGGTACGGGTAGGGCTTGTTCACATACGCCGCCGCGCGCCAGACGTGGCTCGTGGCGTCGAACCAGTAATGCAAGGGAAGCGTGTTCGTGGTGTTCATCACTTCGCCCACTCCACAGCTCACCACGACCGCGCCCTGCGCGGTGGAAGCGACATCAACAATCGTCAACCCGGTGGGATTGGCCGTCGAGTACATCGGCAGGCCCGTCATGGGCAGGGGGGAGAATTGCCGGTCGATCAGTGAAGCCCGCCAGACTCCGCCGGTGGGCGACGCCGTAAAGATGTGGAACGCATCGACGTGGAGGAGGGGAAAAGTCCCGAGATTCAAACCGTGAT
The DNA here is from genome assembly GCA_964420805.1 of uncultured Bifidobacteriaceae bacterium. Lineage (GTDB taxonomy): Bacteria > Verrucomicrobiota > Verrucomicrobiia > Limisphaerales > SIBH01 > JANNGC01. Next base: position 5,885 of record CAYQWK010000116.1, on the reverse strand, counting down.
GTCCGGGATCGGCGAACACCTGCCAGCCGTTCGAGTGGACAGTGCGAAACGCCGCGCTGGTTGCCACGTTTGTCGCGGGCATTGTCAACGTGGTGGAAGGCTCCCATGGGTTGGCCATCAAGCGCGCATTTCTTTGCCACACGTCGAACACCTGTCCTGGCGACGGAGGTGCGGCCGTGATTGTCACCACGGCGCCCGAAGGATAACTACCGCTGCCTAGTCCATTGCTCACGGTCAGCGTGTAGAGCGTGGCGGAGGGGGCGTTGGCGGCGGAGACCGCGATGACGGCGGGCAGGACCGGCCCGCGGAGGCACAGTGGTGCGAACCGGCGCACCAGAACGCGCAACGTGAGACACCGCCCTTTCATGGCGCGCTGGTGGTCACGCGCAGAAACTGCACCGGTGCGACGCTGAACGGCGCGTTGCCGCGCACGGTGATCGCTTCATTTGGAGAACCATTCCGCGAAAGCTCGGTGGTCAGTGGGGTGTTGGGCACCGTGTTGGTTGGCGTATAGCGTGATCCGGCAAGCCAGTCGATGAGGTTGGTCGAGTGCTCGACGATGTAGGTGAGATTTGTCGCGGCCAGGCGCCGTTGGAAGGTTACGACCGGATAGTTCGTGCCGCCGATGTTCGTGACGAGGCTGGCCGGCACGTAGCGCGACTTCCAATGGTGGAGCAGATCGAGCAACGCCGCGGGGTTGTTCGTGGGCGCGAGATGGTTTGCCTGATCGCGCGTATTGATGCCGTGACAACTTGTGCAGGTGCGGATTTCGCCGGGTTGGAAGGTGACCCAATACCGCTCGCGCACCACTCCCGCGCCGTTGGTGTCCACAAGCTGCCAGGACATGGCGCGGCGCGCGGGCACGAGCGCGGCCAGCGAGCCATCGGGTCCGAGACGGACGCTGCCTGCGGGCGCGGTGGGAGCGACAGGCGGATTGTCCGCCACCGGATCATTCAACTCGCGCGCCAGAACACGCCGTCCGGGCCGGGGATTGGCGGGTTGATTGAAGTGCAGGCCGCGCAGCAGGTCGCCCTGGAAGATCTGCATCCACGCCACATCGTAGGTCTTGCCCGGCTTCCCAATCGAACTGTGCCCCGAGCCGGTCACGCGCAGGTTGACCGGTTGGAGAATGTCCGCGCGGTCGCGCGTGGTGATGTCGCGGCTGACGATCAAGGCGAGGTTGTGCGCGGCCAGCCAGTTTTGAAACACCGCCATGTCCACTCCCGCGGCTTTGAACATCGCGCGTTCCGGCGCGGCCACATGAGACACGCGCCGCGGCGGCCGCTGGCGCGCCACCACTTCCACCGGGTCGAACTCCCACAACGGCACGTTGGTGTAGATGACCAGTGCGTCGGGATCCCAGAAGCGCGCGTTGTTTGTCAGGCCCGGCGTGAGCGGCGCGCCAGGGACATGGAAGCCGTTGGAGGCCACGAGGAACTTGAGCCGGAAGTCGTGTTTGGTGGCCGGCTGCGTGGTGGTGCCGGTGTTGCGCGAACGCCCCGTCCACGAGGTGTGCGATGCGATCAGGTGCCCGTCGGTCGTTGCCAGTGGGTTTCGATAAAGGCCGGTGTGGCCGGGCGGCGGGTTCGTTGGGTCATCCGCGGGCAACGACGTGACGCGCGGGGTGAGATAGGTGATTTGCATGGCGTCCGGGTTCACGTTCGTCCCCCCGGTCAACGCGATGAGTTGGCCGGCGCTGAAGCTGATGAACTCGGGCGCATCAACGCCGAGGAAGCGTCCCGGCAGCGCGGGGTCTTCGCGAATGTGGAGGAAGTTCGAAATGTTGTTCGTGTTGGGCCGGTTCCCGAAATAGTAGATGTCCTGGATGTTCGGATCGTCGGAACGTCCGCCGCGCATGTAGCTGCCTCCCAGTTCATGCCGGCCCACGTGGTTCAGCGTTTCCTCCTCGGTGCCGTCCTCGTTGATCTGCCAGGGGAAGAAATGATTGAAGGTGTGTCCGGTCAACGGCCCGGTCGGGTGACGCGGCTCGGGGAACACATCGGAACGATTCGTCGTCACCACCGAGTCCTCGGCCTCGCTCGACCAATCGAACGTGCCGTAAACCGGTGTTGCCACCGCGCGGTCGTAATCCGCCTGCTGGTCCTGCTGCATATGATCCCAGCGCACGAACACCACCCGCCCCGCGCTGTCCAGCGACGGTGTGAACGAACCGCTGGGCGAGTGTTCCATCATGAAGAGATTTCCGCTCGCCGGATCCAGGCTCCACAGGCCGGACACGGTCGGCGCTTCCTCATACTCGTCCAACTGCGGATGGAGATGACGCCATCCGCCGCGCGGTCGGTCGCTGGTGAAGATGATCCGGTCGTCCGTGCCGTAGAGCGGGGAGATGTTGTTGTAGTTGGTCGGCTGGTTGGAAACCCTGGTGATGACCGGCGTGGCCGCGGCATCGAGGAAATTCGTGATCTCGTAGAGCTGCCAGTAATACGGCCCGCTGGCGTAATCGAACTGCGCCCGCGGCGCGCCGACCACCATGCTGAACACCGCCTTGCGCCCGCTCCAATGCACGCACGGTTGCCGCACGGCGATGCCGTTGGTGTGCTGCGCGCCATCCCGCCCGAAGCCCGCCGCCCGCGTGAGGTTCCGCAGCGAGCCGTCCGGGTGGCGAATCCACAAATCCCCGCCCCGTCCGCAACTGCTGATCTCACCGCGATGGTTCCCGAACAGCGACGCGATGGCGGCAAAGTCGCCGGGAATCTGAACTTGCGTGACAAATAGGATGGCGTTGGTCGGGCCGGCGGCGGAAGCGGCGCAAACCGTGATGAAGAGCAGGGCGGCGATGCAAACCGGCAGGCCGCAGCGAAACTTGGCAATCATAAGCAGGTGTTGTTGTTCAACGGAATCCACGGTGATACCCGGGATACATCGTCGCAGACCGGCGCCAGCTCAATGCCACTTTCGTTGTATGCGGCGCCTCAGAAACGGGCGCATCTCAGTTTCGTGTACGACTGAACGATGCGCATTCCTGGGTGGTGGAACTCGTCGCGCTGCGCCGAGTGGCGCCGCGTTCAGCAGCGCAACGAATGCCAACGGCCCCGTACCTTCTGTTCCGCCCGCTGGACGCAGGCGGAGTCGTCGCAGCGCGACAACCTTTACCTGCAAGAAAGTGAGATGCGCCTCTCAGAAAGGCCCGCCGCATTTGCTGATTGCCCCTGAGATTCCCTCGCCCCACGAAGCCCGGTTACTTCGACCGCAACCGTGCGTAAGCCTCGCCCAGTTTGCGGCCCAACGTCGCCCCCAGGCCCATGTTCCGTTCCGCAACCACGTCCCGAAATTCGCGCAGCAACCGCCGGTGGCTCGCCAAGCCCCACAACACCGACACCACCACGCTCATGACCCACCAGACGAGAATCAACGCGGGCGCCTCGATCTTGCTGAGGACACGCACCTGGAACACCTCCTCCAACACCGCCATCGCCGCGACGAACGCGAGGTAAGCCATCCACGGCAGCACACCCACGAGCGTGAGCGCCTGGAGGCTGGCCTGGTTCGAACGCCGCTTTTGCAGGCCGTGCCACATGCTCATCGCCGCGAGCGCGAAGAGGTCGATCACGAACACGCTCATGCCGGCCAGGAACAACAGAACCCACGCCGTCCGGTCGTTGGTCCGGGCCGGGAATCCCGCAAAGAAGAAGATGCAATCCACCAGCAGGATCACCAGCACTGGCACTCCGAACTGCCTGAACAACGCCAGCCACTGGCCCCGGACGATGTCGCGCGGCTGGAGCGGCGTGCAGAGCAGCAGTTCCATCGCGCCCGAACGCCGGTCCGCGCCCAGGCAGCGCGCGGCCTCCATGGCCACGAGATTCTTGAACAATCCGTGGAGCAGAACGGCCGTGGTAATGTACGCTCCCGGATCGCGCCAGTCATTCGGCCATTTGACCAGTCCGAGCAGCCACATTCCCGCGAAGGGCAGCAGCCACAACCACGGCGACGTCTGCTTGAACCGGTCCCGTGAGGCGAGCCAGTAATACGGGTTGATCCGCACCAGATGCCGCCGGAACGCGGCGCGGATTTGCGGTGCGCCGTAGGCCCATTGTCGCCAGGTCGTGCGCCGGCCCTCCGCCTTGGTGCTCAATGCCTTGTCCTGCCAGGACCGCGGCACGATGCGGCAGGTGAGGATCACCGCCGCCCACGCCATGCAGTGCTGGATCAACACCGCGTTGAAGAACCGCGATAGATTCGAGGTCGCACCACCCGATGGGAGGTTCTTCATTGTCGCGTCAAAGGCCATGAAGCACGCGAAGCCGGGGCTGGGACCGAACAGGAGCATGGGCGGATAATTCAGGCGCAACTCGGAAGCGATCCACCCGCCGAGCGCCGGCAGCCCGGCCGTGAGCAACAAGATGATCACAAAGGCCATCGTCATCGACTTGCGTTCATCGCGGCACAACGAGCTGCACAGGATGCCGACGGACATCGAGAGAAAGAGGCAGTTCACGCAGACCAGCATCACCCGCGCGAATTCCCCGAGCGCCACGCCGCCGAGCAGCATCGCGATGCCCAGCACCGGGAAGATCGCCAGCAGCCCGTAAAAGACGTTCAACGACGTGGCCACCAGCTTGCCGAAGACGACATCGTACCCCTTCAAGTCGGTGAGGAACAACAAACCCAGCGTGCCCTCGCGCTTCTCCTCGGAGAGCGAATCCGACGTGCTGATCAGCCCGCTGATGAGGCAATGCGCGTAGGCCACAATGGACATCGCGACAAAGAGAAACAGCCCGGTGTCCTTGGCCGAGGAACGGAAATTGACCATCCACGCGAACGTGGCGACGAGCAGCGCGCCCAACGCCGTGACCACGCGCGTCCAATACGTCGCGCCGCGCCGCGACGAAACGCGCAGCTCACGGGTGACGATGGGGAACAGGCTCATGCGGGCGGAGATTGGAGCCTGCCCGCGCGAAGTTGCAAGCGGCGCGTGGGCGCAAGTGGTTGTTGAGGCGTCGTTCCTCCCGCTCTTCGCGCTGGAGGCCGGGTTTGATCTTTGGTTCCGGTATCATCAAGGCGCCGGGTCGGAGACCGGCGCTTCGGCATCTTGGATCGGGACAGGAATCGCACCTCGCTGTTTTCGGTGGAACGAATGGCATCCGGCGTTCGCTGCGCCGCGTTTCTGGCTAACCCGAGACCTTTCCCGCAAACACAGTGGCGGGGTTGAGGTCGCATTGCCAAACGGCCCCTGGTCGGGCGGGCTCACTTCGAAAACAACGGCAAACACGCATGACTGCGACGATGAGTTACGATGTGGTGAACCGACTCACGGCAGTCAGTCGAATCAGATTCGCGAAGCGAAAAGGGAAGGAACGCGCACGCTCAAAAGCCAGCTTCTGATCGTGGGGCGGCCTTGAGCAAAGCGCCGCGAATCCGCATGAGCACACGGGGCGGGGTCCGCAGGTCATGTTCCCAGATGCGGACGACTCGCCAGCCGCGCCGGCGCAACTCGCGCGTCACGAGACGGTCGCGGGTTTTGTTGGCCGTGAATTTCTTGCGCCAGAAGGCGCGGTTGCCGGCGGGAAGATTCGCGTGCCTGGGACAGGCGTGCCAGAAGCAGCCGTCCACAAACACGGCGACTCGATGCTTTGGGAAAACGAAATCGGGTTTGCCGAACAAGAGCTGATTTCGCCGCCAGCCGGTGATGCGATGTGTGCGGAAGATCTGGATCAAAGCGAGTTCCGTGTCCTTGTTCCCACGCCCACGAATGCGCGACATCACTTCGCTACGCTTGGCCTTGGTGAACACGTCCGGCATCGGGACAGGTGAACCACAAAGGCACCAGGCTCACAACGAATTTTCCCGCTTCATGCCCTTGGTGTCTTCGTGATTCAACCCTCACACCTCAACCGCCTCCACCGTTTCGTAGAGCGCGGTGA
>CAYQWK010000115.1:10163-15286 GCA_964420805.1 uncultured Bifidobacteriaceae bacterium | reverse complement strand
CACGACGAATGCCTTGCTGGCGGCGAGGTATTTGGAATCACGCCTGCCGAAGCCACCGCCGCGAGCAGATGGGGACATGGCCGGCCAGGCGGAGCAACGCCGACGTTTGCAGGCAACATGGCACCCGCGTTTTGCGGAGACAGTCCGTCAGTTCGCGCGCTCGCAATTGCTCACGACGAACCGCGATGCATTGCTCCTGGCCGCAAGTGAATTGAGTGCCGTTGGCCGGTTGGACGATTTTAATCTGCTCAAGCCCGCGCTGGATCGGGCAGCGGCGCTCACGGACACGGTTTGGACCCAGGACCATGGATACCCTTATCACCAGAGTGTTGCTCGTTCTCTGGCCACAACGGCTTTCAAGATTGGCGTGACGAACCGCAATTTTGCGAAGCCAAAGACGGCCGGTGACGCGCTGCTCTTTCTGGGTTACTTGCGCGAAACGAACTTTGCTCGGCCGAAGGATTGGGAGCAAACATGTCTGAGACTATTGCGCGACCGCTCTGCTTTCATTCGCGCGGAAACGGCTTGGGCCGCGCCGAAGCCGCCGACGGAACGATTGCAGGATGAGTTCGTGCGGTTGATGCTCGACCCGGATGTCGCAGTGCGAAACTGGGCGTTTGAAGCGTTGCGGGAGGTGCGCTCGCCTGTCGTTCGGAGCAATACTTTACGCGTGTTGTCCTCCACTTCCGACCGTTGGTTGTTCAACACCGCCGTGTCGCTCGCGATAACGAACGACGCGAGGGCGGAAGCGGCGGAAATCATCGCAGCCCGGTTCAACGATCCGCTCCAGGGCCCGGGCACGACAATGCCGCACGAAGCAATCAGGGCGCTGGTGACGATCGTCAGCGGCGGCGGTCACATTTCCGGTGGGTTCAATCAAAGTGTTGATGCCACCGCTATGCGGACACGCTGGATGGAATTTGTGGCGCAACATCGCGCCGAACTCGTCGCAGGAAAAGGTCTCAGACCGGGCGACGGTTCCGGGCTTGAGGATCTCATCGCGCCCGGTTGGACATTCTACCCGCCGTGAATGATGAAGACGGGCTGCGCATTTCAGCGACGCAGCCGGAACGCGCGGAACGACCGGGCTGTGGTGGAAAGCGTCACGGTGTAATTGGAGCCGAAGGTCTGGACACGACGCTGAAGGTGGCGGGCGCTTGCAAAGGTCGAAGGCGGACCTCGCCCAAGCACTGCGGCCGGAGAGTGGGGATGTGACGTTCCTGACGGAGTAGCGCGGCTTCGTCACTCGCGGGTTGGCATCGCGGTTCGGCGCGATCTTGGACCGCCTGCAGTCGTTCGCGTGCAACGATCCAGTGGTGTCATGGCTGCGCTGGAATCCGGGCGAAAAGGGCACGAAGCCGCGGCCCATTGGCGAGCACGCCCAAGTTGAAAAGCGGGAGCGGGATCGCCGTGACGAGGCTGGCGGGCAACATCGTCGGGCGAAGTCCTGGATAACGGGCGCCCGGTTGACGTGATCGATGCGGGCGCGGGCTGGGAAACGACGCGATGATCTTTGCTGCTGTGAGTTCATGTGTTTCCTGCGGATGGCCTGAATAGGCCGGGCCGCAAGCCGTCTCTAAGCGGACTCAAAAACGCACGGCGGGCTGAAAACGAACACGCATGAAATCCGAGATCGACCAATTGACCAAACAGATCGAGGCGCTGAATCCGCTTCTCCGCGGCATTCAGCAGGAAATGGCAAAGTCCATCGTCGGGCAACGCCACCTCATCGACCGCTTGCTCATCGGCTTGCTGGCCAACGGCCATGTGCTGCTGGAAGGCGTGCCGGGGCTGGCCAAGACGGCCACGGTGAGCGCGCTCGCGCAGTGCATTCACACCAGGTTCCAACGCATCCAGTTCACGCCCGACCTGCTGCCGAGCGATTTGCTGGGCAACCTCATTTACAGCCCGAAGGATGGCACCTACTCCACGAAGAAGGGACCGATCTTCGCCAACCTCATTCTCGCCGACGAAATCAATCGCGCGCCGGCCAAGGTGCAGAGCGCGCTGCTCGAGGCGATGCAGGAGCGGCAGGTGACCATCGGCGAGGAGACGTTTCCGCTGCCCAAGCCGTTCCTCGTGCTGGCCACGCAGAATCCCATCGAGCAGGAGGGCACCTACCCGCTGCCCGAGGCGCAGGTGGACCGCTTCATGTTGAAGGTGGTGGTCGGCTACCCGAGTGAGGCCGAGGAGAAGCAGATCATGCACATGATGGCCAAGACCGCCGCGCGCGAGCCGCTCAAGCCGATCATCCAGCCGGAGAAGATTCTGGAGATGCGCCAGCTTGTGGATCAGGTGCATGTGGACGAACAGATTTCGGACTACATCATCAAGCTCGTCTTCGCCACGCGCGAACCGGCGCGGCTCGCTCCCGTGCTGGCCGGCAAGATTCGTTTCGGCGGCTCACCGCGCGCCACGATCAATCTCACGCTCGCGTCCAAGGCGGCGGCGTTCCTCGCCGGCCGTGGCTACGTGACCCCGCAGGACGTGAAGAGCATCGCGCCCGACGTGCTGCGCCACCGCATCATCACCACCTTCGAGGCCGAGGCTGACGAGGTGACGAGCGAAGTGCTGGTGAAGCAGTTGCTCGACGCGATCGCGGTGCCGTGAGGTCGAGGCCGCTGCCATGAGTGTGTCGCGTTCCCCCTCACCCCGGCCCTCTCCCTCTGGGAGAGGGAGAATCGTCATTCAGTCTCTTGAGGAGGCACGACGCTCCGATTTGGCCGGGCGCTGGATGCCTGTCTCCCTCTCCCTCAGGGAGAGGGCCGGGGTGAGGGGGAAGGGCGCTCTCAATCGCCCGCCCACGTTCGTTCCGCCGCCGCTCGTCATTCGTCATTCGTCATTCGTCATTCCTCGCGCATGATTCCCAAGGAGTGGCTAAAAAAAATCCGGCGCATCGAGATGCGCACGGTGCGGCTCGTCGAGGATCTCATGGCCGGGCAATACCACTCGGTTTTCAAGGGACGCGGCATGGACTTCGACGAGGTCCGGCTTTACCAGGCCGGCGACGAGGTGCGCCGCATTGATTGGAACGTCACCGCGCGCACCGGGGAGGTTTACATCAAGAAATACGTCGAGGAACGCGAGATGACCGTGCTGTTGCTGGTGGACACGAGCGCCTCCGGCGGCACTGGTTCCGTGAACCAGAGCAAACGCGAACTTGCCGCCGAACTCGCCGCCGTGCTGGCCTTCAGCGCCATTCACAACAACGACCGTGTTGGCCTGCTGCTGTTCACTGAGAAGACGGAAAAGTTCGTGCGCCCCTCCAAGGGACGCCAGCATGTGCTGCGCATCATCAGCCAGATTCTCACCCATGAGCCGAGGCAACGCGGGACAAACATTGCTTCGGCCCTCAATCACATCAGCCACGCCCTCTCTCGCCGCGCCGTCATCTTCGTCATCTCTGATTTCATGGACAAGGAGTTCGAGCGCGCGTTGAAGGTGGTCGGACGCAAACACGATCTCATTGCCGTGCCCGTGGTGGACGCCAGCGAACGCGAGTTGCCGGACGTGGGATGGATCGCTTTCGAGGATTCCGAAACCGGCGAAGTTTTGGAAATAAACACTGCTGATCCCGAGGCGCGCAAACTGTTCGCCGCCGGAGCTTCGTCGCGGCTGGCGGGCTTGCGCCGCATGTTCAACAAGGCCGGGCTCGACACCATCGAAGTGCAGACCGACCAACCGTATCTCAAGGCGCTGACCAAGTTCTTCGAGACGCGCTATCACCGGCTCAATCCGTGAACACGGCCACGAACATCATCGATGATCTGCGTTTGCTGGAGCCGTGGGCGGTGTCGCCGTGGATGTGGGTCCTCATCGCGGCAGTGATCGTCGGCGGGATTGTGCTGCTGATCCGGTTTCGCCGGGCCGCCCGGCCCGGAGCGTTGGCGGCGCAGACGGCTGCCCGCGCGCTTGAGGACGCGCTGGCCGGACTGGAGAAGGCTCGGGCGCTGATGTCACCGGAGAATTCACGGCCCTACGGCATCGAAGTGTCCGGCATCGTGCGGCGTTACATCGAGAACCGGTTCGGTATCTTCGCGCCACGTCGCTCGACGGAGGAGTTTCTGATCGAAGCGGCGGACTCGGCAAAGCTGGAGCCGGCGCATCGGCGGTTGCTCGCCGAGTTTCTGGGCGCGTGCGACTTCCTGAAGTTCGCCCGTGCCCGCGGTGAGTTGGTTGAACTGGAGGCGCAACACAAAGCTGCGGTGAGGTTCGTGAAGGAGACGCGGGTGACTCCGGTGCGGAAGGAAGTTGGATAATGCCAACGATCTTGCCAACACCGCCAAGCAGGAGACGACGTGAGGAGTCTCTGCTCATTCCGATGTCGAACGGCCAGCACCTTCGATCAGAGACTCGTTACCTCGTCTCCTACGAATTGCCGGAGGTGTCCGCGTGAACTGGTCCGAGCTTCATCCGTTGCTCAAGACCTTCCGCTTTGCGGCGCCGTCGCTGTTGTTTCTTCTGCTTTTGTTGCCGGTCTGGGCGTGGCTGCGCGGGCGGTTCGCGCCGGTGGCCGCGGTCTCGTTTTCGTCGGGCGAGCTTCTGCGCGCGACGGCGAAACAGGCGCGGTTCCGGCGCAAATCCTGGCTGGCCTCATTCCGCTATCTCGCGCTTGCCCTGTTGCTGCTCGCGCTGGCGCGGCCGCAGGTTGAAAAGGGTATCGGCGATGAGGATGCCAAGGGCATCAACATCATGCTGGTCATGGATTTCTCGGGGACGATGAAGACCAAGGACTTCATGATGGGAAACAAGAAGGTTTCGCGCGCCGAGGCGCTGATCAAGGTCATCGGTGAATTCCTCCGCGCACGTCCCAAGGACAAGATCGGCGCGGTGCGTTTCGACATGGATGCGTTCCTCATCAGCCCGCTTACGCTTGATCACGATTGGATGATCGCGCGGTTGAGGGACGAGAAGCCCGGCCGGGGCACTGCGCCCGGCTCGGGCCTGTTGATCGCCGCGGAGCATCTTCTTCCCGCCACGAACCAGACCAAGGTCATCATTCTGGTGAGCGACACCGAGCAGGTGAATGCCGGTCCGCCGCCGAAGGACGTGGCGAAGGAACTCGCGAAGTTGAACATCAAGGTTCACCTGATCCAGATCGTGGATTTCAAGGACATGGGACT
>CAYQWK010000115.1:0-10153 GCA_964420805.1 uncultured Bifidobacteriaceae bacterium | reverse complement strand
GCAGGATCTTGAGAACGAGATGGTGCAGGTGCCGAAGCTGACCGGCGGTCAGTGGTTTCAGGTCGCGGACTTTGCCGGGCTGCGGAGCGTGTACCAGCAGATCGACAAGCTGGAGAAGGCACGATTCACGGAAGGCAAACAGAAGAGCTACCGCGAATTGATGGCGTGGTTTGCCGCGCCGGCGCTGGCGCTGCTGTTGCTGGAACTGGTTCTGCGCCAGACCATTTGGAGGCGGTTGCCGTGAAGCGAATGACAAATGTCGAATGTCGAATGTCGAAGCCAATGCGGATTTCGGCTTCCGTTCGTCATTCGTCATTTGTCATTCATCATTTCCTCCCCACATGAAATTCGCCGTCATCCCTTGGCTCATTGCCGTCGTGCTGCTGGTGCCTGCGTGCGTGCTTCTGTTGCGTTGGGGCGCACGGCGCAAGCGCGCGATGCTTGACCGCGTGATCGCGGCGCGGTTGCGCGAGCAGTTGCTGCGCTCGGTGGATTTCGGCAAGCGGCGCTTCAAGACGGTGCTGTGGCTGCTGGCGCTGGCGGCGTTGCTGGTGAGTCTGGCTCGACCGCTTTTCGGTCACCGCGAAATCCGCGTCGAGCGGCCCGGCGTGGACGTGATGATCGCGCTCGATATCTCCAAGAGCATGCTGGCGCAGGACGCGAGTCCGTCGAACCGGCTCCAGTCCGCCAAGGCCGCCATCATGCGCCTGCTGGACAGGCCGTCCGGCGACCGAATCGGGCTGGTCGCCTTCGCGGGCGAGGCGTTCCTGATGGCGCCGATCACGCAGGATCATCAATCGGTGGCGCGCTCGCTCGAAGCGTTGAGCACGACGGCGACCTCCAAGCCGGGCAGCGACATTGCCGCCGCGCTCAAACTGGCCGTGCAGTCCTTCGACCCGAAGCAGCAGTCTGGCAAGGCCATAGTGCTGGTCAGCGATGGCGAGGAATTGCAGGGCGACGCCATCGTGGCCGCGCGCGAAGTGGCGACCAAGGGCGTGGCGATCTTCACCGCGGGTGTGGGCACCACCACGGGTTCGCGATTGATTGAACGTCCGTTGCGCCCGACGGACCGGCCAATGACGGATGTGAAGTATGCCAGGAATGAGTTTGGGCAGGAGGTTGTGTCCAAGCTCAATGAACGCGTGTTGCAGCAGGTGGCGGTGGCCGGCCGCGGTTTCTACGCCTCTCTGGGTGACGCGGGCGAGGGTTTGATGACCATCAGCGAGCGCGGTCTCGCGCCGCTCGCGCACGGAACCGAGGTGCGGCAGTCCAGGGAGATGCGGGAGTTCTTCCAGATTCCGCTCGGGTTGTGTGTGTTTCTGCTGCTCTGGGAAATGCTTGTGAACGAACGACGCAAGGTTCAGAAAGTGATCACACTATGAAGCCACAGTTCATCGCCATGCTGGCGCTCACCGCCGTGCCCGCCTTCGCGGATTTGCACGAAGCCAGAGAACTGTTGAAGCAGAACCAGCCGGGCAAGGCCGGCGAAGTGTTGCGCCGGATGCAGACCCAGCAACCGGGCGACCCGTGGCTCGTCTATAACGAGGGCGTCGCGGCCTACGCGGCGAAGGAATTTGAGAAGGCCGACCAGATCTGGCAGGAACTCGCCGCCAGGCCGTTGCCGGACAAATTGCGTGACCAGGTCTGGATGCAGATCGGCAACGTCTCGTTCCGCAAAGGCGAACCGCTTGAGGACTCCGCCCCGGAAGAGGCCGTGACGCACTGGCAGCAGAGCCGGGAATCCTACCGTGTGGTGCTGGCCGCGCGGCCGAGGAACGCGATTGCTTCGAACAATCTCGCGGTGGTCGAGGCGAAGCTCGCCCGGATTCACGCCCGGCTCGCGCAACGGCTCGTCCAGGAGACGCAAAAGGAGCGCTCGAACCAGAAGGCGATCGAGAAGCTGGAGGCCGCGCTCGACCACCAGCGCACCGCGCAGCAGCTCGCGCCCAAGGACGAGGAGATCAAGCGGGAGCAAAAGAACATTGAGCAGGCCCTGGCCAAACGCTACGAGCAGAAGGCGACGCAGGAGGAGAAGCGCGCCGACGACTTGGTAGCGAGCCAGAATCGGAATTCCTGGCAGCAGAAGGAGGCCGAGAAGCAACTCAACGCCGCGCTCACGGATTTCGCCCAGGCCAAGTCGCTCGACGAGAAGAGCGAGGAGGCGAAGGATGGCGAAAAGCGCGTGCAGGACAAACTGGCCAAACTGCTCGCGCAGCAAGGCGAGCGGCTGCATGACGAGGGGACCAAGGAGGCCGAGCGCCGTCCTGACGAGGCCATTGCCAAGATGGAGCAGGCGCTCGACAAGTTCGACGAGTCGTTGAACCTGAAATCCGACCAGCCCGAGACCAGGCAGGAGCAGGCCGAGACGAAGAAGGATTTGGAGAACCTGCTGGAGAAGCGCGGCGACCAACTGGCCGAGCAGGGCGAGAAGAACGCCGAGCGCCGCCCGGCCGAAGCCGCCGAGCAGAAGATGGCCGCCCTTGCGCACTATCAGGAGGCGCAGCAGCTCAATCCAGAGAACCAGGGATTGCCGCCGAAGATAGACGCCCTCGAGAAGGGGTTGCCCGAACTGCTCAACGCCCTCGGTGAACGCGAGCAGCAACGTGCCGCCCAGGCGGAGGCGAATTCCACCGAGAAAGCCGTGAGTCATCTGGAACGGGCGCAGACCGCCTATCAAATGGCGCAGGAGATTGCCCCGGAGAATCAGCAGGCCCAGCAGGAGGGCGAGAAGGTGCAGGGCAAGCTGGCGCAGTTGCGCTCACAACTGGCTGCGCAACAGACGCAGCAGGCCCAGAAGCAAAAGTCCGATCAGGACAAACCCGGCCCCAGCTTTCAGCAGATGCTTGCCAAGGCGAAATCTGACGAGAAGCAGAAGCAATACGAGCAGATGCGTCGCAACCCGACCGAGAAGTACACCCCGGAGCAAAACCGGATCTTCAAGCACTGGTAAGCCTGGATTCCGATGATTCGACAAGGCCGCGCTTTTACAGGCTTGTCATTTCCCACATCTTTCGCCGCGGGGTGGAACTTGTCGCGCTGCGACTGGTAGCGCCGCGTTAGAGCGGCGCAACGAACTCGCTGCCAGCGGTGCATAATTGGACCGCCCGCTGAACCCGGGCCTGTTTTGTCGCAGCGCGACAAAACCCACCACCCCGTGCCGACAGCAGCCAAGAGATGTGGGTAATGACAAGCCTGTACAGGCGCGGCTACTAACTCACGCCGCGCTTACCGGCCCGATGTCGTCCCCGCCTATTTCGGCACTGCGCCTAGTTCTTCGGGCAGGATCACCACTTCAATGCGCCGGTTGCGGGCCCGGCCTTCGTTGCTGGTGTTGGGAGCGATGGGATGGAACTCGCCATAGCCGAGCGCGCCAAGCCGGCGAGGGCTAACGCCCGCGTGTTCCTGCAAAAAGCGCACTGCGGCGATGGCGCGCGCCGAGGAGAGTTCCCAGTTGCTGGCGAATTTTCTCCGGATGGGCACGTCGTCCGTGTGGCCGATGACATGAATCTGCCGGTTGGTGTGCTGGGCCAGCACGCCGGCGATCTTCTCCAGAATGCGCTGTCCCTCCGGTTTCAATTCCGCCTCACCGGAATCGAAGAGGATGCGGTCCAGGATGTTCACGGTGAGGCGGCCTTTGAGTTCGGAGATGGTCACGTCCTTCGATTCGAGCGCGCGGCGCATTTCGTCCTCGATGCCCTGCTTGCTTTGCACAGCCTCGGTTTTTTCTTCGACGAGATGAGCGATCTTCTCCTCGGCTTCGGCGATGCGGTTGGTGGCGGCGGTCAGGGCATCGCCAGCCTTGGCCGCATCGGCCTGCGCCTGGGCGATGGCGTTCTTCAACCGCTCGATTTCATCGCCACGCCGAGACAGGGCGAGGGCCATGATTCCGAGGATGGTTGCGGCTGAAAGGACGGCGGCAATGATCCAGACCTGACGGGGCATATTGTGAGAAAATTGTGGTTATTGGCCGGCGGCGCGTGCTGGCTGGGTGATCGGCACCTTGACTAGCGGCATTAGCGGATGGCTGCACTGCACCGTGAGTTCCGCATTCTGTCCCTGCTTCAACTCAAAGCCCGGCGGGAAATTCAATGTGAGCGCGAAATGGCGGCCCGGTTGCTCCTCTTTGATTTGCACCTCAACACCGGGGACGCTGACCGTGGGGTTTGTCAGCATCACCGTGTTGGTGCTGTTGTTGCGAATCCACATGGTGTGCGGATGAACGTTGGTGAGGGGCGGGGCAGGGAGCTGGATGACCATCGGGATCGGCATGATGAGCGGCCAGACGTTGGCGCTGATGTCCACGGAAAGATCGGGCGCATTGGTGTAGGAGGTCTTCATCTTCACCGCACCGCGCACATAGCCGGTCGGCAGGGGCGGGCGGGTGAAAACGGTGAGCGCGTATTCCTTGCCCGGCACATTGGTCGTGATGACTGCGCCAAAAGCCGGCGAATCCACGGCGGGTTCGCCGAGAGTGAGCGGTTCATCCTGGTGCCCGAGGATGCGCACGGTCGTGGAATTCGATGGATATTCGAGATTCAGCGTGATCGCAGCATGCGGCGGCGTGACCTCGATGGGGCGGAAGATGTAACCCTTCACCTCGATCATGGGCTTGGTGTTGGCGGGGTCGTTGCAGGTGAGGAAGACCGATTTGGCAAAACCGCCGGTGTAATGATGCGTATCGACGCGCACGGTGCATTTGCCGCTCCCGCCCGGCGGTACGCTTTGCGTCCATTCGCCGATCTTCATGCAGCCGCAACTCGGCGCGATCTCGGTCAGTTCCAACGTGGCCGTGCCGGTGTTGGTGTAAACGAACACGCACTCCACCGTGTCATCGCCCTTGGCGCGGCCGAAATCACAGACCGGCGTGACGAAGGAAATGCGCGGCGCGGGACCGGTTGGCGCGGCGGGTGGCGGAACGGCGGTCGCGGTGGTTCCGGGTGAGGATGCTGCGGTCGCGGGTGCCGCTGGTGCGGGATTCTGCGCCGCGGCGCCGGGCGTGGATTTGGATTTGGAACCGCCGGAACTGACCATGGCTGAAACCACGATGCCTGCCGCGACGATGGCGGAAATAATGAGCCATAGCCTGCCCGGCCGGATGCCGGGCTGGCGCGTCTTCGTGTGCTGCTTCCGTTTTTTGCTCATAGAAACGCGGCGGACTGTGCCAGACCCGTCAGGGCATGACAACCGGGGGAAAGGACTTTCGCGATTCTATGCCTCTGCATCGGTTCCATCGCTGGAATCCGTGGTTTTCCAACTGTTGTACCAAAGGTGAACGAACCACTCCTGCCACCCCCAATCTGGTTGCCCCTCTTTCTCCGCTCTGCGTCATTTTGCCCCCCCATTATTCCGCCCTCAGTCAGGGACTCGGTGACGGTTGGGATAGCGAAGTGCCAGAACAAAAGACCCGCCGCCCGAATGGATTTCGCGCAAAAATCCATCTGGCTTCTTTGTTCCTCAGTCGAAGACCCACAAGGGGTATTCTCCTTCGTCATGCCTCACCATCCGGTCTTTAGCGCGAGAACAGCCCCCCTCGGATTTGTAATTCCGGCTCTTGGGAAATGGAGCGCACCGGGGGCGAGCGCAGGGGGCCGGCAACGCAGCGGCCAGGTGTGAGGCATATGCGCTGATTGGAAGCAGTTGTGGCGCAGGCCCAGGCTGCGGCAATGGTCACCGTGGTGACGCTTATGTTCTTAACGCGACGGGAACGTGAAAACAGTCGCACGCAGTCGGTTACCTCCCTCGACCCAGCGTTTCTTGGGTCTTCAGATTACCTGGTCGCCTCAATGGCGCCTGCGGCCCGGCGGGTGCCGGATGGATGGCGATCCGCGAAATCGCGCAGGTGAGGCCCGTCAAATTCCCACGCGTAAAGCTCCTCGATGGTCGTGTCCGCCTCGGCCAACGTGCCATGGGCAAGGCGGAGAAAGTCGAGCGTCCCGTCGAGATGGCCTCCGCCAGGCGTGCCGCCGACGTGAACGTCGCCGCTGTTGGCGAGCGAAACCGAGCCATCCAATCCGGGAGCGGAGGCGTCCTTCCGGCCGTCCACATAAAGCGTCAGAGTCCGGGCCTTTCGGTCGGCTTCGGCCACCGCATGGTGCCATTGACCGTCGTTCACGCTGGCGTTGCTTTGCGCGCCGACGGACACGTCAGTTCCCTTGAGGTTGAACAGAAGTTCGCCGCCGGAACCGATGCCAAGGCGGTAACCGCTGCCGTTCATCTTCTCGATCAAGGTGCCGCCGGTGTGGCCAGGCGTGGTCTTGAAGTGGATTTCGATCAGCAGGTTTCCGCCATGGATCTGCGGGTTCTTCAGCGCCTCGCCTTCCACGGTGCAAGACTCGGGTCGCGCGCCTTCATGCCGGCTTTTCCTCAGATCCTGGAAGGTGAACGGCTTCATCAAATCCGCGTTGGCGAGGACGGCATATTGTTTCCTGGCGGAGGAAAAGTTGAGCGCGCCGCGGGTCCAGTCCTCCAGTGGCCCGTCCACGAAATCGGTGGCGGCCACATTCACGGCGCGGAGCGGATAGGTGGGCCGTTGGTGGTAGTCATCGCGGGAGACGAAGTAGTCGGTCATGTACCAATGCTCGTCGATCAGGTGGGCTGGATCGTTGCCGGATGGATAGAAATTCCACTCGGCCACCACGCCGGAAAGCGCCCACGGGACGAAGACCTTCACGCCTCTTTCGGCAGCGGCGGAATTCGGCGCGGGCCGGAAGTCGCCCCTGGCCGGATCGCGGAGCAGCGGAGCCTGGCTCGCCGAGCCGAGTTCGCCGAGCAAACTCTTGTTCTTCTCGAGCGCGGATTTGAACTCGTCGAACGTGGTGAGCCACCGTCCGGACGGTTCGAGCACGCCCATTTCTGCGAAGTCGTGAAAGACGTTCCGGCCATAGGCATTCGACTCCAGCGCGAAACGCGTCTTCTGCGGGCCGGCATCCTTGGCGTTGCCGTCCGCCGCCGTCTTCGCGGGGTCGGCGTGCCGGAATACGTGTTTGCCCATGCCATCCCAGACGTTGGCTAGATACTTGTTGCGGCCAGCCTCGGGCGCCTGACGGCGGGAGCCGGAGTAGTAATTGAAGACGGTGTTGTGGAAGAACGTGTTCTGGTAGCTGATGATTTCCTGGAAGGCGGCGCAGTTGACCACGGGGCTGGAGACATCTTTGGCCTTGCCCCAGGCGATGTTGTTGAAGTGGTAGTTCTTGAACGCGCCATCAAGGTAGTAGGCGTGCCCGAAGCCCGCGTCCTTTCCGCTGTAACGCTCCCAGTGGCGGTAGCCCAGCGCGTTGTAGGAAATGTTGTTGAAGACGTAGAACGGGCCGCCCTGCCAGGTCTCGATGCCGCCGTAGTCGTTGCAGTTGAGCATGGATTCCCAAACTTTGTTGTGATGGATCAGGTGGCGGACAAAGGGGACGTCGCCCCACATGCCGCTCACTTTCGCGCCGTGGACGTCAATGCCTTGCGCGTACGATCGCTCGATGATGTTCCCGGCAATCTCGACCGTGCGCGCTCCCGTCACTTCGATCCCTGTTCCCGTTCCGAAGCGCGACGGACGGCGGCCGGTTTCGAGCGAGTGGTTCCGGTGAATCCGTACGTCGCCGAGGCGGCCGCGGAGTTGCGCATAGCCCCAGCCCGAACCGTCGGACACGGAGAGAATGCCCGCGTCGGTGAAACTGAAATCGTTGTCCTCAATCCGCACCTCATCCACGCGCTGCCCGGCGGCCAGCGCGCGAACGCGAATTGGGAAATGGACATGATCGAAACGGCAGTTGGCGATGCGGATGTCGCGGCCCTCGCCCCAAACCCGCACGCAGCCGGGATGCGCCTCGGGGCGCAAGCCCCACGGTTTGGTGCTGAAATCCCATGTGGGGCCGGTGATGCCCCACGTCGGCGTGGTGAAGCGAAACGTCAGGCCCGTGATGTGGAGATGCTCGACCTTAGAGCCGTCCACCAGATTCATCCAGCGACCGGCTTCGACCTGGGCGGTGTTGGGGTCGGCTCCGCCGGGCAGGCGCAGGTAGAGCCGTCCGCCCTGGCCTTTTCTCTCGAACCAGTATTCGCCGTCCGGATCGTCGAGGTAGTGTGGCTTGTCTTCGAGATAATAGCGCATGTTGCGCATGATGACGCCGCCCGTGCCGCCGCCGGTCCAGCCGCCGAAGCCAAGCCCGTGCTGCTTGAGGTCCACCAGCTCGACCTCCGTGGGGTACGGCCCGCTCATCACCCATCCGTATTCAGGCCAGATGAGCGCGCCTTTGAAATAATCCACGGGCTTGTCCTTGATGTGTCTGGTGTCGATGCCGAGATGCATCGCGGATCCGCGCGAATTGGTGATCGTGTTTCCAAACGGCTTGCGGGGATTGTCCCAAACCCACCATTCGCTCTTCACGTCGTCCGGGTTGGAGACTTTCCAATTCGGCGTGCGCGCCAGGGGAATGCGCGTGATCGCGCCTTGGTTTGCAACATTCCAAATGGAACGCGGCGCGAAATCCAAGTCGGCCCACCAGACTTCTTCGGGATTGGGACTGTCCTTGTGCGCGGCGCCCTTCGTCCAATTCCGCACCCGCTCGGAACCGCAAAGAACCGCCTCGCCGTCACCCCACGCTGGATCGCTGGTGAGGCGAATCGGATCGCCCTCCTTGCCCGCTGCATTTACCAGAAGGTGACCGCGATAAACCACGCCACGCTTGAAGACGTAGGTGTGGACGCCCTTAGCCACTGAGGAATTGCCCGTGGCCCGGGGATCCCACGGATGATGCCGCCATGGCGTCGCCGGTGTCTCGCCGGCATTCGCATCGGCGCCGCCCTCGAAGTCGATGTAGCGGACGGAGGCGCCCTTCTCGAACACGAAAGGGTGCGGTTTCCATGCCAGACCGCCTTTGAAATCCACCTCGGCGTGGGCTTCCTGCCAACTCCAGCGCGGCCGGGCGGCGGCTTCTCGTTCCGCCGGGGCGGCGGTGCAGATGCTGTTGGCCCACGCCAGAATGGACGTGATCGTGGCGAGCCAGTTCTTTTGCATGGCTGGAGTGTAGCCGGTGCTCACCGCCCAGCAATCGTGGGTTGAGACGGGTTTGCTGCCGGCAACCGGAACATGAACCGGGCGTGAACCCGTTTGGACTGGGCGCATCTCACCTTCATGCATGATGCGCACTTCTCGATGGTGGAACTCGTCCCGCTGCGACGAGTGGCGCCGCGTCCAGCGGCAAAACGAACGGCCTCGCGCCCTCCATTCCGCCCGCTCTGCGCGGACGGGGTTGTCGCAGCGCGACAACCACCAACGGCAATAAAGCGAGATGCACCCATTGGAACATCGCCCGGGACATTCCACTTGCTGCCCCACAGCGTGTTCCTATCATCGCGCGCAAATGGGCGTGGTCATCACATTGATTTTAGTCGGGGTGGTGCTGCTGGTCCTGGAG
The DNA here is from genome assembly GCA_964420805.1 of uncultured Bifidobacteriaceae bacterium. Lineage (GTDB taxonomy): Bacteria > Verrucomicrobiota > Verrucomicrobiia > Limisphaerales > SIBH01 > JANNGC01. Next base: position 749 of record CAYQWK010000115.1, on the reverse strand, counting down.
ACTTTTCTTCCCGGGCTTGTTGTCGGGGCGGTCGGCGTTGTGTGTTTGTTCGCCGCTGTCGTCTGGGCCTATGTGAACGTCGGCAGCGGCGTGGGCACTGCGGTGCTGGCTTTCGTGGTCTTCGGTTTGATCGCGGGCACGGCCTTATGGATGCGCTTTCTGCCGCGAAGCCGATTTGCCCGGCGTTTTGCCTCCGAGCAGGCCGTCGGCGACATCGGCACTGAACGCCCCGAATTGCTGCATCAAACCGGCACTGCGCTTACGCCGTTGCGCCCGTGCGGCACGGCCGTGATTAACGGTCATCGCGTCGATGTTGTCACTGAGGGCGGCATGATCGAACGGCGCGTCGCCGTAAAAGTCGTGGCCGTCGAAGGCATGCGCGTCGTTGTCCGCGCGCTGGATCCCATTTCTGAACCAACAACCAACTCCTGAACTATGATTGCCCAACTCATGCTCGCTGAACTCCCGCTGCAACTCATCGGTATCGCCGTCGTCGTGGTGGTGCTGCTGGTGTTCGTTATCGTCATCGCCAACTTCGCCAGCATCTGGATTCGTGCCTTCTTTTCCGGCGCGCGCGTCAAGCTGACCGAACTCATCGCACTGCGCCTGCGCCGCGTGCCGGTGGGATTGATCGTCGATGCGCGCATCACCGCCGTGAAGTCCGGCCTTTCACCGACCATTGACGACCTTTCCACGCATTATCTTGCCGGCGGTAATGTCGAGATGGTCGTGCTCGCGCTGATTGCTGC
>CAYQWK010000114.1:0-15411 GCA_964420805.1 uncultured Bifidobacteriaceae bacterium | reverse complement strand
GTGATACATCGTCCCCACCACGGTGTTCGTGAACACCACGCGGCTCTGCACATTCGACGCGTCATCGTTCCATCCCACCATCATGAGATTGGAAACCGTGGCCACGGCCCCCGGTGCGTTCGTGTAAACCGCCAGCACGGTGTCAAAGGTGCTGAAGAACGTATCCACGCTCACGAATCCCGCCGCCGGCGCGATCCATGAAATCCACATCGTCCGCCCCCCTGCGCCCGCGACATGGACGGGCTCGTTCGTCTCACGGGTCGCGCCGGTGTTGCTGCCGGCCAGCACGTTCGTCATCGCCACCACGAATCCGCGGTTCGTGAACATGTCCGCCATGTTCGTATTCGCGGTGATGACCGTGAAACCCGCCACGGTGGAAGTCGCGACAAGTCCAAGGCTGTCCCACGCCACTGCGAAGGCCTGGTGCGCGCCGAGCGACATGTTGCTGGAAACCAGGCTGTACGGCGCGTTGCTCACCGTTCCCAGCGCCGCACCGTCCACGAACAACGTCACCCGCGTGATGCTCCCCGCGGGCGAGGAAGCGAACGCGTTGACCGTGACATTCCCAACCGGCGCGAATCCGCCGTTCGCCGGGCTGGCGATGGCCACCAGCGGCGGGCCATTAACCACATTGGTCACGGGCGCAGACACGGTGCTCCGGCCGAAATTGTCCGTGGCCACCGCCGTGATTACATTCGTCCCGGTCGCCGCGCTCCATGAAAGGTTGAACGGCCCGGGTCCCGCGACCTCGCCAAGCTTGTTCGTCCCGTGGTTGAAAAACTCAACCTTCGACACCGTCCCATCGGGGTCATTTGCCACGGCGCTGATCTGGATGTTCGTGGGCGAGACGGGGAAGAACGCGTTGTTTGCCGGCGCGGTCAGTGTCACCGAGGGCGCCAGATTGTCGTCGTCCGCGATGGTGACCGAGGCCGTTCCCGCGCCGCCCACGACGTACTCCGGCGCGGACGCGAGCGTGAGCACGACTGTTTCCGCCGCCTCGGGCGCACCGTCGTTCACTGGCACAATATTGACGTTCACACTACTTGCTCCAACCGGGATGACCACGGGACTGGATATGACCTGATAGTCGGAGCCGTTCCCCGCCGTGCCGCCAATGGTAAAATAAACCGACAATGCCAAAGTCGTCACCCCACTGCGCGTGATGACCAACTGGCCGGGATCGCCCGCCTCCGCCGCTGCGGCGTCCGTCGCTGCAATCGTCACCGTCGCCGGCGCGACCACGCCGAGCGCGGCGTTAGAACTGGTAACGGGGCCGAAGATGTTCGTGATGACGACGCTGTAGTTGCCGGCCTGGGCCAGCTGCACGTTGGTCACGGTGAGCGTGAAATTCGTCGCGCCACCGATGGCCACGCCATTGAAGCGCCATTGGTAACGCAGCGGCGAGCTGCCGAACGCGGTCACGGAGAAATTCGCCGTCTGGCCGACGACCACGTTCGTGCCCTGCGGTTGCGTGATGATAATGGGCGCGGAGTTGAACTGAAGGAACGCAATGGCGCTCGTAACCGCGCCGAAGCTGTTCGTGATGACGACCGTATAAGCACCCTGGTTGGTGAACTGCACGTTGGTCAGACTGAGCGTGGGCTGCGTGGCTCCGCCGATGTTCGTGCCGTCCTTGCGCCACTGATACGCGAGCGGCGAAGCACCTCGCGCGGCGACGGTGAAGCTGACGGTCGCACCCACGGTCCCGGCGACGCTTTGCGGCTGGAAAACGACCTCCGGCGACGTGGCCAGCGCCAGCGCGGCGTTGGTGCTGACCGTCGCGCCGTAAAGATTCGCGACGCGCACGGAGTAGTTGCCGGCCTGGGCGAATTGCGAGTTGGTCACCACAAACGTCGCGTTCGTTGCGCCGCTGATGTCCAAACCGTTGAAGCGCCATTGATACACGAGCGGCGGCACGCCGGAGGCCGTCGCGCTGAAGGTGGTGCTCGCGCCCGGGCTGACCACGCGGTTCGTCGGCTGAAGCGTGAAGGAAGGCCGCGCGCCAATGGAGGGATTGTTCGTCGCGCCCGCCGTCGGAAGGCCGGCCAGCCAGTTCACGGGATCATTCCCGAAGGCCGCCGGGAGGATGCGCTGGAGCGAGATGCCGTTGCCGTTGGTGTTGCCGTCGGCGGCGGTCGGCCACGGGGCGAGGTCGCTGTAGCGGATTCGCTCGACTAGCACGTAGGGCACGTCGCCGAGGTTCGGCAGGTCCGGGCGGCGCAGTTCGATGTTGTCGCCGTCGTTGTTCAACTTGCCGGCCAGAGGGCCAATGACTGGCACTCCGCCGCCCACGCCGTAGCGGGAACGGAACGACGTGACCTGCGCCGCATTAGTCGCCGGGTCGAAACCCACCACCAGCAAATACGAACGCGCTGCCATGGTGAGGTTGGTCGGGAAGTTGAAATCCACCGCGTTGCGCAGGTGCCAGGTGTTGGTCGGGTTGGCGGGGTCGAACAACGCGACGTTGGTCGAGGCGGTGTTGTACAGCTCGATGAACTCGTCGAGGGTGTTGTCGTTCGTCCCGAGGTCCGGCGGATGGTAGTGGATTTCGTTGATGACCACCGGGCCGACGACGGGCGCGGGGTTGACGAGGCCCGTGCCGGTGCGGAATTGCGCGACGGTGGCCGGAGCATCCACGCCGAAACTGCGCGCGGTCAGGGCCACGAAGTTGAAGCCCACGCTCGTCTCATACGCGCCGAACGAGACACCGTTGACCTGCGCACCAAAATCCTCGGTTACGCGGTAACCGGTCAGGTTGCCGAATGAGTCGGCGGCCGACAGGTGGATTTGATCTCCCTCGCCGGAGCTGAGCGAGAAACTAGGCGGGAATCCCGGAGTGGAGTTGAACTGGTTCTCGTAGAACACCGCGAAGCCGCCGGCCTGGAGAATCGTGTTGTCGGGAATGCGAAAGCGCTTCGGGTCGGACGGTGTGTCGCTGAGATACCAGCCGCCGATGTTGATGGGCGACGCCGAGGCGTTGAACAATTCGATGGCGTCCTCCAGCGGCAGGTCCGTGTGCGTGAGCGCCTCGTTGATTCGGATTTCCGTGATGGGGAGGTAATTCGCCGCGCCCGGCGTGGCCGTGCTCGGGAAGCGAACGATGTTCGTGGCGCCATCGGGAAAGCGGCCTTCGGAAACGCCAGTTTGCTGCGCGCCAAACGTCACGGTGTCGATGGCCGTCAAGGCATCCGCCGCGAACAGCCCGATGGCTTCGCCGGTGCCGGAGAGTTTGAAGTTGGTGTGGTCGGCGCCTTTGCTCGGCGTGCTGTCGGCGGAGAACTGGACGAAGCCGCGCATTCCGGCGGCGACGTAGGAAAGGTTCGGGATGCGGTACTGCGTGCGGTTGTTCAAGTCGTCGGTGAGGTAAAGCCCGCCGAGCGCCACGGGTTGTGCCGCCGAGTTGAACAGCTCGAACCAGTCATCGCCACTGCGCGGGTCCGCCATCCATTCGTTGATGCGCAGCGAAGTGACAGCCGCCTGTGCCGCCGCGATGTTCGCGCCGCCTTCCGTCGGCAGGGTGAGCGTCCAAGGGCCGGTGCCGTTGGTGATGCGGCCGATGGCGAAGTCCGCCGCCTGCAATCCGAACGTCACTGAATCCACCAGCGAACCGCCGCGCGCGAGTTTGTCGAAGAGCAACACTTGATCCCCGCCGGCGTCGAAGCCGAAGCCCGTGTTCATCAGCGCCGCCGCGTTCGTCGAGGCCGGCGAGCCTGGATCAAACTTCACCACGAGGTGCGCGCCCGGCACGAGCGTGACCCCGGACGGGAAGACCCACCGCCGCGGCGTGGCCACGTCATCGCTCAAGCTCATGTCGCTCAAATCGGCGGTCGCGCCGCCGGGGTTGTACAACTCCACCCAGTCCGTCACCGAACCATCGGTGTTGGTGTAGCTGTGGTTGTTGGCCATCACCTCGTTCAGCGTGACGGCGATTTGCAGGAAGTTGGTGATGGCCTTTATGGCGGCGAGGCCGAGGCCGAAGACGTGATCCGAACTGTTGGTGTCCGACTGATGCAACTCGACCGCGATCACGTTGTCGCCGTTGACCAACCCGGTGCCGGCAAAGTTGAGGATGTCGATCGACGGCTCCGTCGAGTTCTGCGCCTGGCTGCTGAATTGAACCGGATTAGCCGTCACGCGGATGCGCCCGAGTTCCGTGCCGTTGAGGTAAAACACCGCGCCGTCGTCCGCGTAGTTCGTCAACACCAGCGTCCATCCAGCGCCATTGGTCCAGTTGAAATGGGTGCGGTAATAAACCGTGATCGGCCCGCCGCGAGTGGGCGACGGCACGTAGGTGGTGAAGCTGTATGGCGCGTATTGGTTCGAGGTGCTCTCGAAGCCGAACAACCCGGTTCCACTCGGCCACGCGGCGTCGTTGTAGCCCGCGGCACGCCAGGCCGTACCGAGGTCGTTGCTGCTCGCGTCATACTTCCAAGACTTGCCGGTGATGTTGAAGACCGGCGCGAAGAGGTTTGAGATGACGATGGCGATATTGCCCTGGCCGGGATTTGGCGCTCCGGGGGTGGGGGTGTTGAACACGGCGCGGGCGCTTGCCCCGTCCGGGGTGCGACCTTCCGATGTGTCCGTGGTCTGCGGTTGGTAAAGGATGCAGTCGATCAATTCGAGGGCCGGCGAGAACAGCGCGATCTCCCCGCGATCCGGCGAGAGCTTGAATGAGAGATGGTCACTCCCCTGCCCCGTGTCGCCATCCGCCACGAAAAGGAAGAACCCGCCTGCCGCCACGAATGTCAGCGGTGTGACGTGGTGAAGCGTCGCGCCGCTGGCGGGGGTGTCGGTGACGTAGCATCCGCCGAAGTCCACCGGCAACGCGTCGGTGTTGAAGAGTTCGATGAAGTCGTTGCCGAAGGCCTGGTCGGAGTGCCATTCGTTGATGCGCAGCCGGGAAGGTTCTCCGGATGCGGTGGCGATGTTCGCCGCGCCGAACGTGGGCACGGCCAGATGCCACGAATTGTCAGCCATCCGCGCGATGGGGAGGTTCGCGAGTTGCATGCCGAAATCGACTGAATCAAGCACGCCGCCACCGTTGGCCAGACTGCGAGAGAGGTAAACCGAATCGCCGCTTTGATTGAGCGAGAAGCCAAGGTGCTGGTAGTTCGTTTCCTTGCCGCTGTCGGCCTGAAGAACGAGGTATTGCCCCGCGCCAAGCGTGGTGCCGGGCGCGAACTGGAATTTGTAGGGCTGCGCGGGATCATCCGTGACGCCAACGCCGCCGAGATCCGCTGGCGCCGAGCCGGGATTGAACAACTCGATGAGGTCGGGTGTGGAGCCGCCGACTTCCACGCCGCCGGTGTTGTGCGCGAGAATTTCGCTAAGGATGACGCGACCGGGCGAGTTCGTGACCGTCCAGGTGCGCGAGACGGTGACGTGTGCCGCCACGCCCGCGTTGGTTGGATAAACAAACGTGTCGTCCTGATAATATCCGGCGTCGTTGCGGCCCGCGACGGACACGGTGTGCGGCCCGGAGGACAGGCCGCTAAGGCTGATGGTGGGCTGCGTGCTGATCGGCAGCTCGGCGCTCCACGCGCCATTGTCGAGCTTCCAACGGTAATGCGTGTAGCCCCAAAGGTAGGCGTTGGTGCCCCAGTTGAACGTCCCGCCGGACGCGACGGTGAGCGTGGCCGTGGTCGCGGAAGTTTCAACGGGCGGCTCGCCGTAAATCATCAGCCCCCGGGGATTCAACCCGCCGGCGTCGTACTTCGCACCAATGCCCGCTCCGAAGGCCGGCGAGCCCGTGCGCGGCATAAACGCGGCCCGCACGGCCTGCGCGCTGGCGTTGCTGATCGTGGTGATGAGTTGAAGATTCAGCCGCGGATCTGCCACCACGTTGGCGCCGCCCGGCCCGGCCCAGTTCGTAGGCAGGACGTTGTTGGTGAAGATGACGGTGTAATTGGCCGCGCTGTAATTTGCGACCAGCGCCGGCGTGTCCCAGATGACATTGCCCGCGATGATCGCGCCCGCGCCAAGGGCAGCCGCCGGCAGCGCGAGGCCCTTGTCGGTGAAATTGAACACGGCAATGTCGTTCGTCTGGCCGCTGCCGTTCTCCTTCGCCACGTGGACGACCGTGTTGTTGATGAAGTTGAAACGGTTGCCCTGCTTCACGAGCACCGCGTGATCCACGTCGTAAAACAGGTTGTTGAAAACGGTCCACTCGGAGTACTGGCCGGCCACGTCCACGCCGCCCGAAATCGCGCTCGCGGTGTCGAGCGGATCATCCACGCGGTTCGGATCACGATGCGCGTGCATGAAGACGTTGCCCTCGATCCAGGCGTCGGTGCTGTCGAGGTCGAGATGGTCGTCGCCCGCGCCGTCGAAGATGTTGCCGATGATTTGCAGAATCGCGCCGGGGCGCTGGCCGCCGGTGAAGTCTATGGTGTCGTTGAAGCCGTAGGTGCGGCCGAAGTAGTTGTCGCGGAAGATACCGTAGCCGCCGGCGGGAATGCCGTTCACGCCGTGCAACATCTCCGGCGCGCTGGTGGCCCACGGATAGGTTGGGAACACGCACGACTGCACGATGAACGAACTCGCATCAAACGAGATGTATTGCTGCGCCGGCGTGGGCGGCCATGTGCAGTGATCGATGAAAACGCGCGAGTTATTCGCGTGCAGTTGCGCGCTGTGCCCGCCGATGTCGATGCCGGCGCACGAGTCGAAATCCGCGTAAGCCACGCGGCTCTCGTTGGTGCCGGTGTTGATGAAGTCCAGGCTGCCCCAGTTGCCGCTGCCGGGCAGCCGCGTGAAGCGGATGCGTGCAAGGTCCGTGCCCTCGGCGAGCAAACGGCCGTTCACAGTGATGCTCACGCCAGATCCAACAAACACCGTCGTGCGCGGCTGGATTGTCAGCGTCGCTCCAGCCGACACGGTGAGGTTGGCCGTGACATAGTAAGGACCGCCGCCGGGCGTCCACACCGTGTTCGCCGCGATGGCGCCGGAGACGGCGGTGTTCGCGCCGGTGTCGTACCAAATGTCGTAGTTCGTGCGCGTGACCTCGACGCCATTCGCATCGAGACCCTGCACGATGACGCGGTTGATGCCGGGCACGAGCGTCACGGTGTTCGTCCAGCGCGCCTCCCAGGCGGACCAGATCGAGGTCGAGCCATTGACAAGCACGGTGCGCGTGTTCACGGCGTCCGAGCGGCCCCAGAGCAGGACTTCCGGCGCGTTCGTCCACGGGAAGCCAGACACGGCTGAAAGTCCGGAGTTCACCGTCGCTGCGCGCGGGATTTGTCCGCGCACCCACGAGTTGCGGTTCGTGGCAAAGGTCTTCATGGCCGTGACCGTGGCGGCCGGCACCCACGGGCCGAGAACTTCGTCGAGCACGCGGCTCTCCTGCTCATTCGAGAACGATGTGTCGAGCAACCGCAGCAACGTGGCGTAATACACGGGCGCGAACTCCGGGTTCTTGATGAACCGCGCCACCGCCGCCACGTTCGTCATGCGGAAGAAATTGCGGTTCGTCGAGCCGCCCGCGTCCCCTTGGCCGAGGATCGTATCCCAATCGTGTGCGATGAGCAGGAAACGCGGATCAATCGAGCCGCGATACATCGAATAGTCGTCCCCCGCCCCGGTGGCCAGGCTGGTCTCCTCGCTTTCGAGCAGGGCGAACACGGCAAAGTAGAGCATCCATTCCTCGACGTTCACGACCTGGCGCACGGCCTGCGCATAGTTTGCATCCGGCGTGTTGTTCAGCACATCGGTGAGATTGATGAGGTCGCTCCAGTCGTTCTCGCTGGTGTTGTTCTGCTTGGCGTAGCCGGTGGTCGAATAGCTGGTGTAGTTCGTTCCCTGATAAGACAAGTCGGCGCGATGGGAAAAGTCGCTGGCGCGGTAGGCGTTTCCGCCGTTATCGAGCGGGAAGTGCGCATCCACGAAACCGGCATTGACCGTCTCGAGATGAATGTACGAGCCGTACTGCGGCAGGCTGGCACTGGCGTTGTTCGTGCCGTTGATGCGAACCTGCACAATGCGCGCAGATTCGGTGTTCAAGCCCGCGCGCGACGCCATCGCGTAGCCGGCCAGTTGCGCGTGCGTGTAAAGCGAGTTGAGGTTGAACTGCGTCACGCCCTTCCAGCGGCGGTCAGATGGCACGTTCACTCGCTGATTCGGCACCGCGCGCCCGGCACTGCTCGTGCGCGAGCCAGCGCCGCGCTCGCGGATCGAGCAAAGATAGCGCAGCTCGGAACCCGATCCCTCAATGCTGATCAACGTCGCGTTCATCGCCGCATCGCTTTGACTGTCCACGTTGGCAATCACCGTACGCTCGACGCGCTCGGCCTCGGTCATGAGGAGGCGGTAAAGCGGCTGGCCGCCGGCGTAAGCTGTGTTGTCGAACTGGAAGAGCGCGTTGGCCACATGCCCGGTTGGCCCGGCACCGTCGAAGGCCGCGATGACGGGCGCGGGCCAGGAGTTCGTCTTCCCGGTGACACCCGCCGCCTCGACGTAATACTCGACGATTGCTTGATCCGCCTGCGGGGCAATCGACGCGCCATACACTCCGTCCCCCGCAAGGCCGTCCCCATGCGCGCCATCGTCGAACATCGTGGTGGCGGTGAACGGGTTGAACTGCGGATTGGCGTCGAGGCGATAGAACAATTTCACCGCCGTGTTCGTACCCTGCGGATCGACAATCCGCGCGGAGATGAACACCGAGTTCGTCGAGCGCGGCACGAGCGGGAAATGTGCGACATCGAGAACCAGCGGCGCGGTGTTGGTGCTGAAGGTCGAATTCGCCGCGCCCGGAGTTCCGCCAAAGACCGCGCTCGCCGACCAGTTCTGGCCGGAGGAATTCGGCAGGTCTGGATTCACCAGTTCGAGCGTCAGCCCGGTGCTGTTGTGCGGCGCGAACCAATCCCAGCCGCGATGATTCCGATCCAGCGCGCCACGGATGCGGAAGGCCCAGTCCCCCTGATCGGCGTAAGTGACCTCATCGGCCTTGCTCCCGGCGGCGTCTTCGAGGCGGATGGTGTCCCCGCTGTTGCGCAGCGTGCCGGACCAGTTCCCGAACACGATGCCGGAGGCGGCCACCGCCGGATAATTCGCGGCGAAGACATTCGAGTTGGCGGCCACGACCACGAACGCGCCGGGCGCGAGCGAGTAAGCGTTGCTGAAGGTGAAGTTCGCGCCTTTGGTCAGCCGCCAGCCCTGGAGGTTCACGGCGTTTGTGCCGGCGTTCCAAAGCTCGATCCACTCCTCGTTCGTGCTCAACGACGCGGGCTGATACATGAACTCATTGATCAAGACGCGATCCGCGCGGGCCAGCAATGGAGCCAGCAATGCAAGCAACAACACTCGATGACACCACCGGACAAAAGGACTCATAGACATCAGGTTTCGGGACCCGCAATTCAACACCACTGCAAACCCGCTCACAAGTTCGTTGTGCAGCCGGGAGTCGTGCCGTTCTGATGTCTTTCGTGGAATTTGACGCGTCGCAAAGCGTCGCGCAGCCAAACTGCGTTCGCAGATGGTTTTTGTAACCTTGCGGGTGCTTCTTTACTCTCCCGGCGTAACCCAAACGGCGCGCGGTTGTCGCGGCGCTGGAACATTTGTCACTGTTGACCGACACCTTGATGCCTGTGGCCGACTTCGAGCGTCCATCCCGCCGTTTATTTTGCGGGCGCGCGTTGCTGCCTGGATTCCCAAATTTTCCCGTGATTCATCCCGCAAAATTCCTCCTCCTGTTGCTCGTCCTGGCCCTGCCGGCGCGCGCCCAGTTCACGCTCGATCGCGAACCGGCCGGGCCTTCGAGCCGGCGTACCGGCCTGGTCATCACCGAGATCATGTACAATCCGCGCCCCGCGCCGGTGGTCTCAACCAACCTGACTTTCGAGTTCATCGAGCTTTCCAATACCAAGCCGTGGGACGAGGACCTCAGCGGGTTCAGCATGGATGGCTCGGTGCATTATACGTTTCCGCCCGGCACGATCCTGCGGCCCGGCGCGTTTCTGGTGGTGGCGCGCGTGCCCACGCTCATCCAGTCGCATTACGGGATCACCAATGTGTTCGGGCCGTGGGATGGCGCGGCCACGAACCGGCTGCCGACCGACCGCGGCATTGTGCGACTGATGCACCGGCTGGGGGCGAAGCTGCTCGAGGTGGAATACGCGGATTCGCCGCCGTGGTCGGAAGCCGCGGATGGCACGGGGCATTCGCTGGCGCTGGTGCGGCCGTCGTACGGCGAGAATGATCCGCGGGCCTGGGCGGAGAGCGACAGCGTGGGCGGTTCGCCCGGCGTGGCGGAACCAATGACGCCCGACCCGCTGGCGGCGGTGTTCATCAACGAATGGCAGAACCACAGTGATCCGGAGGACTGGGTCGAGCTTTACAACCACAGCACCGCGCCGGTGGACATGTCCGGGGCATGGTTGAGCGATGATCCGTTGACGAACAAGTTCCGCATTCCCAATGGCACGATCATCCCGCCGAACGGGTTCCTGGTTTATTACCAAAGCCAGCTCGGCTTCGAGTTGTTCGCGGGTGGCGAGACGGTGCTGCTTTGGAACTCGAACCAGACGCGCGTGATCGACGTGATCGACTTCCGCGGCGCGTCGAACAACATCACCACCGGGCGCTGGCCGGACGGCGGGCCGCTGACGTATTGCATGGCCACGAACACGCCCGGCGGACATAACAGCATCCCGCGCCGCAATCCCGTCGTCATCAACGAGATCATGTTCAATCCCATCTCCGGAAACTCGGACGACGAGTACGTCGAGATCGTCAATCGCAGCAGTGCGCCGGTGAACATGGCGGGTTGGGAGTTCGTGGTGGGCATCAACTATGCGTTCCCGACGAACAGTTACACGCAATCCATGCCGCCCGGCGCGCATTGGGTGGTGGCGCGGAATCCGACCAATCTGTTCGCGATCTACTCGAACCTGAGTTCCAACAACACCTTCGGCCCGTTCACGGGCACGCTGGCCAACGGCGGTGAACGCCTCGTGCTGGCCTCCGCCGATTACGACATGGTCACGCGCAGCAACCAGACCTTCACTGAAAAGCTCAACGTCATCATGAGCGAGGTGACCTATGGCGATGGTGGTAAATGGGGCTTCTGGTCCGACGGACTCGGCAGCAGCCTGGAACTCACCGATGTCGAGGGGAACGAGCAATTGCCGTCGAACTGGACGGACAGCAATGACACCGGCGAAAGCCAGTGGACGGCCATCGAATACAACGGACCGCTGGGCGAGACCCTGGGTTCGCCGGTGAACGACAGTCTCATCGTCATGCTTCAGGGCCTCGGAGAATGCCTGATCGACGAGGTCGAAGTGCGCGTGGACCACGGACCGAACCTCGTGGCCAACGGCGGCTTCGAGGGCGGCCTGACCGGGTGGTCGCTGCAAGGTTCGCACGATTTCTCGACGGTCGAGAACGAGGGCTTTCTCGGCGCGAAGAGCCTGCGCATTCGCGCCGGCTCGCGCGGCGACAACCAATCCAACCGCATTCTTTCCGCGCCCTTCGCCACGCCCATCCCGGACGGTCCGCACCAGGTCTCAATCCGCGCCAAGGTCCGCTGGCTGCGCGGGCATCCGGAGATTCTACTGCGCCTGCATGGCAGCGCCACGGAAGCTTATGGGCGGCTTTCCTTGCCGCGCAAACTCGGCACGCCCGGCGCGACAAACAGCACGCGCGTGGTCAACGCCGGGCCGGCCGTTTACGAAGTGAAGCACTCGCCCTTGCTGCCGGCCGCGAATGAGGCGGTGGTGGTCACGGCGCGCTTCTCGGACCGTCACGGCGTGGCGTCGCCGTTGTTGCATTACCGCATCGACCCCGGCGCAACCTACACGAGCGTGCTGATGGTTGATGATGGTTCCGGGGCGGATTACCTGTCGCGCGATGGCATCTTCACGGCGGTCATTCCGGGCCAGGCGGCGGGCGAGATGGCCGCGTTTTATGTCGAGGGCATCGACGTACCGGGCGCGAGCGGGACGTTTCCGTCGCAGGTGTTTCCCAAGCCGGGCATGGACCGCTGCTGGCCGAATGACGCGGTGGCGCGCGAATGCGTCGTGCGCTGGGGCGAGGTGCAGATGGCTGGAGATTTCGGCACGTATCATCTCTGGGTTACGGCCGCGAACTCGAACCGCTGGCACACGCGCAACCCGCTCGACAACACGCCGATGGACGCGACGTTCATCTACAACAACTCGCGCGCGGTGTACAACGCCCTGCCGCTGTTTTCCGGCAGCCCGTTCCACCGCACCAACTCCACCGCCGGCCCGGCCGGACCGTTGCGGGTGGATTACGTGTTGAGTTTTCCGGAGGACGACGCGTTTCTCGGCTCGTCGGACTTCGTGCTGAACAACCCCGGCAATCCCGACCGCTACACGGTGAGCGACCAGAGCGCGGTGAGTGAAAGCACCGTCTATAAAATCTTCGAGGGCCTCGCCCTGCCGCACAACCACCGGCGCTACATTCACCTTTTCGTCAACGGCAGCCAACGCAGCACCTGTTACGAGCGGCCCGGCAATTTCATCTTCGAGGATTCGCAGCAGCCCAACGGCGACATGATCGACGAGTGGTTCCCGAATGACGCGGGCGGGCAGTTGTTCAAGGTCGAGGACTGGTTCGAGTTCGACCCGAACGGCTTCGATGTCGCGGCCTACGACGACGCCGACCTCGAACGCCACACCACCACCATCAACGGCGTGCCCACGCTCACACCCGCGCTCTACCGCTACAAGTTTCGCAAGCGCTCGGTGAACGTCGGCAGCTCCGCCAACGATTTCTCGCCCATCTACGAACTCATCAACGCCGCCAGCCCCGCAGACAATCCAACCAACGCCGTCATCGATCCCGATGTCTTGAGCACCGTCGCCGACTGGGAGATGTGGATGCGCCACTTCGCCGTGCAACGCGCGATCGGCAACTTCGACACCTACGGCTGGGACCGCGGCAAGAACGACTACCTTTACCGCGGCAACGTGACGAACTTCGTGCATCTGCCTTGGGACGCGGACTACTCGCTCGGTCTGGGCCGCCCGGCCAACGAGCCGCTGTTCGCCTCGAACGACCCGCGCGTGCGGGCCATGTTCAACACGCCGGTCATTGTCCGCGCCTATTGGCGCGCGTTCTCCGACCTCGTGGCCGGGCCGTTCAGCAATGCCAATCTCGACCCGCACATCGACGCCCGCGTTCACGCGCTCACGAACAACAACATCAACATCGACCTCGATGCCGTGGCGGGCATCAAGGCCTACATCGCCAGCCGCCGCGCCTACATTCTCTCGCAGCTCGCCACGGTGAACGCGCCCTTCACGGTGTTCGGTCCGCTATCGTTCATCACCACGAACAACCTTTATTTCATCGCCGGCTCCGCGCCGGTGAACATCAAGACCATCACGCTCAACGGCACGAACTACCCGATGACCTGGAACAGCCCGACGAGCTTCGTCATGCGCGTGGTGCTGCATCCGGGCGGGAACACGTTCGACCTTGCCGGCTTCGACCGCTTCGGCGCGGCGGTGCCGGGGGCGACGCTCACCATCAACGCGACCTTCGCAGGCGTTGAGCCGGACCCCGCGCAAGCCCTGGTCATCACCGAGGTGATGCACTTGCCCGCGGTTTCCGGCGCGCAGTTCGTCGAGATCGTCAACCGCTCCGGCAACAGCTTCGACTTGAACGGCTGGAAGCTTGACGGCGTGGACCTGACCTTCACGCTCGGGGCGATCATCACCAACGGCCAGACCATCGTCCTGGCGCGCGACGGCAATGCCTTCCGCGCCGCTTATGGCTCGGGCATCCCGATTTTCGCAGCGTTCAACACCAGCCTCGGCCCCACGCAAACCCTCGCGCTGCTGCGGTCAAACACCTTGCCGTATCAAGCCGTGGACGCAGTGCGCCACGAGCCGTTCGCGCCGTGGATCGTGCCGACGACCGGCCAGTCGCTTCAGTTGATCGACATCACGCAGGACAACGCGCGCGTGGCGAACTGGACGGCCGGCCCGCCCTCGCCCGGCGCGGCCAACGCGATGGGGGCCACGCTGCCCGCCTTCGACGGCGTGTGGCTCAATGAGGTGCAGCTCGCGAACCTCGGCGGAATCGTCGACGACCTGGGCGAGCCGTCGCCGTGGGTCGAACTGTTCAACGCCGGCGCGGCACCAGTCGCATTGAGCAACTATTTCCTCGCCGACAATTGGATTGGCAGCCCGGCGACCTGGTCCTTCCCGCCCGATCTCGTTCTCGCGCCCGGCGAACACAAAGTTCTCTGGGCTGACGGCCAGCCCGCGCAGACTTCGGGCACGAACATCCACATGGGTTTTGCCCTGGCCTACAGCGGCCGGCTCGCCTTGCTTCGCCTCACCAATGGCCAGCCGCAGTTGCTCGATCATCTCTCCTGGCGCCGCCTCGGCCAGGGCGCCACCTATGGAAGCCATCCCGAGGGCCAACCGGTCTTCCGGCAGATGCTCGCCGCCGCCACGCCGGGCGCGACGAACGCAGGCCGGCCCGTTCCGCTGTGCATCAACGAGTTCCTCGCCAGCAACACCTTGGGCATTCGCGACCCGGCCGACTCCGCCCTCGATGACTGGATCGAGCTGTTCAACGCCGGCTCGCAGACCATCGACCTCAGCAATTTCTATCTCACCGACAATTCCGGGAACCCGGTCAAATACCGCGTGCCGAACAACGGGCAGTATCGCATCGCCCCCGGCGCGTATTTCCTCG
The DNA here is from genome assembly GCA_964420805.1 of uncultured Bifidobacteriaceae bacterium. Lineage (GTDB taxonomy): Bacteria > Verrucomicrobiota > Verrucomicrobiia > Limisphaerales > SIBH01 > JANNGC01. The sequence goes on along the minus strand of CAYQWK010000114.1, from coordinate 732 downwards.
TCTGGGCGGACGACACCGTTTCCCAAAACAGTCCGGCCCGCGGCGACCTGCATGTGAACTTCAGGCTCGGCGCGGGTTCCGGCTTCATCGGCATTTATGCGCCGGACGGAATCACGCCGCTGGACACGCTGACTTATGGCGCGCAGACCCCGGACATCAGCGAGGGCCGCTATGGCGATGGCGCGAGCCAGCGTTACGCCATGACCCGGCCGACGCCGCGCAACTCAAACGGCATTCCCGGCACGAATAGCCCGCCGCGTTTCCCGGCCGTGACCAACGCGGTGTTGAACCAGGGTCAGTTCGTCACCCTCGACACGCGCGCCTACGACCCAGACGGCAACACGCTCACCTACATGACCAACCCCGCCTCCGCCCTGCCCGGCTCCCTGCTGCTGGGCACCGGCGCCTATCGCTGGGTTGTTCCGACCAACCAGCCGCCCGGCGATTATCCCATCGAACTCACCGTCACCGACAACGGCGTGCCGCCCTTGAGCGACATGGTCGCTTTCATCATCACCGTGCGTCCGCCCGCGACGCCCACCAACAACACCGTCGTGGCCGGCCCGGTCATCCACTCCGTCGCCAGCGTCAGCGGACAGGCTACCTTCACCATTGCCACCACCGTCGGCCGCACCTACCGCATCTTCTACAAGGACGACCTGAACACGCCCGGCTGGACGCAACTCGGGCCGGACTTCATGGCCGCGAATCCCACCGCCAGCATCACCGACC
>CAYQWK010000113.1:0-15452 GCA_964420805.1 uncultured Bifidobacteriaceae bacterium | reverse complement strand
GAAGAGATCATCCCGGTCGAGGTCAAGGCCGGGAAGGAAGTGCATTCCGTCAGGGAGGACGAGAACCTGAAGAAGTTCAACGAGGAGAAGTTGCGCAAGCTTCGCCCTGCGTTTGGGGAGAAAGGCACGGTCACCGCCGGCAACGCCTCGAGCATCAACGACGGTGCGGCGGCGGTGGTTGTGCTGGGAGCGGACAAGGCGAGGGAACTGGGCGTCAAGCCTGACGCGCGAATCCTCGGCTGCGCGACGTTTGCACGCGAGCCGGAGTGGTTCACATTGGCTCCCATTGGCGCGATCAAGAAGCTTCTCAAGCAGCTTGCGATGTTCGTCGGTGATGTCGGCCTGTTCGAGATCAACGAGGCCTTCTCGGTCGTGCCGATGGCGGCGATGAAGGATCTGGCCATTCCGCATGACCGGGTGAACGTCCACGGCGGGGCGGTGGCCCTCGGGCATCCCATCGGCGCGAGCGGAGCGCGGACACTCGTGACCTTGATCAATGCCATGAAACGCAAGCAGGCGAAAATCGGCATCAATGCGTTGTGCATCGGCGGCGGCGAGGCCGTGGCCATCGCGGTCGAACTTTGCTGAGTGTGTTGCAGAAGCGGTGACCCGTGGACGGAACGTCCACGGGGCAGCCGGGTAGTGCGATTGCAGGAATATTGCCATGAGCGACGAACAACAGAACCAGTCGGGACCGGCCGAGTCTTTCGCGGCATTCCAGAAGATTTGGAGCGAGACGTTTGGCAGGATGCTCCAGGTCGGGGCGACATTTTCCCCTGAGAACACGCCGCCCGAGTTTATGCGGCAGATGCGGGCAAACCTGCTGGATGCGCTCACGAAGTCCTGGGACGAGTTTCTCCGTTCACCGCAGTTCATGGAGAGCACCCGTCAATGGATGGAGAACATGGTCGCGTTGCGGTGCATGGCGAACGAACGTCTGACGCAAATGCACCATGACGCCCAAGCTCCTGCGCGGGAGGACATTGACGCCGTGCTGCTGGCCGTGCGGCACATGGAGAGGCGCGTGCTCGACCGGATCGATGACCTCGCGGCGCAGGTCGCGGAGTTGAAAGAAGCAAAGGCGGCGGGTTCAGGCAAACCGGCCCGCAAAGGTTCGACGGCCAGAAAGGAAGGAACCAGTCCATGAACGACGCGACGACCAATCCGTGGCTGCGCTGGCAGCAGGCGATGTGTGACGAAACCATCCGGGGAGCAAGCCGTATGGCGCGGATGCCGCGAATCTGGGAGCGGGCCCAGAAGATCAAAAAAGGATCCACACCATCGGAGGTTGTGTACGAGGAAGACCGGCTAAAACTGTTGCATTATACCACGGAGACACCGCCCGTTCACAAGACCCCGCTGATCTTCGTGTTTGCGCTCGTGAACCGCCCCTACATTCTCGATCTCAAGCCGGGGCGCAGCGTGGTGGAGAATTTCGTGAAACGCGGGTTCGACACCTACCTGATCGACTGGGGCGCTCCGACGCGCGCCGACCGCCACCTGACCTTGGATGACCATGTGAACGGCTACATCTCGAACGTGGTGGATTACGTGCGCGAGCGAACCGGAGTGCCGTCGGTCAGCGTGCTTGGCTACTGCATGGGCGGCACTATGAGCGCGATGTTCACCTCCCTGCACCAGGAACGGGTGAAGAACCTCATTCTGCTGGCGGCGGGGATTGATTTCTCGACACGCGAGGGGTTGCTGAATCTGTGGACGCGCCCCGAGGTGTTCGAGGTGGACAAGTTCATTGATGCTTACGGGAACTGCCCGGCGGAGTTTCTCCAGGCAACCTTCACGCTCTTGAAGCCGGTGCAAAACCTGGTCGAGAAGCAGATCAACCTCATGGAAAAGGCTGACGACGACCAGTTCGTCGAGGATTTCCTGACGATGGAAACCTGGCTCAACGACAACATCGACGTGCCTGGCGAGGTCTATCGCGAGTTCGTGAAATACCTCTACCAGCAGAACCGCCTGGTGAAGAATAAGATGCCGCTGGGAAAGCACACCGTCGATTTGAGACGCATCACCTGCCCGGTGCTGAACATCATGGCCCGCAACGACGACTTGGTGCCTTGCGCGCAAAGTCTTCCCTTCAACGACCTCATCAGTTCGATCGACCGCAAGTCCGTGGTCGTGCCGGCCGGCCACATCGGTCTGGCCGTCGGCGGCAAGGCCCAGCGAGAAGTCTGGCCCCAGGCTTGCGACTGGCTGGCGGAACGCAGTTGAACCAGCCCCTTTCCCTAAACCGCCGACACCTTGTCCGCTGTCAAAGCGGCACTTTGGTTTTCCCGTAACTTTTCCGATGTAACCACCGGCCGTTTGCGTCGTTGTCACGTTGCTGACACATTTGACGCAATCCATTTGCGACCGCGTGTGTTCCGCGGCGCCGGTCACCGGCGCATTTTTGCCGTTTGGAACCTCTATGAAGGAAAAACTGTTTGCTGTTGGGCTCTTGGTTGGACTTTCCCTGGCTGCCCCTGCCACGGCCGTCCCGGCGGGCGTGCGCCTGCGCGTTCAGAACAATTATCTCCCCGAACTTCCCGTGCTCGTCCGCGTCGAGGGCCTGGCGCCGGACGGTGGACGCGACCGCGAGACATGGGATGCCGAGGCGGTGCTGTCCGCCGACGGCGGTGTGACGCTTTCCACCAACCGCATTGCCCTCGTCAATGGCATGGGCAGCGCCCTGGTTACGTTCTCGGGCGGCGCCGATTTTAACCTGACTGCGACGGTCGGTTTGGTGACCAGCACGCGCGCGTTACACAGCGCTGCGGGTCAGCCCGTAACCAAAGTGGGAGGAATCTTGAACGGCGGCAGCGGCACATGGTCCGGCCTCATCAACGTAACCAGCGATGTCATTGTCACAAACTACACGCTCACCATCGAATCGAACACGTTGGTGCTGGTCGATGGTGTTGCTTCGGGAACGACCGCGGCGGACATCATAGTGCGGGCCAATGGCTCCATCCAATCCCTCGGCACAGAGGTTCATCCGGTGGTCATCACCTGCTCTAACTCGTCTTTTGCCAGCCGTTGGGGGCAAATTCGACACGACTCGTCCCTGCCATCGCTATACCGCCACACCTTCATCCATCGCGCCGGACGCGCGACGGGCGAGGGGCACACCGGGCAGGCTCCCGCCGTCCGTCCGGAAGGCAGTACGCTCACCTTTGAGAGTTGCAGCATCACGGATCTCGCGCAGACCACGAATCCGGCCGGCGGCGATTACGGCACGCCAGCCAAGGTCATGTATGCCATCAACTCGACGCTGACTTTCAACGACTGCCTTTTCCAGCGCGTGCGGACCGGACCAGAAATTCAGGGCACCGCGCTGTTGCTGACGAACAGTCACATCCTGGAAACCCGCGGACCCGATGACTCGGACGGTATTTATCTCCACGACCAGCAGGTTGGGCAGACCATCAAGCTCGCTGATTCCGTGATTGCGTTCGGCGACGACGACGGCATCGACACCCTCGGCTCGGTGGTGAGCGTCGAGGGCTGCATCCTGCGCGGTTGGGCCAGCACCACTGAGGACGCCAAGGCCATCAGCGTGTTCAACGGTACGCTCAACGCGCATCGCTGCGTGATCACCGACAGCACGGTGGGCATTGCCGCCAAGGCCTATGCCGCCACCGTGGCCCGCGTGAACCTGACCCAGAGCACCCTGACTGCGAATCTCACCAACATCATGGCCGCCTACAAGGCCAACGCCCCCGGCCCGATCATCGACTTTCGCGTCACGAACTGTGTTCTTTGGGGCGGCAATTCGATTCACTCCGATTTCGCCGCCACCAATTTCACGATCAGTTTCACCGACACAGGCGAGCCGTGGTCGGGCACCGGCAACATCAACGCCGATCCGCTGTTCGTGAACAGCGCGGCCCGCAACCTGCGCGTGTTGCCCGGTTCGCCGGTCATCAACGCCGGCAATCCCGCCTCGCCCGCTGATGCCGACGGCACGCGCGCGGACATGGGCTATTTCGCCTTCCTGACCAACGCGAATCCGCTCGTAGCGTTTGGTTCGACTTGGCGTTACCTCGACAACGGCAGTGATCAGGGCACTAACTGGCAGCGGCGTCTTTTCGACGACAGTTCGTGGTCCAACGGCCTGGCGCAGCTTGGATACAGCAGCGCTCCGGCGGAACTCGACGAGGCGACCACACTCAACTTCGGGCCAGATCCGAACAACAAGTTCACCACGTATTACTTTCGCCGCGCCTTCACGGTGCTGAATCCCGCCGAATTCACGAATCTCGTCGCGCAGTTGCTTTTCGACGATGGCGGCGCGGTCTATTTGAACGGCCAGGAAATCATGCGGGTGAATCTGCCTGTCGGAGCGGCCTACAATGCGCTCGCTTCCGGCAACGGCGAAAACAGTCTTGCAACCAATGCCGTTGTGCCGCCCTCGCTCCTGGTCATCGGCACCAACGTCATCGCTGCGGAAATCCATCAGCAAACGCTGATCAGCAGTGACTTGAGTTTTGACTTCGAATTGCGCGGTGAGCGTGCGGTGCCCGGAAACCAGCCGCCCGCCGTCGCCATCACCGCTCCCTCGAACGGTGCGACCTACAACCCGCCCGCCAGCATCACCATCGGCGTCAATGCCACCGACGGCGACGGCACGGTGACGAACGTGGTCGTGTATCAGAACGGCTCGCCGCTCTTCCAGACCAACACCGGCGTCTTCTCGTTCACGGTGAACGGCGTGGGGATCGGCACCTATTCGCTTACCGCGTCCGCCACGGATAATTCTGGCGCGACGAATCTGTCCTCGGCTGTGGTGGTGTACGTGGTTGCGCCGCCGACGATTACCACAAACACGCTGGTCGCGGCCGGGGCGGTCTGGCGTTACCTCGACAACGGCACCGACCAGGGCACGAACTGGATCACGCCGTCGTTCAACGATTCCCTCTGGGCCAGCGGCCCGGCGCAACTGGGCTACAGCAGTAACACCGCGGAACTCGACGAGGCCACGCTCATCAGCTTCGGTCCCGACCCGAACAACAAACACATCACGTACTATTTCCGCCGCGCGTTCTCCGTCGCGAATCCCGGTGATTACACGAACCTCATCGTGCGCCTGCTCTATGACGACGGCGCGGCGGTGTATCTAAACGGCATCGAAATCATGCGCGTCAACCTCGCCGCCGGTGCGGCTTACAACGCTCTCGCCACCGCCAGCGGGGAAAACAGCCTCGCCACTAACGCCGCCATCTCGGCCTCGCTGCTTGTGCCCGGCACGAATGTGCTTGCGGTCGAAATGCACCAGCAGGCGGCCACGAGCAGTGACTTGAGTTTCGACCTGGACCTGCGCGCCGTCACCAGCGGCCTGCCCGCCAACCAGCCGCCCGCCGTGACCATCACTGCTCCGGCCAATGGCGCGTCCTACACGCCGCCGGCCAGCTTAGCCGTCAGCGTCAGCGCGTCGGACAGCGATGGTACCGTGACCAATGTGATTTTGTACCGGGATGGCGTGCCCGTCCTGCTGACCAACGCCGCGGCATTCACCGTGAACTTCACGGGCCTGGGCGTCGGCACCTACACCTTCACTGCGGCGGCGGCGGACAATCTTGGCGCGACGAACGTGAGCACAGCTGTGGTTGTCACGGTGGCCGCGCCAACCCAGTTCATCACCAACACCCTTATCGCCTACAGCAACGTCTGGAAGTATCTCGACAACGGCACGGATCAGGGGACCGCGTGGCGCTCGAACACTTTCAACGACGCCTCATGGGCCAGCGGGCAGGGGCAGTTGGGTTATGGCGATAGTGACGAATTCACGGTTGTCAGTTACGGGCCAGATTCGGCGAACAAATACGTCACCACCTATTTCCGCCGCGCATTCAGCATCACCAACGCCGCATCCTTTACCAATCTCGCCATCAGCATGATCCGCGACGACGGCGGCGTGATCTACCTGAACGGCGTCGAGGTGTTCCGCAGTCCGAACATGCCGGCCGGGGCCATTCTCTACAACACGCTGACCGTGGGCACTGCTCCGCCGGACAACACGGTGGACGCCACGAACTTCCCCTCCGCGCCGCTGCTGCTCGAAGGCACGAATGTCATCGCAGTGGAAATCCACCAGCAAGCCGTGGCCAGTTCCGACATCAGCTTCGATCTCTGGCTGTCCGGCGTTCGTCGTGCTGAGACCAACGCCCGGCCTCTTGTGGCAATCACGAATCCCGCAGACGGAACGTTCTTCGGCGTGCCGGCAAACTTCACCATTGGCGCGGCGGCATTCGACACTGATGGCTCGATTACCAATCTCGCCTTCTACTCGAATGGTGTGCTGCTCGGTGAGACGACCAACGCCCCGTTCGAGATCGCCTATGCGCCCGCCGCCGGACTCTATGCGCTCACCGCGGTGGTCGTTGACAATGTCGGCCTCGTCACCACCTCGGCTGTCGTCTCCGTCACCGTGAGCACGAACATCGCGCCGCCAATGGTGCTCAACCAGACGCCTGCGCCTGGTAATGTCACCAGCCTGACCAACCTCACGGTTACTTTCAGCAAACCAGTCACGGGCGTGAATGCCGCCGACTTGATGGTCAATGGCCTGCCCGCGTCATCCATCACGGGTTCCGGGAGCAATTACAGCTTTGCGTTTCCGCAGCCGGCCTTCGGCGCGGTCTCCATCACTTGGGCCGCGGCTCACGGCATCACCGACTTGTTCATTCCGGCGCACGCTTTCGACACCAACAGCGTCGGCGCGAACTGGAATTACACGCTGCTCGACACGGCCGCCCCGGCCCTCGCCACCATTTCACCGCTGCCGGGTTCGACCGTTGCCGCGCTGAACAGCATCTCGGTCACCTTCGACGAGCCGGTTTCCGGCGTGGGCGCGGGCGACCTGCTCATCAACGCCGCCGCCGCGACGAATGTCACCGGCGCGGGCGCGGGTCCGTACGTGTTCACCTTTCCGCAGCCGCCGCAGGGCGTGGTCAACGTGACTTGGGCGGGTGGCCACGGCATCGCGGATTTAAGCGGCAACGCCTTTGCCGCCGTGCCGTGGAGTTACGCGCTGGATACGAACAGCTCGGGCGTCGTGGTTTCGGAAATCATGTACCATCCCTCGACTGAGAACGTGCTCGACGAGTGGATCGAACTGCACAACAAGGGCGGCGCCACGGTGAACCTCAACGGCTGGCGAATCACCAAAGGCGTCAACTTCTCCTTCACCAATGTCGCGCTCGCGCCGGGCGCGTATCTCGTCGTGGCCGCGAGCACAAGCGCGTTCGCGGCGCGATATCCCGGCGTCTCCAATGTTGTTGGCGATTGGACCGGCACCTTGCAGAACAACGGCGAGCGGATCACGGTCGAGGACGCCGCGGGCAACACCGTCGATACCGTGCGCTACGCGGACGAGGGCGACTGGGCGACGCGGCGGCGCGACGTGCTGGAGTTGAGCCATCGCGGATGGATTTGGTTTGCGCCGCATGACGGGTTGGGCGCCTCGGTTGAGTTGATCAATCCCGCCGTCACGACCGACAGCGGCCAGAATTGGGCCGCAAGCAAGGTCACCAACGGAACTCCCGGCACGATCAATTCCGTCAACACCAATAACATCGCCCCGCTGATTCTCGATGTGGCGCATTTCCCGGTGGTGCCGCGCTCGACCGAGCAGCCGCTGATCACGGCGCGAATCAGTGACGAGGCGCCGGCCGGTTACACCGTGAACCTGTTCTGGCGCGTTGATAGCGCCACGCCGCCGGCCTTCACCAGCATGGCCATGCGCGACGACGGATTGAGCGGCGACGCGGTGGCGAACGACGGACTTTGGAGCGCCCGGCTCGCCGCGCAGGCCAACAACACCGTCATCGAGTTTTACGTGAGCGCCACCGACTCCGGCGGGCGCAACCGCACCTGGCCCGGCCCGGCGATGGCCGCCACGGACGGCGCCGGACCGACCGGGCAGGTGGTGAATGCGCTCTTCCAGGTCGATGACACCGTGTATTCGCCGACCAACGCGCAGCCGCTTTACAAGATGATCATGACCGAGAACGAGCGCGCGGAACTGGCGCTCATTCCGTCGCACAGTTCGATGCAGGGGCCGAACTCGCGGATGAACGGCACGTTCGTCAGCATCGACGGATCGGGTATCGCCTTCTGCTACAACGCGGGCTTCCGCAACCGTGGCCATGGCAGCCGGCTCAACTCGACCTACCCGAACTACCACGTTGATTTCCGCAGCGATAACCGCTGGAAGGGCGTGCTGGGCCTGAACCTGAATTCGCAGAACGTCCACGTGCAGCATCTTGGATCTGTGCTGGCCCGCAAGGCGGGGGTGGATGGCGCGCATTCCACGGCCGTGCAGGTGCGGGTCAACAATGTCAACCGCGCGGCGAGCGGCGCGCCGATGTATGGAGCCTACGCGGCCAATGAGGTGCAGGACGCGGACTACGCCGAGGCTCATTTCCCGAACGATCCGGACGGGAACATCTACCGTGCCGTGCGCGACATCGCGCCGCCCGATTTCAGTTACCGCGGCACAAATTACGCCGCCTACACCAACACCTGGTTCAAGGAGAACAACCAGAGCGTGAACGACTGGTCGGACCTCATCGAGATGCTCTCGGTGATGGGCACCGGAAACGCGGTGCCGTTCACCACCGCCAACGTCCGCTCGGTCATTCATGCCGAGCAATGGCTCAAACACCTCGCGTTCATGAATCTGGTGGGCAACGCCGAGAGCGGGCTGAACACCGGGTACAACGACGACTACTTCATGTATGCCGGGGCTATCGACAGACGTTTTCAGCTCACCTACTGGGATTTGGATTCTCTGGTTGGCGAGGGATCGCTGGCTGCAAACTCCAGCATCTTCACCGCCACCGCTGCGAATGGCTCCGGCGTCGCCTTCGACCGTTTCCTGAACTGGCCGGACTTCCAGCCCATTTACTACAAGACGCTTTACGACCTGCTTGGCGGGCCATTGAGCCAGACCAACTTCAACGCCACGGTGGATGAAACCCTCGGTGGCTACGTCACCGCCGGCACCATTGCCAACATCAAGAGCTGGATGGCCACACGGCGTGCCTATGTGCTTGGCATTCTGCCGCCCATCACCTACTCGAACGGCCCCGTCGCCGTGGTCACTGGTGTGCCGCGTTCGCCCACGCCGCTCGACACCGCCACGCTTGCCGTCAGCGCGGCGGGCGCCGACGCCTATCAGTTCAGCCTGAACGGTGCCGCGTATTCGGCGGACACGCCCATCGGTACGGCCATCGTTCTCAGCGGTCTGGCCAACGGCACCAACACCGTGGCCGTGCTGGCCCGCGGCACCAACGGCGTGTGGCAGCTCGCCAGCGCGCCGACGGTCGTTTCATGGGTGGTCAACAATACCTGGCCGGCCGTGCGCTTGAACGAGGTGCTCGCGCGCAACACCGCCGCGCTGAATCATTACGGCACGTTCCCGGACACCATCGAGTTGGTCAACGAGGGGGCGATGTCCATCGACCTCGGCGGCCTGCGTTTGAGCAACAACAAGGATGTGCCCGGCAAATACACCTTCCCCTACGGCACCGTGCTCGCGCCGGGATCGAACCTCGTCGTGTTCGCCAACAACGTGGACGGCACGCCGGGCATTCACCTCGGATTCTCGCTCGACGCGGACGGCGACTCTGTGCGCCTGTTCGCTGCGGTCACCAACGGCGGCGTGGAACTCGATTTCGTGAAGTTTGGCCGGCAGATTGCGGACTTCTCGATCGGCCGTTTCGGCGGGTCCGGCGAATGGCGGCTCGCGCAGCCGAGTTTCGGTGCCGGCAATGTCGCGCAGACGCCCGGCAACGAGAGGAACCTGCGCATTAACGAATGGCTGGCCCTCAGCCAGTCGCAGGAGGATTTCGTCGAGCTCTACAATCCGAACGGCCAGCCCGTCGCGCTGGGTGGGCTGTATTTCACGGACAACCTGCTGGGTTGGCCGGATCGCAACCAGATCGAGCCGCTCACGTTCATGGCCGCGAACGAGTTCCTCGTCTTCACCGCCTCCGGCAATGGCAACGGTGGCGCCGCGCTGAACTTCAACCTCGCCTCCGAGCACGGCGAAATCGGGCTCTTCGCAGCGGATTTGTCGGTGATTGATTGCGTGATCTACGGCCCGCAAATTCCGGACGTGGCGCAGGGCCTGTGCCCGAACGGCGGCTCAACATGGACCACGCTGGGCACACCCACAGCGGGCGCGCCGAACTCCTGCCCGGTCACGCCTCCCGCGCCGGTTACCATCACGTTGCTGACCATCAGCAACAACTGGAGCTACCTCGCGCACACCAATCTCGACGGCGTGAACTGGATGACGAACAGCCACAACGATACGGCCTGGCCAAGCGGCATCGGCCTGCTCGGCCAGTACACGCCGACGCGCGTGCAAGTGTTGCCGGAGCCAATTCGCACCGTGATTGTCACGAACCCGGCGTTACCCACGTTTTACGCCCGCGCGCATTTCACCGTGGCCCCCGGCGCGAATTACACCTCGCTCCAGTTTCGCCACATTGTCGATGACGGCGCGGCGTTCTACCTGAACGGCGTCGAGATTCCGGGCACTCGCTTCAACCTCGCCGCCGGCGTGTTGACCAACGGCGCCATCACCACCGCGACCGCATCCGACGGCGCGTACTCCGCCTATTTCAGCGTGCCGTCTTCGATGCTCGTCACGGGCGACAACGTGTTCGCCGTCGAGGTGCATCAAGGCTCGACCATCAGTTCTGATTCCGCCCTGGGCGTCGAACTTCAGGCTCTCATTGTCACCAACAGCGCCGCGCTCGCGGGCGTGGTCATCAATGAAGTGTTGGCTAACAACTCGACTCTCACCGAACCGGACGGCAGCAAGCCCGACTGGGTCGAGCTGTACAATCCCTCCACCAACGCCGTGGACCTCGGCGATATGAGCCTGACCGACAGCACCACCACGCCGCGCCGCTGGGTGTTTCCGGGTGGCACAATCCTGCCCGCGCTCGGCTACGTGAAGGTGCGTTGCGATGCCGATCTCGCCGCCGCGACCACGAATACCGGATTCGGCCTCAAGGCCAACGGCGGCGCAGTCTATTTGTTCAATCGCCTGGCCGACGGCGGCTCGTTGCTTAGCGCGGTAACGTACGGGTTGCAGGCCGCCGACTTCTCGATCGGCCGCGTGCCGAGCGGGAGCACCAACTGGATGCTCACTCTGCCCAACCTTGGTGCCAACAACATCGCCGCCTCGCTCGGCAATCCGCTTCTGCTCAAGGTCAACGAGTGGATGGCCAATCCCGCGCCCGGCAGCGAAGACTACTTCGAGATTTACAATCCAAACGCGCAGCCCGTGGATGTCAGCCGGTTCTACCTGACCGACAATCTGGGCAGCCTGACCAAGCATCGGTTGCCCGCGCTCAGTTTCATTGGCGTGGGCCAGGATGCGTTCCAGGAATTCAAGGCGGACGGGAACACCACCGCTGGCGCGGATCACGTGAGTTTCTCATTGAGTGCTTCCGGCGAGGCCGTGGCCGTCACGCACTCGAATCTCGCGCTCATTGACAGTTACGTCTTCGGCCCCCAATCGAGCGGCGTTTCGCAGGGCCGCCTGCCCGACGGGGCGGCGGGCGTTGTCACGTTCCCGGCCACGCCCACGCCCGGCAAGCCGAACTTCCTCCCCGTGGCGAACCTCGTCGTGAACGAGGTGCTGGCGCATTCGGATCTTCCGCTGGAAGACGCCGTCGAGTTCCACAACATCGGCGCGACGAATCTCGACATCAGCGGTTGGTACCTCAGCGATTCGCAGAACAACCTGTTCAAGTTCCGCGTGCCCACCAACACCGTCGTGCCGGCGGGCGGTTACGTGGTGTTTTATGAATACCAGTTCAATCCCGATCCCGGCCCGAACTCGTTCTCGTTCAGTTCCGCCAAGGGCGATGAGGTGTATCTCGCGCAGTCCACCAACGCCGGCACGGTGACCGGCTACCGCGCGTTCGCCACGTTTGGCGCCTCGGAGAACGGTGTGTCCTTCGGTCGATTTCACACCAGCGTGGGCGTGGACTTCACGGCCATGAGCGCGCGCAGTTTCGGCGAGGACATGCCGCCGGATGTTGCGCAATTCCGCCTCGGCACGGGCGTGACGAACACGTATCCCAAGGTCGGCCCGCTGGTGATCAACGAGATCATGTTCCAGCCCGGCGGCTCAAACGACGTGCTGGAGTTCCTCGAACTCAAGAACGTGACCGCCGCGCCGCTGCCGCTTTACGACACGAACAATCCCGCCAACACCTGGCGCGTGCGCAAGGGCGTGGACTTCAACTTCCCTTCCGGCGTGGTTTTGCCCGCCGGCGGCTACGTGGTGCTGGTCAGCTTCGACCCTTCGGCTGATCCAGCCTCGCTGATGGTTTTCCAGGGGGCTTACGGGACGAACATGACGTTGTTCGGGCCGTGGTCCGGCAAGCTCTCGAACACCGGCGAGGAACTCGAACTGCAAAAGCCCGATGCGCCACAGACGATTCCAGGTCCGGATTTCGGGCTGGTGCCGCGCATTGTCGCGGACCGCGTGGTGTTCGGCGCGAACGCGCCGTGGCCGGTGTCACCCGCCGGCACTGGCGACTCGCTTAAGAAGACTGTTGCCACGTTGTACGGGAACGAGCCGCTCAACTGGAGCGGCGGCGCTCCGACCCCTGGCGCGCCCAATGCGCCCGGTGTAGCCGACACGGATGGCGACCAGATGCCCGATGATTGGGAACTTCAGTTTGGCCTCAATCCGAACAATCCCGCCGATGCGATGCAGGATCTTGATGGCGACGGCGCGACAAACTTGCAGGAATTCCTTGCCGGCACGAACCCGGCGCAATTCTCAAGCGTGCTGCGCATCACGACCATTGAGTCCGCTGGCGTGACCAACGCCGTGCTTGGTTTCCTCGCCATCTCGAACCGCAGCTATATGGTCGAATTCAAGGACACGTTGGCCGCGCCGGTTTGGGCACCGCTCACGAACGTTCCCGCCGCGGTAACAAACCGCCTGATTCTGTGGCAGACGCCCGTGCCGGTGGTCAGCCGGTTCTACCGTCTGAGCACTCCATGAGCGACGGGTTCCCAAGGGGGTTCCCGGATGCAAGGATCAGGCTTTACCTGAATGGCCGCGCCTTGCCTCGGGGCGGCGGCAGGTGGTACTACGGCAAAGTGTCCAACGCAGAACTCCACAATCATGAAGACGCTGTCCACTGCCAGTTTCCCTCTCCTGTGCCTTGCCGTTGCGTTGATGCTATCCGGCGCGCGGCTGGCCGTGGCTGCTGAAGACGCTGGCGAGATCCTGCTTGTGCAGGTTCAAGGCACGGTGGAGGTGATGCCCGCGAGGGACACGCGATGGATCGCGATATCCGGCACAAACACCCTTCGCGTTGGCGACCGGATTCGTTCCGGCCAAAACAGCCGCGGCGCCATTCGGTGGGCGGACAAAAGCGTCGTCTCGTTCGGTCCGGGAGCGGAGTTCGAGATCGCACCCGACGCGCGCATCGGAGGGAACGGCGGCGTGCAGCTCTTGCGCGGTCTGTTCTCGTTTTTTCACCGGGACCGGCGCGGACAGATTCCGGCGCTCACACGCGGGAGCGCGGCCGGCACGGACGGCACGGAGTTCGTCATGAGCGTCGAGGTCGTCAACGGCGTCGAGCAGACCACGCTGGCCGTGATTGACGGTACGGTGCGCCTGACCAACCAGCTTGGCACGCTGGTCTTGACCAACGGCCAGCGCGGCTTCGCCACGCCCGGCGAGGCTCCGCGGCTTGTCGCCGGGTTCGTGGCCAACAACATCCTGCAATGGTCGTTCTATTATCCGGCGGTAATCGACCTGCGCGAGGTGCCGCTGTCAGACGAGGAGACGCGTGCGCTGGGCGGCTCGATCACGGCATACCGCAAGGGCGACCTGCTTGCCGCTCTGTCCGCGTATCCGGCCGGGCGCGCGCCGGCTTCCGGCGCGGAGAAGATTTTCCGCGCCGCGCTGCTGCTGTCCGTGGGCGACGTCGCGCCGGCTGAGCAACTCCTCGGCACGCTCCCACCAGGCGAGGCGCAAACGGACCGGCTGGCAACGGCCCTGCGCCATTTGGTCTCCGCAGTCCGCCGCGATTCCGATGTGACCGTGGGTGCGCCTCGACTGGCCAGCGAACAGCTCGCCGCGTCGTACCTTGAGCAATCGCGTGCCCAGGGTGACGCGACATTGCGCCGTGCGCTGGAATTGGCCCGGCAGGCCGCGACCAATTCTTCGCAGTTCGCCTTCGCGTGGGCGCGCGTGGCCGAGCTTGAGTTCGGTTTCGGCCGGCGCGACGAGGCGATGGCGGCGTTGAATCGCGCGCTGGAACTGGCCCCGCGCCACGCGCAGGCGCTGGCGCTCAAGGGTTTCGTGACCGCCGCGCGGAACGACCCGCGCGGCGCGCTCGACTGGTTCAACCGCGCCATCGAAACGGACGCCGCGCTCGGCAACGCCTGGCTCGGCCGCGGGCTGGCGCGCATCCATCGCGGCGATGTTCGGGGTGGCCGCGAGGATTTGCTCGTGGCGGCGGCTCTCGAGCCCCAGCGGGCCTTCCCGCGCAGCTATCTCGGCAAGGCGCACGAGGCGGTGGGCGACACTGCGCGCGCCCTTGGTGAACTCGAGCTGGCCCGGCGCATTGATCCCGACGATCCGACTTCGCCGCTCTACAGCGCATTGATCAAGGCGGAGCACAACCGCGTCAACGAGGCCATCCGCGACCTCGAACTCTCGAAGGAGTTGAATGACAACCGCGGGATTTACCGGAGCAGCCTGCTGCTGGATCAGGATCGCGCGGTGCGCAGCGCGAATCTGGCGCGCATTTACGCCGACGCGGGAATGAGCGACGTGGCGTTGCGCGAGGCGGGCCGGGCGGTGAGTTACGACTACGCGAATTACTCGGCGCACCTGTTTCTCGCCAACAGTTACGCGCAGATGCGTGACTTGAGCACGGACAGTCGGCGCTACGAGACACCGGCGTACAACGAGTATTTGCTGGCCAGCCTGCTCGGCCCGGCGGACGGGCGGCTGCTGGCACAGTCGTACTCGCAACAGGAATACGGACGGTTCTTCGACCGGGACATGTTCGGGCTTGGTACGAGCACGGAGTATTTGAGCCGGGGCGCCTGGCGGCAGGGCGGGGTGCAGTACGGCACGCTCCGGAATCTGAGCTGGGCACTGGAAGCGGACTACCTCACGGACCCCGGACAGGCGCGGCACACGGACATCGAGTCCACGTATTTGTCGGCAAAGGTGAAGCTCCAGCTCACGCCGGCGGATTCGGTGTTGTTCATGGTCGATGGAATGGACCAACTGAGCGGGGATTCCTGGCAGCGACATGATCCCCGCCAGAGCGCCGCCGGGGTGCACACGCGCGAGCTTCAAGGTCCAAACTTCACGGCGGGGATCACGCATTCCTGGAGCGATTCGCAACAGACGCTCCTGCTCTACAACCACACCATTGACCGGTTCACCC
>CAYQWK010000112.1:0-15463 GCA_964420805.1 uncultured Bifidobacteriaceae bacterium | reverse complement strand
GCCCGGTGCAGGGGAACAAGACATAGTTCTCTTCAAACCACTTCATCATCTGCGCAAAGAGATCCTTGCCTTCCGGCGAATCCGGGGGATAGGCCTTCCGGCTAGAATGGAGATCGTAGAACTTTTGCAGGTATTCCGGCGGCTGGCCGAGAATCAGGTCGGCGTGCGCGGCCCCTTCCTCATGCGCCCACAGCGGGGCTGCGCCGAGCGAAGCGGCGATGACGATGGCGGACAAAGTTTTCATGGACAAAATTTCTTACGGCGACAAAGGGACAGAATTCTTCCGTGGCAACGGACACGGAACGAGCGGGGGAATTGAATCAAGGGCGCACGCGGGCGCTGGCTCGAATCAACTCAGCCGAGGGAGGGAGGGGCGAGGCTATGGAACGCCGGGCCGAGAGACACTTCGGGCGTAAAGACCCAATCGCGTGGTCTGGCTTGGCGGGAAGAAGGGGAAGTCGGTTCCGCCGCCGTCATGTCGAGCATCAACGCGACCGGGGTGAGCGCATAGAGCAGGCGAAAGTCGGGATGAACCAGCGAAACGGAGCCGCTGTCCGCCAACGCTGATTTCAATGTGGAACACGCGGCGCTGGAAGACCCGTCGTGATGAGTCGGGCCGGAAGAATCGCCGTCCTCGTGATGCGCTTGGGACGGAGCCGAGGCGTGACACGAGGGCTGCGTCGAATCGCCGTGGCTGACCCCAAAGTTGCAATGGGCGAAGCAGAGCACCTGTGCCGCGACCCAGACCAACAGCGCCCCCGCCGCGAAGGAGCGGAGCAGCGGACTGAAAGTTGTCTGGCGCGAACGCATAAAGTGCGACCCGGACTGCGGCTTGACGATGCTGACGCCGGTTCGCTTTGTCAAATTCTCGCTCTGATACGCCAAGGAAGGACGAATCCCTCAAGATATTTTTCGGACGGGCGGGCACCATGCCTCGGCATTGGGCCAAGTCGGTCGTTGACCATCCCGCACCCCTCACGTTGAATCCGCCGTAGCACGACGCCATACCACATGGAGAACGCCGCTCTCATCGAGCTAATCAACCGCTACAAGGCCGACCCCGAATCAGTCTATGCCACTTGGTTCATCAACGGCGCGGAGCGGATGAAGGCGTTTCGCGCCATCCGGCGCGGCGTGCGCGACACGGTGGACAGCATTGCGGCGGGCACTTTTCCAAACGACTTCAAAGGCTCGCCCTTGGAGTTTGTCCTCACGGCCATCACCGAGCAGAAGCAGGTCTTCGCGGGCGCGGCGCATCCGTTCTACTGGAAGCCGAAGCTCCGCATCCCGGACATCTACGAGAGCCAGACCAACAAGCAGAAGTTCGGCGCGTTCCTGCAAGCCTGCCTCAGCGCCACGCGCGAAGACCAAGTGCTCGCCGAGATGAGCCGCCTCGGCGCGGCGCAAATCAAGGGACTCGGCCCGGCGGTCGCCAGCATCATTTACTTCCTGCACCCGACGCTGGTGCCGCCCTTCAACACCGCGATGGTGAACGGCTTCAACGCGCTGTTCGCCGCGAAGAAGAAACTGGGTTCGTGGGAAAGTTACTTGGAGATGCGCGAAGTCATTGTCCGCGCCAACGAGAAACTGCGCGACCATCTCTCCAAAGACCTTGGCGCGTTTGCGGGTCTGTTGTTTGAAATCGGCTCAGGCCGGTTGGTCATTGCCGGAAACGCCGACGGCGTGCTCCAAGCCGCCAAGGAGAAAGCTGAGAAGTCAGCCCGTGCCCGGCACAAGGAAGTGCTCGCCGAGCAAGAGGAAGAATCCGAGCACACCCAGATGCAGCACTTGCTCATCAAGGTCGGGCGGGCGCTCAAATACGACGTGCATGTGGCCCGCAACGACCGCCATCGCTCCTGCCACGGAGACAGCTTCGCTCTGCTCACCATGCCAGAGCTTCCGCCGCAGTCGTGGCCCGCCGAAGTGATGGACACGGTGACGTTGATTGACGTGATTTGGCTCAAGCCCGGCAGCGGTGAAATCGTCAGCGCCTTTGAAATCGAGAAGAGCACGTCCATCTACTCCGGCATCCTGCGGCTGGAAGATTTGTCCCGTTCGATTCCCGGCAGCGCATGTCATCTCTACCTCGTCGCGCCGAACGACCGTGAGAAGGAGGTCATGGCGCAGCTTTCGCGACCGGCGTTCCGTAGTGATTTGGAGAACATTGCCTTCGCGTTCCTTCCCTTCAAAGAACTGAGCGAACACTGCGACGCACTTTGCAAGTTTGGCGACGACCACACCGTCCTGCAAAAAATCGCCCGGCGGCGTGCATCGGTTTAGTTCAAACCGCAGCCAGCAACCCGGCGAGACTCACTCGGAGTTGCTGTCGCGCCCGGTAAATCCGCACTTCCACCGCCTTGGCCGTGCA
Organism: uncultured Bifidobacteriaceae bacterium; assembly: GCA_964420805.1. Classification (GTDB taxonomy): domain Bacteria; phylum Verrucomicrobiota; class Verrucomicrobiia; order Limisphaerales; family SIBH01; genus JANNGC01. The sequence continues at coordinate 13,095 of CAYQWK010000112.1, read as the reverse complement.
GCCGAGGATGCCGCCTATCTCCGCGTGCGAGCGTTCCTCGTATTCGGCCAGCAAGAGCGGCGTGCGAAGGTCTTCGGGCAGCGCGTCCACGGCGCGGCGCACGGCCTTGGCGCGTTCGTCGGCTTGCAGATGCTCGCTCGGTGTCGCGTCGTGCGCGGGCAGATGGTCGCGCAGGCTGTTGCCGGTCTGCTCGTTCTCCGCGTCCAGCGAAACCTGCGGATGGCGCGAGCGCCAGCGGTAGCGGTCTTTGACCAGATTGGTCGCGATGGCGTAGAGCCACGTCGTAAACTTCTGGCCCGTGTCAAACTTCGTGCGGTTCTGATAGACGCGCACGAACGATTCTTGGGCGAGGTCGGCGGCTTCGTCTTCGCTTTGCAGGCAGCGGATGAGGTAATGGAAGAGTTTCTCGCCGTGACGTTCCATCAGGTCATTCAAGGCCGCATCATGGCCCGCGCCAAGGCGCTGCATGTCGGCGGCGTCGAGTTCGTCGGGTGTTGGTGCGTTCATGCCAAGTCCGGGAGCGCGGTCAGTGTTCCGCCGTGCTCATCTCGCCGTGGGAGGGCATGAACGTGCGTTCCGAAATCCATTCGAGGTAACGCCTGCCCTGCGCGGGCGGCATGGTGCGGCTGACCTCGAAGAAATGTTGGAGCATGTCGCGCTGGCATTCGGCCCGCAGTTTCGTGGACTCCGTGAGCGCGGTTTCAATCTCCGGCGTCATCGTGTTGGTGCTGTTCAGAAGCGTCTTGAGTTTCTTCCCTTGCTCGTCAATGCGGCGGCACATTTCCGCACAATGCGGCTGGTAGGCATCATGCAGCTTCGAGATGCGGGCGAATTCCGCGTCGCTCAGGTTGAACTCTCTCTTGAGCCACGCCAGTTCCGGCGTCTGCCCTTGGAACATATCGCGGTGCGACGCCGTGCCCCAATAGTAGAAGCCACAGAAGGCGACCGCGCAGAGCAGCACCCCACCGATGATGACCGCGATGGTTGATTTCATGCGTCAGATGCGCGGCGGCTTTTGGTATGGGTCAACGGACTGCACGTAGCGTGTGCCCAGTTCGTTGTCCAAGTGTGCCGTGTTCTGACGCGCCTGCCAGTAGCCCGCCGCCATGCCCGCGACCAAGAGCACACTGAGGTAGGCCACGGCGAACGCCGGTCGGGGCGTCACCGTGGCCAGCCATGAACGAAAGACCGACCAGAGGGTCGTCGTGGTCACAGGCGTCGCCTCGGCCTGCTGGATTCTGCGCCACACCCCTTCTTGGAAGCGCGGCGGCAGCGGCTCGTTGACCTGCCACTCGCGCATCAGCTTGCGGAGCGGCTCCGGGTTCTCAGATTCAGGTTTCATAACAATCGTGACGCGGACGGCAGTGTGACCCGCCGCCCGCGTTAAGTAAATCGGCCTTGGGGCCGGGTCTGCCAGTTACTTCTTGTCCTTGCCGACGAGCGGCGCGACTTCAAATGTCGCCGTGCGCGGATACGGATTCTTCGCGCCCGCGCCGAGATAGTTTCCGCTGACGAGGTTGGGCGTGGATGCGCCGCCGCTCGACACCACTCTGGCGCGATTGGCTTCCGTCTTGGCCAAAGCACCGAGGTAGTTTCCGCTGACGAGGTTCGGGCTGTTGTCCGTGCCCGGCACCTTGCGGAACTCATGCCGCAGCGCGGCGGCTTTGGGCGAGAGGAACGGCTCGTCGGCCTTGGCCGTGGTGGTGAGGGTGAAACCGAGCGCAACAGCGCCCGCCAGCAGGAGTGTGTTCATCGTTTTCATATTTTTGTTTGTTAAGTTGTTTCTCACAACACTCCTTACTACGCCGCTGGGGATGGAATCCCTCCGAGATTTTGAAGAACCGCGAAGCGCCTTGTTCGCGGGATGATGGGAGGAAATGGGCGCTCGTGTGACGTGCGCCTAGAACCCGGCGCGAGGGCCATCCAAAACCAGCCGCCCCGCCTTGGTGTCGAACGTCACGCGCTCGAAGCGCATGAGCAACCCGTTGCCGAGCAGCCCGGACTCCCCGGAGAAGAAGGGCTGCCGGTGCAACCCGGTCGGAACAGAATCGAACGTCATGGAACCGAGCCTCACCGTGGTCGTCGTGGTGGGAATGTTCATTTCCGTCAGCCCAACCGAGACGCCACTGCGCCGTGCGGCCATCGTTCGACCGTTCGTGACCCACTGCAACGCCGATGTGCAGCCCGTATCCACGCGCAACCATTGCGGCTTGTTCTCATCGACACCGACCGAGGCAAGCAACGCGCCGCGATTCAGTTTCATCTTCACCACACAGACCGCACGGGTCGCGTCACTCGATGATAGCAGCCGAATCCTTTTCTCGACGAAATCAATCTGCACCACGCGGTCTTTGAAAAAGTCCGCGCCGAGCAGACCATCCACGCCGCAGTCACACGCCTTGCTCAACTCCGCCAAGTCCACCGCCAGACATTCATTGGGCAACCCGACTCCGCCCGCCGTCGCCTGCATTCGCTGCGGCCAGAATCCGTCCGTGCTGTTGCCCACGCCGCGCACATCCACGCGCTGACCGAGCTTGAGGCCGAACCGCTTGGCCGTTCGCAGGTTGACGACGCTCACCCCCGCGCCCGAATCGAGCAGAAAGTTCAGCGGCTCCGCTGACTGCGGCACCGACACCTTGACCCAAAGCAGTCCGCCGCGTGACTCGAACGCGAACTCAGCGGAAGGCGAAGGCTGCGCCTGCACGTTGATGAACGCGGCAACGAAGACCATCGACATGAACTGACAAAGGCGCACGTCCGCCTGTCTGCAATTCGTGTGCCATTGGCTGGTGGTTTTGCACAACTGCTGTGAGCCAACGGGTTGCGTCTGCGGACGCAGTTCAGGCGACGGCATCCCTCTGTCAAAGTCTGTTCACGACGGGCAATTCACACCACGACACGACTCAGTGCTCGTGCCGATGGTGGATGTCCGGGTAGTGCGGATGTGTGTGGACTAGCTCTTCGTGCCGGTGCCAGTGCGTGTGTGGCTCTCCGGGCGGGTCATCCGGGCCGTGGAGATGCTGATGATGTTCGTCGTGGGTGTGCAAGTGCTCGTGCTCCATCGGTTCGTGCCGGTGTTCGTGGCCGTGGCGTTCGGTGAGATGAAGCCAGACGCCGAGCGCCATGAGCACGGCGGCGGCAATGAAGCCAACGGTCAGCGTGTCGCCCAAGAACAGAATGGAGATGGCCGCACCCACGAACGGTGCGATGGAAAAATACGCGCCCGTCCGCGCCGTGCCGATGTGCCGGAGCGCGAGCACGAACAACGTCAGGCTCACGCCATAGCCGAAGAAACCGACCACGCCGGTCGCCAGCAGCGATGATGTGACGGGCAGCTTCGCACCGAGCGCCAGCGCCAATCCTGTGTTCACGCCGCCCGCGACCAGTCCCTTGAGCATCGCGATTTGCACCGGGTCACCTGCCGAAACTTTGCGCGTGAGATTGTTGTCGATGGCCCACGAGAGACACGCGCCAACGATGGCGAGTGAACTCCACGGCACACCCGCTGCCGGTCGGCCCGTCCACGAGAGGCTCACTCCACCGGCTGCGATGAGCGCCATGCCCAGCGCGATGCGCCGGTCGAAGTTTTCCTTGAAGACAAACCATGCCAGCAACGCCGTGAGCACACCTTCGAGGTTCAGCAGCAGAGAGGCACTTGATGCCGGAGTCGCGGCCAGTCCCCACATCCACAGCAACGGGCCAACGACTCCACCGGCAACAATCGCGCCCGCGAGCCACGGTGCGTCCCTGCGAGTAAGCGCCGCTTCACGTCGAGCCACGTTATGGCGGCGCGAGCGCAGAAATGAATACGCCGCCAGCCCTACGCCGGAGCCGAGGTAAAGCAGCCCGGCCAGCGTCAGTGGCGTCATCTGCGGGAGCAGCGACTTCGCCAGCGGCGTGCTCGCGCCGAAGAGCAGCGCCGCCAGCAGTGCATAGAGGACGCCTTTCATGGTGTCCTTGTCTTAGCACTGTGCGAACTTCGGTGCCAGTGCTGCCGTTTCAATGGCTCACTCGTCGCAGATGCACGAATACTCCGCCCGTTTGCAGGTGCCGCAGGTGTGGGTTTCCAGCTTGAAGCGGAAGTTTTGCGGCTTGGCCTCGGCGGTCGGTTTGAACTGCACTACAAGGTTGTAACCGTCGCCTTCCGGGAGCTTGGTCTTGCTCACGAGCATGTCGCCCTTCTTCTCGAATTCCACGGTCTTCTTTCCGCCCTTGGCATCGGCGATGACAGTCACACTTTGCGCTGCGACCGCGACGGGTTTCTGTGCGGCGTCGTAGAACGTGATAGTGACGGTGTGGTCTTTCTCCACGTAGAACTCGGCTTTGGGTTCGGTCTTTTCGAGGAAGCGTCCGCCCTTCGGCCCGCCGAGATGTTTCTTGTCGGCGGCGTTCAGCGTAAGCAGTCCAGCGCAGAGCGCAGTGACGATGGCAAGTGTGTTCAATGAGGTCTTCATGTGTTTTCGTTTTCGGCCCGTTTGGTCGTGTCTGTGTCTGCATCCGCGACGGCGGGAGCCGGGCGGTTGCGTTCCATCCACTCGTAGAGCACGGGCAGCAAGACGAGCGTGAGGAAAGTGGAGGTGATGATGCCGCCGATGACGACGGTCGCGAGCGGGCGCTGGACTTCCGCGCCCGCGCCGCTGGCCATCGCCATCGGAACGAAGCCGAGACTGGCGACGAGCGCGGTCATCAGCTTCGGACGCAGGCGCGTGAGCGTGCCTTCGGTGACGGCTTCGCGGACAGTGCGGCCCTCACGGCGCAACTGATTGATGAAGCTGATGAGCATGATGCCGTTCAGGACGGCGATGCCGGAGAGGGCGATGAAGCCGACGCCCGCGCTGATGGTGAACGGCATGTCACGCAGCCACAGCGCGAAGACACCGCCGGTCACGGCGAGCGGCACGCAGACGAAAATGAGCGCGGCCTGCCGCACGCTGCCGAAGCTCAGGAAGATGAGAATGAAGATGAACACGAGCGCCATCGGCACGATGATGGCCAGCCGCAGCCGCGCCCGTTGCAGGTTCTCGAACTGTCCGCCGAACTCGTAGTAGTAGCCGGGCGGAAATTTCACTTCGGCCTTGAGGCCAGCGAGAGCCTCCTTCACGTAGCCCTCCACGTCGCGCCCGCGCAGGTTGACGAGCACGGCGGCGCGGCGCTGGCCGGATTCGCGCGTGACCGCGCCGACCGCTTCCAGCATCTCAAAACGGGCGACCTGACCGAGCGTGAGCAAGCCGCCTTCGCTCGTCCGCACCGGCAGGCGCTTCATTGTCTCCACGTTGCGACGGGCGTCTTCGGCAAGGCGCACGACGATGGGGAAGCGCCGGTTGCCCTCGATGACGGTGCCGACTTCCTCGCCCGCGAGGGCCGTGGCGATGGCGTGGTTCAGGTCGGCGGGTTGCAAGTTGTAACGGCGCAGCGCGTCGCGGTCGGGTTTGATTTCCAACAACGGCGAGCGCCCGAAGGCGTCGAACTCCACGTCGCCGCCGCCGGGAATTTTTCGGAGCAGGTCGCGGACTTCCGTGGCCAGCCGCTCCAACTCCTTGAAGTCGTCGCCGTAAATTTTCACAGCGATGTCGGCGCGGACGCCCGCCATCATCTCGTTGAAACGCATCTGGATGGGCTGCGTGAAGAGGTAGGTCTGCCCCGGCACATGCACGGCGAGTTCGCGCCGCATCAGTTCGATGAGTTCATCCTTGGTCGCAGGACGGCCATTGATTTTGCGCCAGTCACGACGCGGTTTGAATTCGACGTAGGTGTCGCAGAGGTTCGGCCCCATCGGGTCAACGGCGATTTCCGCCGTGCCAATCAGTCCGAACATACGGTCAATCTCCGGGAACTTTTCCAACAGCCGCTTCTCGGACTGCCGCTGCAAATCGGTGGACGCGCCCAGCCCGGCGCTGCTGCTGCGGATGAATTGCAGGAGCATCGTGCCCTCGTCCAGTTGCGGGATGAACTCCGCGCCGAGCCGCGTGAAAACGAACAGCGACGAGCCGAACAACAGGACGGCTGCGGTCACGACCACCAGCTTGAACCGCAGCGCCCACGTCAGCAGCGGCGTGTAGAGCGCCTTGAAGAAGCGCACGAGCCAGTTGTCATGCTCGCGGATTTTGCCGCGCAGGAAAAACGAGCAAAGCACCGGCATTAGCGTGAGAGCCAGCACCAGCGAACCGGCGAGTGCAAAGATGACGGTGAGCGCCATCGGGCGGAACATTTTGCCCTCGATGCCGGTGAGCGCGAGGATGGGCACATAAACAACGGTGATGATGAGCACGCCGAAGAACATCGGGCTGGCGACTTCCTTCGCGGAGTAACGCACTTCGTCGAAGCGTTCAGCGGCGGTCAGTTCGCGGCCAAGCTCTTTCTGTTTGTGCGCGAGATGGCGGATGATGTTCTCCACCATCACGACCGCGCCATCAATGATGAGGCCGAAGTCAATCGCGCCAAGGCTCATCAGGTTCCCCGACACGCGGCTCTCGACCATGCCGGTGATGGCGAAGAGCATGGAGAGCGGGATGGCCAGCGCGACGATGAGCGCGGCCCGCAGATTGCCCAGCAACGCGAACAGCACGACGACCACCAGCAACGCGCCCTCGAAGAGACTCGTCTCGACCGTGCCCAGCGTGCGGCTCACCAAATCGGAACGGTTGTAGAGCGGGCGCACGGTCACGCCGGGCGGCAGTTTCTCCTGAATGTGCGCGAGCTTCGCGGCCACGTCGCGGGCCACGATGCGGCTGTTGCCGTCCGCCAGCATCAACGCGCCGCCGACCACGCCTTCCTCGCCATTCACCGTGGCCGCGCCAGTGCGGTAGCTTGACCCGATGGCGACCTGCGCCACGTCCCGCACGAGCAGCGCCTTGGCCGACCCGGCGAACTTGAGCGGGATGTCCGCAATCTCGTCCGTGGTGCTGACGCGGCTGTTGGCGCGGATGACGATTTGCTCGCCGCCGATTTCGACCAGCCCGCCGCCGACGTTTTCGGTGTTCCCGCTGATGGCGTGCGCGAGTTCGTCCATTGTCAGGCCGACGCTGGCCAGCCGCGCCGGGTCGGGCATGACGACGATTTGCTTTTCATAACCGCCGCTTGTGTTGACCTCGGCGACGCCGGGCGTGGCGCGGAGCAGCGGGCTGATGACGTATTCCTGAATCTGCTTGAGCGCCTGCAACTGCTCGGCGCGGGTCGGTGGCTGATTTGTCGCGTCCGCCGCGAACCCGACCGAGTAGTAGAAAATCTCACCCAGCGCGGTGCTGATGGGCGCGAGCCGGGGTTGCAGACCGGGCGGGAGTTTTTCCGCCGCGCTCAGGAGCCGTTCGGTGACCAGTTGCCGCGTGCGATAGAGGTCAACGCCGTCCTCGAAGGTCATGCGGATTTGCGACAGGCCGAACTTCGAGAGCGAGCGCCGCTCCATCATGCCGGGCAGCCCGGCCATCTGGCTTTCTAGCGGCAGCGTGACGAGCTTCTCGATTTCCTCCGGCGCGAGTGCGGGGACGGCGGTGTTGACGAGCACCTGCGGGTTCGTGATGTCGGGCACCGCGTCAATCGGGAGCCGCAGCGCCGACCAAACACCGATGGCAATGATGATGGCCGTTGCGAGTAGCACGCCGGGGCGTTGGCGCAGTGAAAATTCAAGCAGGCGGTTTAGCATAGGTCACTGTCCGTCGGCGCACGCTTTGCCGCCGCGAATGGATTGCAGTTCCACCATCCACAGCGACATGACCGGCTGCAACACCACTTGGTCGCCCGCGTAGAGGCCGTCCTTGATTTCCACAAAGCCGCCGCTGGTCGCGCCCACCTTGACCGGCGTGCGAACCAAATGCTCGCCGCTGACGGTGAAGACGGAATGGCCGTCGCTGCATTGCAGAAGCGCGGCGCTTGGAATGGACACGACGTTCGCTGCGGCATCGAGCGTGACGCGGGCTTCAAGAAATGTCCCGGCACTCACAGTCTGCGGCGCGGAGGAAAACTCGACGAGCACTTCAATCGTGCCCGTGGCCTTCTGCAACTCGTCGTTAAGGCGCGTGACCTTGCCCGTGAACGTGAGGCCGTCCGCCGACTTCATCTCTACCGCCTGCCCGGCGTGCAACGGCTTGGCCTGCTCCGGCGTCACCGTGCCGCTCGCCCGTCCGCCGTTGTCGCCGGACTGATACACGCGCAGGGAAAGTTCCAGCGTCGCGCTGACTTTCTGCTCGGCAACTTCAACGACGCGCACGCCAAGCGACAGCCGCGTGTCCTCCGGCACCAGCAAACCCTTCTTGCTGTATTGCGGGCCGAGCGGGACGGACTCCGCAGCTTCGGCGATGGGTGCCGACGACATGCCTTTGGGTTTGCACCCGGTCAGCGCCGCGCCCGCGAGTGCCGCTGCCAATGCTAGAACATGGAAATTATTTTGCTTCATAACTGACGAACAGAGTTTGCCGAACAGGGGAACTTCACGCGGCGTGCGACAGGCGCACCGCGACCACTAGAACGTCCCGAACGGGACGGGTTACGAAGCGAACGAAGGCGCTCGCGGCGGAAGCGCGGCGCGGAAGGAGAACTGCCAAGTGACGGGCAAATCCGGCGGTGACGCCGTGAGCAGAGACGAGGCTGGAATGCGCGATGAAGGCGCGACGGAAATCGGCGACGGAAGTTGTGCGGTCGCAAGGGCGTTCGGGGCCGTTACCAAAGTCTGGTTGTCGTGCGACTTGTAAAGGCCGGACGCGACAAAGCAGCAGTGATGCGCGGCGGCGTCGGACTTCCCGCCGGACTCATCCGCGCAACATTCGCCGTGCTCGACGACGCCCGCGCATTCCGCGAGGCAGAGCGACGCGGCGGGCATCCATGCCGCCAGCATCACCACCGCCACGATTCGGTGCAGCCAGTTCACGGTGCGAAAACTATCGGCGAGGGGCATGGGTTTCAACCCCAACCTTCGCGAACGTCCGTGTCCGGTAGGCAATAGTTGCTCCGACGCGGTTCGTTCCGCTCTGGCTGGAAGGCTTCTTGTCATGCTTATGGTGCCGGAGGTGTCGCAAGCGTGCTTGCACGAAGACCCACGCCGCGAAGGTCGCGAGCACGAGCACTGCGAGGCCGATGACCGTGAGCGTGGTCTTGCGCTTCTCCACGCGGCGCTGCCGGTCTTGCTCGGCGAGGCGGGCGGCTTTTTGCGGTGACAACCATCGGCTCACGTTCCTCTTTCCTTCAACCGCCTTTTCCCCACACGACTTTCGTGATGAACGGTTTTCCGAAGAACGGCGTTCGGTAATAAATCACCGCCTTCGTGCCCGGCTTCACTTCACCCGCCGACGCGAACTGCCAGTCGTGGATGAACTTTGTCTGGCGGGTGATGACGAGTTGGCGCGGCGCTTGGCCGGTCGTCGGTGCGAACAGCACCGTGCGCGTGCCGGAGTCGAGCGTTTCAATCACGCCGCTGGCCGGACGCGAGAGGACAGTGTGCGCGGCGGCGGGCCATGCGGTGAATAAGGCCAATCCCACAAGCAGCACGCACTTTTGAGTTGTCTTCATAATGACTTCAATTCCGCCCCGCCGCGTGGCCCAAGGCCGAACCACGCGACGGGCGTCTCAAAGCTCAATGGTCGCAGATGCACGCATACTCGGCGCGTTTGCATTCGCCGCAGGTGTGCATGTCCAGCTTGAACCGGAGGTTCTGCACCTTCGCGTCGGGCTTGGCCTTGAACTGCACGACCACGTTGTAGCCGTCGCCTTCGGGCAACTTGGTCTTCGAGACGAGCACGTCGCCCTTCTTCTCGAATTGCAGCGTCTCCTTTCCACCCTTGGCGTCGGCGATGACGGTCACGGTCTGGTCGGTCACGGCCACGGGCTTCATGTCATGGTTGTAGAAGTTGATGGTCACGCTGCGGTCTTTCTCGACCACGAACTCGGCGTGCGGCTCGGTCTTTTCCAGCAGGCGTCCGCCCTTGGGCGTGGCCTTATGGTTGTGGCCGTCTTTGTCGGCGGCGGTTGCAGTGAACAGGCCGACGCAGAGCGCGACGGCCACGGTGAGGATGCGGAGTTGTGTCTTCATTTGTTTCTGTGTTTTCGGTCAGGTGGTCGCGGTTGCGGCGTCGGGGGAAGGCCCGCCTTCACTCGAAGGGGTTTCCACGGGCGCGTTGTCCGCAGTTTTCTTTTTTCGCTCAAGCCACTCGTAAAGCGTCGGGAGCAAAACAAGCGTGAGGAAAGTGGAACTCAGGATGCCGCCGATGACGACGGTCGCGAGCGGGCGCTGCACTTCGCCGCCCGCGCCGGAGGCAATGGCCATCGGCACGAAGCCGAGTGACGCAACGAGCGCGGTCATTAGCACGGGGCGCAGGCGCGTCATCGCGCCTTCGCGCACGCAGTCGGTCAGGCTGTGCGCGTGGCCTTGTTCACGCAGCAGGTTGAAGTAGGAAATCATCATCAGCCCGTTGAGCACGGCCACGCCGGAGAGCGCGATGAAGCCGACGCCCGCCGAGATGCTGAACGGCAGGCCGCGTGCCCACAGGGCGAAGATGCCGCCGGTGACGGCAAGCGGGATGCCGGTATAGACGAGCAACGTCTGCCGCAGGCTGCCCAGCGCCATGAACACGAGGATGAAGATGAGCGCGAGCGCGACGGGCACGACTACCATCAGGCGTTGGCGAGCTTCTTGCAGGTTCTTGAACTGACCGCCGAACTCGATGGAGTAACCGTCCGGCAGTTTGATTTGCTCGGCGACTTTCCTCTGCGCTTCGAGGACGAAGCTCTCCACGTCGCGCCCGCGCAGGTTAATCATAATGGCGGCGCGGCGCTGGCTGTATTCACGCGAGATGGCCGCGACCTGTTCGACCACTTTGAAGTCTGCGACCTGACCGAGCGTGAGCAGACCTCCGTCGTCCACGCGCACGGGCAGGCGCTTGAGGTCATCAATCTTCTCGCGCAGTTCCTCGTTCAAGCGCACCACGATGTCGAAGCGGCGGTTGCCCTCGATGAGCTTGCCCACTTCCTGTCCGGCCAGCGCGGTGTTCACGACGCGGTTCAACTCAGCGGCGTGGAGGTTGTATTTGCTCATGGCCTCGCGCTTGGGAACGATTTCGAGCAGGGGCGATTTGCCGAGCGCGTCGAACTCCACGTCCGCCGCGCCGGGAATCTTTTCCAGAATCTCCCGCGCCTCGCTGGCAATCTTCTCAATCACCGCGAAGTCCTCGCCGAAAACCTTCACCGCGATGTCGGCGCGGGTGCCTTCGAGGATTTCGTTGAAGCGCATCTCGATGGGCTGGCTGAACAGATGGCCTTCGCCGGGGACGTGCTTGCCGAGTTCCTCGGTCATCAAGCCCGCGAGCGTCTCCTTGTCGATGGGCTTGCCGTTCACTTTGCGCCACTCGCCGGGCGGCTTGAGCATGATGTAGGTGTCGGCCACGTTCACGCCCATCGGGTCAGTGGCGACCTCCGCCGTGCCGATGCGGCTGAACGTGTAGAGGACTTCCGGGAACTTCGCGACGAGCAGCTTCTCGCCACGCTTCTGCATCTCAATGCTCGCGTCGAGGCCGATGCTCGTGGTGCGAATCATGTGCGTGGCAAACGAGCCTTCGTCGAGTTGCGGGACAAACTCCGCGCCCAGCCGGGTGAACACCAGTGCCGCCAGCGCGAGCAACGCGAACGCCGCGCCCGTGACGGGCCAGCGGAAGCGGAAGGAGAAGTTGAGCAGCGGCGCATAGACCTTCTTCGCCGCCTTCACCAGAAATGAATCCTTTTCGCTGATGTTGCCGCCGAGCAGATACGAGCAGAGCGCGGGCATGAGCGCGAGCGCGAGGGCCAACGCACCGACCAGCGCGAAGATGACCGTCAGCGCCATCGGCTTGAACATTTTACCCTCGATGCCGGTCAGCGCGAGAATTGGGAAATAGACCACCGTGATGATGATGACGCCGAAGAACATCGGGCTGGCAACCTCCTTCGCGGCGACGAGAACCTCGTGGGCGCGTTCGGTCGGACTCAGGCGGCGTTTGAGCTTGTGCTGCTTCTCCGCGAGATGCCGGATAATGTTCTCCACCATCACCACCGCGCCATCAATGATGAGTCCGAAGTCAATCGCGCCGAGACTCATCAGATTGCCGGAGACGTGGCCCTGCACCATGCCGGTCATCGCCATCAGCAGCGAGAGCGGGATGGCGAGCGCGACGATGAGCGCGGCCCGCCAGTTGCCGAGCATGATGAGCAGCACGACGACGACGAGAATCGCGCCCTCGAACAAGCTCGTTTCCACGGTGCGAATCGTGCGGTCAACCAGCACCGTGCGGTCATACACCGGGATGATTTGCACGCCCGCCGGGAGCTTGGTCTGAATCTCCTTGAGCTTTGCGTCCACCGCCTTGGCGACCAGACGGCTGTTTTCACCGGCCAGCATCAGCGACACGCCCAGCACACATTCCTCGCCGTTGTAAGTGGCCGCGCCGGTGCGGACGGATTTGCCGATGCCCACGTCGGCCACGTCTTTCACGCGCAGGGCCGTGGCGCGGGAGCCGAACTTGAGCGGCAGCCGCTCGATGTCCTCGACCGTCTGCACGCGGCCCGCCGCCCGCACCGCGAGTTGTTCGCCGCCGAGTTGAATCAGCCCGCCGCCCGCGTTCTCGACGTTCTCGCCAATCGCATCGGCGACTTCGCTGAACGACATGCCAACGCTCTTGAGCTTTTCGGGATTGGGCTGGATGACGATTTGCTTTTCGTAGCCGCCCTGCGCGTTGACCTCAGCGACGCCGGGCGTGGAGCGCAAGCGCGGCTTCACCACGTAATCATGCAGGAGCTTCAACTCCATCAACTGCGCCTCGCGGCTCGGCGGCTTGTTCGTGGCGTTGGGCGCGTATTCGACCACGTAGTAATAAATCTCGCCGAGGCCGGTGCTGATGGGTGCGAGCTTGGGCGTGAGTCCGGGCGGGAGCGAATCCATGACGGTTTGCAGCCGCTCGCTGACCAACTGGCGCGAGCGATACAAGTCCGTGCCTTCCTCGAAGACGAGCGTGACCTGCGACAGCCCGAACTTCGAGAGCGAGCGCAACTCCGTCAGTCCCGGCACGCCGGACATCTCGTTCTCGATGGGGAAGGTGACGAGCTTTTCAATTTCCTCCGGCGCGAGCGCGGGGATGGCGG
>CAYQWK010000111.1:10418-15525 GCA_964420805.1 uncultured Bifidobacteriaceae bacterium | reverse complement strand
CTCGGGCGTGGCTTTGCCGTCCGTGGCTTTCTTGCACGTCGGATCAGTGCCCTTGGGCGCCTTGTGATAGGTCTTCATCACGTCCTTGATCGCGTCCCTGGCGTCAGCGGCCACGGCGCGAAAGGTGAGGGAGACGGCAATGGCGGCCGCCACGGAGGCGACAGCGAGGAACCGAATTTGATTTTTCATGGATCAGGTCTTCGCGTGGAAGCGGTTCAGGCCCGCGCCCAAATCGCTTCCGCTGCGAAGTGATGAGTTACTTCTTGGCTGAGCACTTCTCGCAGGCCTTGGCTTCGCCTTTGGCCGCGACATTCTTGGCGGTTTCCTTGCAGCAGGCGCCCTTGCTGCATTTTTCGCACGCTTTGCCGGCTTTTACGGCGGTGCTGGTCTTGGTGCAGCATTCGCCCGCGAACGCCGACGCAGTGAGGGCCATCGCGACAACAGCGACGGCGCAGAAACGGAGGACTGACTTCATGTGTTTTTACCTTTGTTCCGCTGGTGTTTGTTGGATTGACCCGCTCCCACACCAGCGGGTGGGATCAGGGCCGGGCGCTTGCGCGCACATCGTTCTCGTCGGTCCACCGGCACCGGCGGCGGTCACGCCTGCCGGCGCCGAGGGCGGACAAGACGGGGTGCGGGACGCATGGGAGTCATGAACCTGCGGGGCTGCGAAACCAGCCGGTTCATCCATGCGCCCGCCCCCGAAAATTCTTCCGCTTCCGTTCATGGCAAATTGTTGATCTGCCTCAGCCGGTAAAAACGCTGGCCCACCGGCGCGTTGGTGTCGTTCACGGTCTGGAGTCCGTTGTTGCCGCGCAGGGGGGGGGCGACTGGAACCCAGTTCGTGGAGGCCAGCGACGCGACCGCCTCGACCTGATTGCTGATGCCGGGCGGACTGCGAAACGACAGCGCGACGCGGTTGGTGAAGGATTGGATCACTTCGATCCGCAAGCCGGCCTGGAAACGCACCGGAAGCACATCCGAAGGAGTGTGAATGGGGCCGCCGCCCGCGCCGTTTCCGGAAATGTCGATCAGGCGGAAGCCCACGATGTACGTTCCCGGCAGACTGGTGGTGAACTCCCGTCCGTGAATGTGGCCGTAGGGGTCGGTGTCCGGTTCGCCGTTGTTTTCGCTGACGATGAGATGGTTTGCGCCGTTCGTGGTGCCAACCGGCACGCTGAAGGTGATGCTGCCAAGGTCGCTTTCACCGTCGCCCTCCCAGAACGCGAAGCTGCCACCGGGCGGGCCTTGGACGCTCACCACCTGGACGGCGAGTTGGGCGCCAAAGGCGGCGTGCCCGGTGATTGGACCGCCGTTCTCGGGCAGTGCCGCCAGCGCGGTGAAGGAGATGACCTCGCCGCGATAGTGACCGGCGTTCAATCCGTTGGTGCGGAGGACTTGCGGAAACGTGTAGCTGGTGAGCAGCGCGTTGAATCCGCCGCCGTTGCTGAAGAACAGCTTGTCGTTCTGGTTCGTCCCGAGCGCGCCGCCAAAGATGTGCGTGTCGGCCCGGCCGGGGAGCAGAAACGCTCCCCAGCCGAGCACGAAGCACACAATCTGAATGCCAACTCGCCTCACGTCACGGCACGTAGTTGAAGCGGAAGAACTGCTGGGCCGCGGCCTTGTCGAACAGCACGCCGGGCTTGCCATCCACGGTCACGGGCGCGTTGGTCACGGTGCTCCAACTGTTCGAGTTCACCAGTGGCGCCGATTGCAGCACCCAATTGGTGCCAGTGCCGGCGGGCCACGAAACGAGAACCTTTTCCCCAACGCTCAAGGCTGGCGCCGGTGTGACGGTAAGCGTCACTGCGATGCCGTGGGGTGAAAGCGCGGTGCCGGAGGTCTTGTTCGCGATGTCATTGCCTCCGATGAAGATCGTATAGTCGCCAGCGGGCAGGACGAAGACGCCGTTCACACTGCCACCGGCGTTCGTGGACACCGCCGAGCCTTTGTAGGTGAAGCTGCTGAGTTGCGAAAAGTCACCCGGCAGGTCTCCGTCGCCGCCGATCTTCCAATCACCCAGCGCGTTCCAACTGCCGTCCGTGACAAAACTGTTGGTGGTGCCGTCACCGCCCAGGTTCTGTTGTTCCCACCAGGCGCGCCACACCAGCGAGGCCGCGCCGAAATCATGGTCGGCACTCACCGGGTAGTTGGTCCAGCCCACGGCAAAAGGCGCGATGCCGGCCAGTCCTTTGTAGATCGAGAACGCGGGCGTCAGTTGAAGCAGGTTGGTGGTGGGATTTGCCGCGACGGTGAGGCTGACCACCGCGGTGTTGTCCAGATGGAACCGGAAGGCGCGTCCCCGGTGACTGTCGCCGAGCACGCCGTCGGCCGCGTCGGCCCAGCCGTAATTACCCGTCACCGTCTGATTGGTGATGGACTTGGTTCCGTTCGTCAGGCCGGAAAACGCGCCGAAGTCGCGCCCGGAATAACTGATGTGCGCCCGCGCTTCGGAACCGGTGCAAAGTGCCACGGCCACGGCGAGCAAGCCCCCCGCATGCGTGAATGCGCGACGAAAGGCAGGTGTTGTTTTGTTCTTCATGTTTTGTCTGTGGTTTTTGGTTTTGGTTTCTTTTTCGTCGCAGCTCGAAAAAATCTTTTTGACCGTCCCGTTCAGTTGGTTTTCCGGAGACGGTAGAACCGGTTGGTTGAGGCGGCGCCGGCGTCCCGCACCCAGCGCAGCTCGCTGTAGGATTTGCCGGTGATGTTCGTGATGGTGATCCAGTTCGTGCCGGGCAGGACCGGGCTGGCTTCTAGCGCGTAATTTGCGAAGCCCGGCAACCCAAACCGAGCCGTGGTCACGCCGTTGCTCCGCGAGAAGCCGCCCAGGTTCAACCCGGCCTGGAGATAAAAATACGTGACCGCCGAGGGCGCGTGTGTCGCCCCGGCGCCCGGGCCGTTTTGCGCGGTGTCGAGCAGTTGCAGGCCTGCGATGTAGAGGCCCGGCTTGTTCAGGGTGAGCCGCCTCCCGTGAATGTGACCGTAGGGATCTGATGCCGCGTCGAGCGGGTCGCCCTCGCTCAGGTTGTAGCGGTTCGTGCCGTTGGTCGCGCCGACAGGTATCGTCAGCATCACGGAAGGCACCAACGGATTATCGATTTCATTCCACACGGTCAGCGCGCCGCCGGGCGGGCCTTGCAGGGAAACGAACTTCAATTCGATGTAAGTCCCAAGCGCGGCCGCAAAGGGGCTCGGGCCTCCCTTGTCGATGGTCGCCGGCAATGCGGAGAAAGTCGTCGCCGTCTGGAACAGGCCCGGATAGAGCGCGGGGTAATTGCTCTCGAAATAAATGCACGCCGGCGCCTGCGTGTAGCCGCCATACGAGTTCGTGTCCCAGACGTTGGCGTTCTGGAAGAACAACGGCGTGCCGGGTGTTTGGTTGCTGGCGCCCGCGTAAAGGTGCGCGTGCTGCGCGAGCAGCGGTGTGGTGCCAACCGCGGCGAGCAGCCAGGCGGCGTTGAAAAATTGAAGGTACTTCATGGCGGCAAGCTTCCTCATGGATTTCCTCGCGGATTCACAAACGCATCGCCGGGGCGGGTAAGCCGCGGTTGGACCTGCTCCCACTTGATGGCGGACACATGCCCGTCCAGAAACAGGAAGTTCGCCGCGCCAATGTGGCGTCGCACGATCACCTGGCTGGAAAACGCATTCGGCGCGTAGCCCTCGCCGTCCACCGGATTGCCCGCGAAGTGGAAATGGTCCTGGTTCAGCAAATCCTCGGACGATTCCGTCATCCACAGCGTGTCCGAGGGACTGGGCACCTCGGTGCGCAGGCCGATCGGGTTGGGATTGTTCGGCAACGTGACCAGCTTGATCAGAAAATCATTCACCGCGTAGCTGTAGAGCCGGGGCGAACCGCTTTTCTCGACCGGACAAAGGTAGATGTTCGTCGCCCCGCCCAGACTCGTGGCGGTGACGCTGTAGCTCAGGTAGGCCGGCAACGTCGCGACCCACGACTTCTCGCCCGGCACGTGCGACGACGCCGGGAGCTTGTCCTCGTTTTCATCCGAGTACATGACCGTGGCGAGCCCGAGTTGTTTGAGATTGTTCAGGCAACGCACGGCCCGGGCGCGCTGTTTCGCCTGCGCCAGGGCAGGCAATAACAACGCCGCCAGAATCGCGATGATCGCGATCACGACGAGCAACTCGATCAATGTAAATCCACGCTTCAAAGGACCAAGGCACGATCAGTGCAGCCGGAAGCCGCAACAAATTTGGGAAACCACAAAACGCGCGACCGCACATGCGGGCGCGAACAGAGAAAGCCGCCACTTAGGGCGGACCACTAGAGGGAAGGGCTAGGCAGCCCGGGGAGGAGGAACAAGCGGTGCGTGCACCGAACCGGCCGCGCACTCTGATTCAGGAAGGAAATGCCGGATGGGTTGCGGTGGAACAAGCCAGCGTGACCCGAGGAACGGAGCTGCCTCGAACTTAAAATCGACCTTCACCAGATCCCGCTTTTTCTCGGCGGCCTTTCCGGCCTTCACGATCTTGCACAACGGGCAAGGGTGCTTGCCGTCGAAGGTCATTTTCAGGGCCTTGGTCAACGAGGTTTGCCGGCTGTAGCTCACGGCCATGCCCGTCCAGGCCACGGATTGCAACAAAGCCCAATGCCCGCCGGTCACCAAGACCAACGCCAGCACCACCACCCAGTTGCTCATCCGCCGAAACACGGCGCGGAGACTACTGTTCAGCAGCGCCAAGTCAACGTACACGAATCGAACCTTGGTCTCCGCCCCGGTGTGAGCCGCGCCAACGGAACGCTATTCCCCTTCCACCCGCTCGATGCGCGCGCCGAGTTTCTTCAACTTGAGGTCGATGTCCTCGTAGCCGCGATCAAGATGGTAGATGCGGTTGACCTGGGTGCTGCCCTTCGCCGCCATGCCGGCGATGACCAGCGCGGCGGAGGCGCGGAGGTCGCTGGCCATCACGGGCGCGCCGCTCAAGGGCGCGCCGCCCTTCACGATGGCGCTCGGGCCTTCGATGGAGATGTCCGCCCCGAGCCGTGCCAGTTCGCTCACGTGCATGAAGCGCGCCTCGAAGATGCGCTCGGTGATGATGCTGATGCCGGGCGTGAGCGCCATCAGCGACATGATCTGGGCCTGGC
>CAYQWK010000111.1:0-10408 GCA_964420805.1 uncultured Bifidobacteriaceae bacterium | reverse complement strand
GGATGGCATGTTGCCCTTGCCATGGGTCACGCTGTTGTAGAAGCGGTCCTGCTGGTCCAGCGGGAACTTGCGCAGATCGAACACCGTGGTGCCCGAGTTCACCATGTTGCGCCCGTGGCACTGGGCGCAGGTCGTGGCCTTGTGCGCTCCCGTCAGCGGGAACTGGGTGGCGTCGTGGTTGTACACCGCGCCGGTCCACACCACCTCGGTGTGGCAGGCCTGGCAGTCGGTGGGAAACCCCGAGTAAGGCAGCGTGGTGATGTCCACCGGGCGCAGCTTCGCGCCGCGCTTGAAGGTGATGTCCGGCCCCTTGCGCTCGATCTTCACGCCGGCCTCGCGGAGCTTGTCGAGCACGGCCTGCATGTGGTCGGCGCGCGCGCCCTTGAGCGTGACCTCGCCGCCCGTGGCCACGCCGGCGATGGCGAAGGTCGCCGCCTCAATGCGGTCTGGGATCACGTCGTGTTCCGCGCCGTGCAATTCCTTCACGCCGGTGATGGTGATGGTGGGGCTGCCCGCGCCGGTGATCCGTGCGCCCATGGCGTTGAGAAAATTCGCGAGGTCGGTCACCTCGGGTTCGCACGCGGCGCTTTCGATGATGGTCACGCCGTCGGCGAGCGTGGCGGCCATCATCACATTGGCGGTGCCGAGCACGGTGGGGCCGGCGCGCCCGCCGAGGAAGAGATCGCCACCGAGGAGTTTCGGGGCCTTGGCGATGACGTAGCCCTTGTCCACGGTGATCTTCGCGCCGAGCGCCTTCATGCCCTTGAGGTGCAGGTCCACCGGACGGGAGCCGATGATGCAGCCGCCGGGCAGCGAGACGCTGGCCTTGCCCAGCCGCGCCAGCAGAGGTCCAAGGATGCAGATGGAGCCGCGCATCTTGCGGATCAAGTCGTAGTCACCGTGACCGTGGACCTTGGCGGCCTGCACGGTGAGGGTGTTGCCCTCGATCTTCACGTCCGCGCCCAGCGAACTGAGAATCCTGCCCATGAACTCGACATCGCTCAGTTTGGGCACGCGGCGAATGACGCACTTCTCGGCGGTGAGCAGCGTGGCGGCCATGATGGGGAGGACGGCGTTCTTCGCGCCGCTGATTTGAACGTCGCCGTGCAGGGGCACGCCGCCTTTGATGAGCAAACTTTCCATGTGCGTTGGGGTCTGGTTCCCGCCGCCGCGGCGTCATTGCCGACGGGCGATGAGAATTCTTGGGCGCGGACTGTAGTCCTCGACAATTTCGGCGACAATCCACTTCTCGTCCGCGAACAATTTTTCCAGCGCCGCCGCCTGTCCGTCGCTGAACTCGACCATCAGCGCGCCATGCGGCTTGAGAAAGCCCGGCGCGGTCGCGGCGATGCGGCGGAAGAAATCCAGCCCGTCCGCGCCGCCGGCCAGCGCCAGGCGCGGCTCGAAATCGCGCACCTCGGGTTGCAGTTCCGCCACCTCGGCGTCGGGAATGTACGGCGGGTTGCTGACGATGAGGTCGAACATCTCGCCCTCGCGCAGCGCGGCAAAGGAGTCGCCGTGGCGAAGCTCAACTCGCTCATCGAGCTGGTTTGCCGCCACGTTCTCGCGGGCCAGGCCCAGCGCTTCCGGCGAGACATCCACAGTGGCGACGCGCGTCTGCGGCGCATTCGCCGCGATGGCGATGGCAAGGCAGCCGGTGCCGGTGCCGATGTCGAGGGTGGTTGAGGGTTGGGAGCTTAATGTGGAGAGGAATTTCCACGCCTGCTCGGCGAGAATTTCGGTCTCGGGCCTTGGGATGAGCGCGGCGGGGGAACATTTGATTTCCAAGCCGCAGAAGCTGGTGGTGCCGAGAATGTATTGCAGCGGCTCGCGCGCGGCGCGGCGGCGGGTCATGTCGCGGAGTTGCGCCAACTGCGGTTCGTCCAGCGCCCGGTCGAAGTTCAGGTAGAGCTTGAGCCGTGGCATCGCGAGGACGTGAGCCAGCATCAACTCGATCTGCAGGCGCGGCGACTCGACGCCCTTGCCGCGAAGGAACTCGGTGGAGCGCTGGATGACTTCAAGGACGGTCATTTCTTCGCGCCGCTCTTGGAGAGCAGGAACGCGACGAGGTCGTTGAACTCCTGCGGCGTCATGGCGTCGGCTAGATTTTCCGGCATCAGGGAAAGCTCCGACTGTCGGCGTTCCTTCACTTGCTTCTTCGGGATGGTCTGCTCCTTGCCGGTGCTGTCGGCGAAAACGATCTGCTCGCCTTCCTCGCGCCGGAACAAGCCGGCGGCCACGTCACCGTCGTCCAGGATGAACATCGTCGAGCGGAAGGCGGTATCGACGTTGCGGTTCGGGTCGAGGATGTCCTCCATGATGCGCTCCGCGCCGCGCGCGCCGAGGCCGTCGAGTTGCGGGCCGACGACCGCGCCTTTGCCGTCGATCTGGTGGCAGGCGGCGCAGGCTTTCTCGAATACCGCGGCACCGGCGCCAGCGGAGGTGGCCGCCTTCTGGAAGGCGTCACGGCGCGATTCGACGAGCTTCTGCAACTGCTCGTTCAACGGCGCGAGACTTTTGGTCAATCTCGCCAGGCGCGCGTCGGCATCGGCGGGTTTGGCCGCAATGACCTTCTCCTTCAACGTGCGATCCTGGAGCAGGCGGGCGGAGGTCTTGCCGGCCTCGACATCGGCCAGCAACGCCTCGGCCCCGGCGCGGTTCACGGCCAGCGCGAGCGCGAGCTTGGCCTGCGCGCGTTCGGGCGCGGTGCGAACGGCGCCGAGCAGGAGTGCGCGCGCGTCGGCGGTGCTGGCGTCGCCGAGGGCCTGGGCAACTTTCTGGCGCGCCGCGGCTGGCGCGTTGGCATCGGAGAGAATGTCCGCGCAGGGGGCCAGTTGCTTCGAGTTCAAGGCAAGCAACGTGGTGGCAAGGCTCGCGCGAGTGTCAGGACCGGAGGGAATTTTCATGCCGGCCAGCAGTTGGGGTTCGAGTGAATCGTCGCGGGTTGCGCGGGCAATCTGCGCGATGGCTTGCAGGCGTTCGTCGATGAGCTTCGGCGTCACTTTGGGCAGCGAGACGACCGCCGGTTCGAAGCGTCCCACCGCCAGCCACGCGTAGGCGCCGGCGGTGTCGGCATCGACGAGTTCGAGGAAAGCCTGCTTGCCGGCATGCGCGGAGAGATCCCAACTGACCTTGCGCGCGGTGTCGTTGCGCGGCGCGGGCGCGTTGGTGAGGAGGTCATGCGAGTCGGCGTCGCGGAGTGAAACGAAGTTTTTTCCCTGCAACGGCTTGTCGGGATAGCCGTCGTGCCCGGCCATGAAGAGGCTCAACTTCGCGGGAACAGCGAAGCTCTTCGAGCGGAGAATTCCTGTGAGCTTTTCGCCCTGCGGCAGGCTGCACAGGAAATCCGCGTCGCGCCCGTCGGCGCTCTTGCGGTTCTGCACGACCCACGGGTTCGGGCTGGCGGGGTTCGATTCCACCGGCAGCGCGATCCAGTCCGACTCGGTGCGGCGCACGGAACTGAGCAGGCCGTCGGCGAGAGTGTTGCCCCACATCTTCATGCGGAAACTCGGCTCAACGCCGCGTTGCGCGAGACCGTCGAGGATCGGCTTGAAGAGCGCCCATTGGAAATCGAGGTCGTCGGCAAACTTCTCGCGCACGAAGCTGGCCAGGTCGTCGATCCGGTCCTCCGGCAGGAAACGGGCGGCGTGCTGAAGCATCTTCGCAGTCAAGTCGCGCGGCTCGGGGACGGCCTGGAGATGCGAGAGCAGGAAGGACGCGGCGGCGGAATTGGTCACGGCCACCGCAACATCGGCCAGCGCGCGGCGCTCGGTGTTGGACCATTTTTCGGCGAGCACCTTCTGGAACACGCCGGGCTTGAGAAGCTGGTCGCGGATGGACTTGCGCACGACATAAAGCAGATGAGTGTCGGCATCGGGAATGCGCGCGCGCAATTCGACCAACGCGCGAACGGGGTCGCTGCCGTTGATGTTCAGCTTGCCGACGGCCTCGGCCGCGCAGCGTTGCACCAGCGCATCAGCGTCCTTCAATCCGGCAAGGGCGACGGATTGCGCGGCGGCCAGAAGGGCCGTGTTCACCGCCGGCCCGCCGAGCGAATCCCGGTGCCAGATGTCGGCGGCGATACGCCGGGCATGAACGCGCAGCACTGGCTCGGGCGCACTCGAGGCGGCGGAAAGCTGCTCCCCGGTCAGCGCGTCCATACGGTGCAGGAGCCAGAGCAGGTGAACTTGTTGAAAGGCGTTCGAGGCTTTCTTGGAAGCCGCCTGCAGCGAAGGCAAGGCCGTCTTTCCAAAGCGGTCGTCGATGGCGTTCATGGCCAGCATCCGGCGCGCAAGGCTCGGCGACGCCATCTCCTTGATGAGTCCATCAAGGTCGTTCGCCAGCGCGAGCGGACGCAGCTTCGCGCTGCCGTCGGCGCCCTTGTAGATCACGCGCCAGATGCGGCCGCGCTCGCGGTCGCGGCCGGGATGCGGGAGCGGGACTTCGTAGTGGCCGATGATGCGGTTGTAAAAGTCGGCCATGTAGAATGCGCCGTCAGGACCGAGCAGGCTGTCCACAGGGCGGAACCACGGGTCGTCGGACTTCACGAAATCATCCAGCTCGTTCGCGCGGGGCGACGAGCCGTTGAAGGTGAGCCGGTCGCGGTTCATGCGGCTGGTCATCACGTTGCCGACAAAGATGTTTTTCTGGAACTCGGCGGGCCAGAGGTCGTCGGCGTAATAGAGCATCGCGTCGATGGCGGTGGAACCGTGGCTGTGTTCCATCAGCACCGGCGCAAAGCCGAGACCGTCGTGCGGCTTGCCGAAGCTCGGATAATAACCGCCGGCGAGAAGTTGGTAGGTCGGCGCGCTGTGGCAGTCGCTGGAATACATGTTGCCGAACTCGTCGAACGCCAGGCCGAAGGGATTCACCTGCCCGTGCGTGTAATGCTCGATGCGCGAGCCGTCGAAGCGGATGCGGTAGGAGTTGCCGGAGTTCATGTCCGCGCGGCTGCCGTCCTTGGCGGTGATGTGCGAATCATTGTTGAAGCCGTGATGCGCGTAGAGCCAGCCATCGAACCCGCGCCGGAAACTGGACTGGTTGCCGTGCGTGTCGCGCGTGTGGTCAAACGGGCCGTAGATCGCGGTCTTCTTGTCCGCCACGAGATCTCCGTCGGTGTCCTCGAAGAGCCAGATGTTCGGGATGCTCCAGGCGACGCATTTCCAGGTGAGTTTGCCGGAGCCGTCACTGGCGGGACTTTGGTAGGGATAGAGGCCGATGGGGATGTTCAGGTTCGTCGCGAAGGTCGTGACCTTGTGCGCGCGACCGTTCGCGTCGAATTCGGAAAGGATGCGGATGGTATCGCGCGGGCTGGAGTAGTTCGTCGGCCACGGATACTCGCGCGACTCGGTGAACCAGAGCCGCCCCGCCACGTCGAACTGCATGTTCATGGGCTTGCGCAACTGCGGTTCGGCGGCGACGAGCTGCGCCTCGAAGCCGGGTGGCAGGCGGAAGGTCTTCTGCTGCTCCTCCGGCGAGCGCGGGTCCGTGGTGCGGACGTTCTCGGCGAAGGGATCGTTCGCGGCGTGAAGCGTGAGTGAGGCGGCGATGAGGAGTAATGCGGTTTTCACAACGAGTGAGAGAAGGACGGGGCGTTAAGTGATTGGTATTCAGTAATCAGTGAACCAATGAATCAGTAATCACGGCCGGGCGGATTTGGTGGCCACGAGCGTTTGGCTGGGCGTGAGGAACAGATGGTTCTTCCCGAGCATATCCACGCCGCAACCGCATGCGCGGAAAACGCCGGCATATTCCTCCGTGTGCCGGATGTCGGTGATGAGCGCGCGTCCGCCGGGTTTGAGCACGCGGATGATTTCGCTGATGGCGCGGGCACGGCCCGGCGCGTCGTAGATGTTGTGCAACGCGTAGCTGGAGAGGACGAGATTGAAAGACGCGTCCGCGAACGGCATGGCCCGGGCGTCGGCGGTTTGCACGCTGAGCTTGTCCGCCACGCCTTCGGCGCGGGCGTTGGCGAGCGTGGCCTCGGCGGTGTTGCCGGCCTGATCCTCGGCTTGCCAGAGGTCGATGCCGGCGGCGTGTCCGGTCGTGAGGCGCTTTGCCGCGCCGATGAGCATCAACCCGTGGCCGCAGCCCACATCCAGCACCTGCTCGTTGCCGCGCAGGGCGAGGGCGTCGAGGTGCTTCTCTCGCAGGCGGACCTTTCCGACGCGGCTGCCGCGAATCATCAAGCCGGCCGTTCCGCCCAAGGCCGCGCCGGTGAAGAAGAATGTCAAACCAACGGCCTTGGCGACGGGCGGGGAAAACCATCTCGGGCCAGCCATCACTGAAAGAAGCGCCAATGCCAACGCCGTGGCAGCGCCGATGGACAGACCAAGAACCACGCGCGGCGCATCAAGGCCGTAATCGGGGAGTTTTGCCTGGAACACGGAGCCGTTGTAATCGCTGCGGCGGGAAAGCACCAAGCACTGAGTTTGCAGCAGAGGCAGTGAAGCCCCCTCCTCGGGGCAAGCGCACGGAACCTGCCATTTTCACAGAATACGGGCAGCGGTGGAGTGCGTCGGATGTTCTCGCTGTCCGGGTTGTTGACTTGAACTGTTGAAGTCGGCGGAATCCGGCCGGAGAAAGTGCATGACCATGAAAAACCGATTTGATCTGAACCGCCGGGATTTCCTGCGCCGCACCGCCTTGGTGGCGGGAGCGGGAGCCACGTTGCCGAATATCTTCCTGAACAAGACCTTCGCCGCCACGGGTGAGAACCCAAGTGAACTCGTCCGGGTGGGTATCATCGGAACCGGCGGCCAGGGAATCTCAAACATGCGCGCCATCATGAAGAACGTGGTGGCCGTATGCGACGTGGACAAGACGAACGCGGCCAAGGCGGCCGGCATGGTCGAGAAGGCCAACGGCAAAGCTCCGAAGATTTTCGCGGACTACCGCAAACTGCTCGAGGACAAGTCGATTGATGCTGTGCTGGTCGCGACCCCGGATCACTGGCACGCGTTGCCGAGCATCGAGGCGTGTCTGGCGGGCAAGGACGTTTATTGCGAGAAGCCGCTGACGCTGTTCATCGAAGAAGGGAAGGCGCTGGTGAGAGCGGCGCGTAAGACCGGGCGCATCGTGCAATGCGGCAGCCAGCAACGCTCGGAAGGTAAATTCCTCAAGGCCGCCGAATACGTCCGCAACGGG
Organism: uncultured Bifidobacteriaceae bacterium; assembly: GCA_964420805.1. Classification (GTDB taxonomy): domain Bacteria; phylum Verrucomicrobiota; class Verrucomicrobiia; order Limisphaerales; family SIBH01; genus JANNGC01. The sequence goes on along the minus strand of CAYQWK010000111.1, from coordinate 3,262 downwards.
CGCATTGGGAAAATCAAGCGCGTGCTGGTCGGCCTGGTGGGCGTGAACTGGACGAAGGACCCGCTGGTCCCGGACGGTCAGCCGCCCGCCGATCTGGATTACGACATGTGGCTGGGCCCGGCGCCTTACCGGCCCTACAACAAGCACCGCGTACATTATTTCTTCCGCTTCTTCTGGGATTACTCCGGCGGCCAGATGACGAACTGGGGCGCGCATCATCTCGACATCACGCAATGGGGCCTCGGCATGGATGACAGTGGCCCGGTCGAGATCACGGGCAAGGGCGAGTTCGACCCGGAGAAACGCTTCGAGGTGCCATCGGCCTTCTCGATCACTTACAAATACGGCAATGGCGTGGTCGTGGAATGCCGCAGCCCCGTGCCCAAGCTGGCGCCGTTGATCCCGGAGAAGAAGGAGCAGGCCATGGAAATCGTCGGCGGCAAGGAGGACTTCACCGGTTGCATCTTCGAGGGCGAGAAGGGTCTGCTTTACGTCAACCGCGGCACCGTGCGCGTCTGGCCGGAGGAGATTTTTGAAACGCCGATCAAGGACACCGACATCCACCTCCACAAGAGCGCCGGCCATCATCAGGACTGGCTGCAGAGTATAAAGACCCGCAAGCCGCCGATCTGCGATGTGTCGATCGGGCATCGCTCCGCGACCGTCTGCCATCTAGGCAACATCGCGATCCGCACCGGCCGGAAGATCAACTGGGATCCGGTCAAGGAAGTCGTGGTGGGCGACGCCGAGGCGGCGAAGTTGACCACCAAGGAATACCGCGCGCCGTGGAAGCTCCCGGCGGTGTGAGCCGGCCCCGGTTCTTTGCCTTGAACATGACACCCTTCATTGCCCAGCATGTCGCAGATTCGTTGCACTGATTAATTCCATGAAAAATAAATCGATTGAAACCCTTGTTGCCGTCGCGTTTGTGGCGGTTTGTTTGACTGCCCCCGCGCGGGCCGCCGAAACGGAGCCGCTGAAACTCAAGCTGCCCTACCACACTCTCAAGGGCACGCCCGAGGATTTGCCGACCGCGCCGCACATCGAACCTGTGTCTGACAAGGCGCCCAAGCCGCTGGACGTGCCCAAGGGCGTGTCGAATGTTGCCGCTGGGAAGAAGGTCACCAGCAGCGTCGCGCCGTTTCTCGGCGACGTCGCGCAGATAACCGACGGCAAGAAGGATCCGATTGACGACGACGCGGTCGAGTTCAAGAAGGGGCCCCAATGGGTTCAGGTGGACCTCGGCGCGAGCCATTCCATTTACGCCATCGCCATGTGGCATGACCATCGTTACGTACAGGCGATGCATGACGTGATCCTGCAAATCTCCGACGACGCTGAGTTCAAGAAGGACGTGACCACGGTTTTTAACAACGACGTGGATAACTCGACCGGCCTGGGCGTGGGAACCGACCGCGAATATTTCGAGCTCGAGTTCGGTAAGGCGGTCCCGGTGAAGGGCGTCAAGGGCCGCTACGTGCGCGGTTACAGCAAGGGCGGCAGTCTGAGCGCGCTCAATTGCTGGCAGGAGCTTGAAGTGTACGGACTTCCGGCGAAATGACCCGGGCGGGCGCACTGGCGATCCTCCTGGCCTTCGCCGGTGCGCTGGCCTTCCGCCTGCCGGACCTTGCGAAACGACCGTTCCACAACGACGAGGCAGTCAACGCCGTCAAGGTCTCCGAACTGTGGGAGCGGGGCCGTTACGCCTACGACCCTGACGAATACCACGGGCCGTCGCTCCATTACTTCACGCTGCCCTTCCTATGGGCCGGCCCGGCGAAGAATGCCGGGGAACTTTCCGATGCCGCCCTCCGCCTCGCGCCGGTCTTTTTCGGCGCGGGGCTGATTCTTCTCCTTCTGCTCTTCTCGGACGGTTTGGGCCGGCCCGCGATTTGGTGGGCTGCGCTCTTCACCGCCGTCTCGCCGGCGATGGTTTTTTACAGCCGGTATTTCATCCACGAGATGCTGCTCGTGTTTTTCACCGCGCTGCTTGTTGGAACGGGTTGGCGGTATCTCCAAACCCGGGCGTTGCATTGGGCGGTGGCGGCCGGGATCAGCCTAGGTCTGATGGCAGCCACCAAGGAAACCTTCGTGCTCGCCGTGGTGGCGATGGTGCTGGCCGGAGCCGGCGCAGTGCTATGGAAAACTCCGGGCCGCGCGGGCATCGAACGCATGCGGTTGTTCTGGAACTGGCGGCATTTCGCGCTGTTTGCGGGCGCGGCAGGGATCATCTGGCTGGTGTTTTTCACGTCTTTCTTCACCCACGCGGCGGGTCCGCTGGATTCGATTCGCACCTACTTCCCGTGGCTCAAACGCGCGGGCGGACATTCGCCACACATTCATCCGTGGCACTTCTATTTTGAACGGCTCGCCTGGTTCCATCCGCCGAAAAGCCCGGTTTGGAGTGAGGCACTGGTCATCATTCTTGCCGGGGTTGGATTGCTCACAGCGTTCGCGAGGAACCGTCCGCTGCTGGTCCGTTTCATCGCGCTTTACTCGGTCATTCTCGCGGGGATTTACAGCGCCATTTCCTACAAGACGCCGTGGTGCCTGCTCGGCTTCTACCACGGTGTTATTCTGCTCGCGGGCGTGGGAGCGACGGCATTGTTGAACGCCTGCCGGCAGCGGGCACTGAAAGTCGCCTTCGGCACGGTGGTCCTGCTCCTAACCGCCCAGCTCGGCGCGCAAGCCTGGCGGGCCAGTTTTGTCTTCTCGGCCGACCGCCGGAATCCTTACGTGTATGCTCAGACCGTCCCCAACATTCTCGAACTGGTGCAGAAGGCAGAGGGCGTGGCGCGCGTCGCGCCCGCCGGGCGCGATACGGTCGTCAAGGTGATCGCGGCGGACGGCGACTACTGGCCGCTGCCGTGGTATCTTCGCCGGTTTCCGCAAACCGGCTGGTATGAAAAGATCCCGGACGATCCGTTCGCGCCCATCGTCGTCGTGTCGTCACAACTCGGCGCGCAGCTTGACGAAAGATCGAATCGCAAATGGATCATGGCCGGCCTGTTCGAATTGCGGCCCGGAAAGTTCTTCGAGCTGTACGTCGAACTCGACCTGTGGCGGAAATATGTCGAGACCCTGCCGCGCAACCGCGACGAAGAATAGGCTGGCGAGGTTCGCCCGAATTCCGGTGTCAAAACCGCCCATCCACGTTAATCGAGGCTAATGGCTTGGGATCGCGCCGTCTGCGGGCGGCGCGCAGTTCAGCGGGCGGCCCGGTTATGCGCCGGCGGCGGCGAGTTCATTGCGCCGCTCTGAC
>CAYQWK010000110.1:1536-15597 GCA_964420805.1 uncultured Bifidobacteriaceae bacterium | reverse complement strand
GCATGGCCGAGATGCTTTTCGGAATGGAGACGGAGCACGGTTTTGCCGCGCGCGGCCGCGAAGCCGCGCGACCGGGCGGAAACCGCGAATGGGGCGAGCGTTTCATGTCCGTGGCCCGCGATGTTTTGCGCCATCTGCCGTCATCCGACGGCGGCGGCATGTTCCTGGAGAACGGGGCGAGGTTTTATTCCGATTGCGGCCATCCGGAGATGACCACGCCGGAGTGCGCGAATCCCTGGGACGCCGTGCGCTACATGCTGGCGGGCGAACGGTGGCTGCTGCGCGTGAAGGAGGAATTCCAGCGGCGCGAGCCGGGCATGGGCGAGGCCATGGTGTTCAAGACCAACGTGGACCACGGTGGCTCGGGCGCAAGCTGGGGCTGCCACACCTCGTTCATGCACCGCGCCAGCCCGGCCGACCTGCCCGAGCAGATCATTCCGCACCTGGTCAGCCGGATCGTTTATTCGGGCGCGGGCGGCGTTGAGTTGGCAGGCGGGAAATTCGCCTTCACGCTTTCACCGCGCGTGGCCTTCATCGAAAAGGAGATTTCCGCAAACAGCACCAACGACCGCGGCATCTTTCACACCAAGGATGAGACGCTGACCGGCGATGGCTTTCACCGCCTCCACATCATCTGCGGCGAGAGCCTTTGTTCCGAAACCGCCGTGTGGCTGAACATGGGCGCGACGGCGCTGGTGGTGGCGATGTTCGACGGCGGCCTGCGGCCCGGCCACGATGTGCGGTTGCGCGATTCGGTCGAGGCCATGCGAACCTTCGCGGCGGACCCGGGCTGCACGGCGCGCGCCCGGACGCTGACGGGCCGCGCGTTGACTGCGGTGCAAATCCAGCGCCACTACCTCGAACTCGCGGAGGCGAACCAGCACCGCAATTTCATGCCGCCGTGGGCCGGGCACGTGTGCGCGTTGTGGCGCTCCGTCCTTGACCGGCTTGAACACGGCGCGCCCGGCTCCGTTGCCACGACGCTCGACTGGGCGATCAAGCTCGGCATCTTTCTCAACCGCGCCGAACGACGCGGAATCAGGCCGGAACAGTGGCTTCACCTGAGCGCGCCGCTGAAACGCGAAGCCGCGGTCCCAAACCTGGTCTTCCGTGATTTCCTGCACCGGAACGTCGCGCGGCCCGCGCCCGAATCGCCGGGGCCGCCCGTGATCCAGGAACTGCACGAGATCGACACCCGGTTCGGGATGCTGGGCGCGGGTGGAATTTTCTCCGCGCTGGATCAGTCCGGCGTTCTCTCCCACCGCGTGCCGGGTGTGGACAACATTGAGCACGCAATGACGCACGGGCCGGCCATCGGGCGCGGCGGATTGCGGGCGCGCTGCGTGCAACGCCTTGCGGGCCAGGGCTGGCGTTACGTGGCCGGCTGGAGCGTGGTGGCGGATCGCGAGAGCCGCTTGTGCGTCGATCTTTCCGACCCGTTCGCGACCGAGGAGAACTGGCGCGAAATGCCGCCGATGCTCAACGAGGGCATTCCGCATCTGCACGACCACTTGCGCGCGCAGCTCGGCGACGTGCTGGCCTATCATGACCGCGGATATTTTGAGGCGGCGGCGAATTTGCTCCGCGACCTTCAGGGCGCGGAAGCGGCGCTTGACCCGGCGGCGCGACGTGAGCGCCTGCGGCTGTTCGCCTGGGTGCAAAGCCGACGCGGATTCCTCGATGGCATTAGCGCGTTGGAACGGATGACGGCGGGTACGGAAATGACCTTCGGCAACGTGGCCGACTTCGTGTGCGTGTACCGTTACCAAGGCATGGCGCCGCCGCCCGAAATGGAGCCGTGGATCGAGCGCGGGCGGCGTTTCCTCCATCCGCCGCACGAGCTGACACAGCGCTCGGCGGTTCCGTTTCTCGGCCATGCCGGCGCCTATTTCCTCCGTCACGGCCGGGTGGACGAGGCCTTGAGTTGCCTGACCGACGCCACGCAACCAGGCCGCCAGCCACATTCGCATCCGTGCAACCTGGCCCGTGCACTGGCCGACCTCGGCGACGCGCAACGCGCCGCCGGCTCACGCGCCGCGGCGTTCCAGCGGTTCGACGCGGCGGAGAACATTCTCGCGGCGCACGGCGGCGAAGGGGACCGCGCGGACTTTGTGCTGCTGGGCCGGGCGAAGGCCGAGGAGGACCGCGAGCGCGCGCGGCAGCACCTTGCGGCGGCGCGTGCCACGCAAACACGCTTGCGGAACGCGATGGGCGAGGCGCGCACGTTGCTCCTTCAGGCGCGGCTGCTCGACGACCCGCCGGCGGTTGTCCCGATCAAGGCGCGGCTGCACGAGTTGCGCGGCCAGCGCCCCGCATTGTCGCAATGCCGGTTGACGGGTAAGATCCTCGACCACTGGCCAGCATGGACAAGCGGCGGCCCTGATCCCGACGGCGGAACGGACGCGTTCTGGTGGTTGTGAAACGCGGAAAATTCGCGGCCAGCGGCCAGCGCTCTATTTCCTGGCCTTCGCCAGCACGTCGGCGATGGCCACGGGCTTGCCGTCCTGCCGTTTGCTTTCATCCGCGGCTTCCATGAAGGCGAACAACTCGATGGTCTCGGCGGCGGCGACGGGCGGTTGTCTGGTTTGGAAAAACTTCACGATCTCGACCACCAGCGGCGCGTAGCCGTCGAACGCGCCGACAGGCGCCTCGCCTTTTTCGCCCACGGCCTTGCCGCCGTAGGTCTTGCCTTCGCGAAATGTGCCGGTGCGGCCGCCCTTCCATTTGCCGACGACCTCAATGCCGCCATCGGGGGTCTTGCGGCGCTCGACGGTTTCGCAACCGGTGCCCATGACGGTGAAGAGCGATTCACAGCCGTGGACGCCATACCAGAAGAGGTCGGGGTGATGCGGTTCGAGATGGGCCGGGCTGGTGGTCTCGGCGCTCAGAACCTTGCCGATGCTGCCGCCGCGCACGGCCTGGGTGGCCTTGCCAAAGCGCAACGAGGACGAACTGAAAACGGGCACGCCCGCAGCCTCGGCAAGACGGTAAATCTCCAGAGCATCCTTCAACGTGCCGGCCACGGGCTTGTCGATATAGAGCGGCTTCTTCGCGGCGATGACGATCCGGGCCGCATCGAGATGCGGGCGGCCGTCCACGGTCTCGATGAGCACGGCATCAACATTCGCGCAGACCTCCTGCACGGTGTCGTAAATCCTCACGCCGTATTTCTCGCGCAGGGTTTTGGTGTACTCCTCGACGCGGCTAATGCTCGAAGGAATGTCCGCGCTGCCGCCCTTGAATGCCGCGACCACCCGCGCGCCGGGCACATGCTGCTTGTTGGTGGGGTTGTTGATGACCTCGGTGAAGGCGGTGACGTGCGAGGTGTCGAGGCCGATCATGCCGAGGCGGAGTTCGGCGGCCGGGGAGGAAAGGACAGACATGCTCATGAGCACTGGTAGCACGAGGGATTGAAGGCGGTCTTGCATGGAACAGTTTTGATTGGTTGCTGGTTGAAAACGAGACCCACGAGGCGAACGGCCTCGGCAATTCTCACGGTGTCTGGCCTGCGCCTTTCTCCTCGATCCGGTAAAGCGCCGTGTCCGTGCGCAGGAACAACGCGCCGTCCGCCACGGCGGGCGAGGCCATGATCTTGCCGGGCAGTTCATTCCTGGCGATAAGCCGGAACGCCTTGCCGGGCGCGACCACGGCGGTGACACCACCGCGACTGGAGAGGTAAATCTTGTTGTCGGCGAGGATTGGGGCGGCGTTGTGCTCGCCGCCGAGGCGCTCGCGGTAATGTTCCTGGCCGGTCTTCGCATCGAGGCAAGTCAACATGCCGCCGGAATCACCCACGAAATACAGCTCGTCGCCAACGAGTAACGGGGAGGACATCGTGGGCACGCCCTTCGCGTAGCTCCAGACCTCGTGCGGTGTTTTGCCGTCATCAAACCGAAATGCCATCATCTCCGGGCGCATGAACCCGGTGCTGAGGTAGATCATGCCGTGGCCAGCCACCGGGCGGGCCGAGAGCGAGAAACCAAGATGGCCGTACTCGACCTTCCACAATTCGCGTCCCGTGGCGGGTTCGTAACCGTAGAGCCAGTTTGGACCCGGGGAGAACAACTGCTCCTTGCCGCCCACCGGAATCACCAACGGCGTGGCGTAGGATTTTTTGAGCTGGGGATTCGCGTGCGTCTTTCCGGAGCGGTCCGTCCTCCACGCCTGCGCGCCGGTGTGCTTGTCGAGCGCGACGACAAACTGCCGGTCGCTGCCGTCCATTTGGAAGATCACAAGGTCGCGCCAGAGGATCACGGAGCTGCCAGGGCCGTTCTCGTGGTTGATGCGCAGCGTGTTGTTGGTCCAAAGCACGCGGCCGGTCTCCGTGTCCACGCACACCGTGCCCGAAGCGCCGAAGTGAGCGTAAAGCCGGCCCGGCTCGATTGCCGGTGTGGGCGAGGCATAGCTGTTAAGCTGGTGAACCCATTGCGGTTCGCGCTCGGTGAGCACCGGCACGTCGCGAAGGATGCGGCCCGACTTCCAGCCCACGCACACGACGCGATACTCGACCTTGTCGAGCACGGTCACGGGCTGGTCGCCGGTGTTTGCCTTTAACCGCCGCGCGGCTTCCGCGGGACTGGCCAGCGTCTCGATGGCCGTGGTCAGCCAGATTTGATCCCCGGCCATGACCGGCGTGGACCAGCCGCGACCGGGGATGGCGGTCTTCCACGCGACGTTCTGACTCTCGGTCCAACGCGACGGAAGGCCGCTGCCGGCGGCGTGACCCATCGCGCCCGGCCCGCGCCACTCAGGCCACTCGACGGCGGCGCGAACGAAGAGAGCGCTGGAGGCGAGCAACAAGGCATGAAATAGGAACAATATTCTCATGGTGAATCAGCACCAAAGCAGACGCGCGGAACGAGCGGGGGAATTCAATGGAGGGAACTCATTGTTCGACCGGATAGACCGTTATCACCACCCTCGCACCACTCCTGGCGATTCGGGCCAATGTTCTTGCGCTGATATCCAGCGTAAGTGCGGGGCCATCCGCTCCGGAACAAACGCCGATGTCAAACGTCCGGAGGCGGGCGTTCTTCCAAATCCTCCGGGCAGCCGGTGGCATCGCTTCGATTAAATCGCAGAACCGATTGAGACGCCTTTCCAACGAACCAAAGAAGCACCGTGTTTCAAACACTGCGAGAAACGTGCCCTTTCGATGAACGCCGTGGTAGAGGACGCAGGTCTTGCGATTCAGCACCTTGACCAAAGGCAGCGGATCCAACGCCGTCACGATTTCCAAATCAACATTGAGGAACCGCGCTGTCACTTCTTTGGAACGTTCCCGCTGTGAATGAACTCCTCGCGGCTCAACACACCGTCCTTGTTCACGTCGAATTTCTCGAAACGTTTCGGCGCCTCGGCGGGGTCGGGCTGGTTGGCGAGGAACTCCTCGCGGGTCAGCTTGTTGTCACGGTTCACGTCCTTGCTTTCGAAGAGCGCCGCGCGGTCAGACCTCGCCGCGGCGGCGCGCGCCTTGATCTGTGGCTTTGCCTCCGGGAGCGTGGCCAGCAAGGCGCGCATTCTCGAAACCACTTCCGGCTGCTCGGCGGCGAGGTTCTTCGTCTCCAATGGGTCCTTCTCGTAATCGTAAAGCTCCAGGTCTGCCGACTCCGGCGTTGATCCCGGCACCTTCCACTCGACGAGCCGGTAACGCGCCGTCCGCACCGCGCGCCCGATGCGCTCGCCGCGCGGATAAACGTGGAACACATGATCCTTCACGCCTTCCGACGGATTACGCAGTGTCCTGGCGAAGCTTTTCCCGTCCATGCCTTGCGGAACCTTGGGCACAGGCAAGCCGGCGAGTTCAGCCAATGTCGGATAGATGTCCACCGTCTCGACCAGCGCATTCGCGGCGCGGGCGGCCTTTCCGAAGCCGGGCGCGACCACGATCAGCGGGATGCGCGCCGCCTGTTCGTAGTTGGTGTGCTTGCACCACCAGCCGTGATCGCCGAGGTGCCAGCCGTGGTCGCCCCACAGGACGATGATGGTGTTCTTTGCCAGGTCGAGCCGGTCCAGTTCGTCGAGCACCTTTCCAAGCTGCGCGTCCATGTAGCTCACCGCGGCGTGATACCCGTGGAGCATCGAGATGGCCTGGTCGGTGGAGAGCGGGCCGGTGTTGGGAATGTCGCTGTACTGGCGCAGCTCGCCCCAGCCGCTCGGGGCGTATTTGGGCGCGCCCTCCGGTGCGGTGCCCAGGGCGGGCACGGTGAAATCGGCGGGCTTGTAGAGGTCCCAATATTTCTTCGGCGCGCAAAAAGGCAGATGCGGTTTGAGGAAACCAACCGCGAGAAAGAACGGCTGGTCCGGCCGCCCTTTTGCGCCGCGGAGCCGCAGCACGGCTTCGTCGGCGATCTTGCCGTCTGGATAGGCGTTGTCCTCCACGTCGGCGGATTCCCACGCGGCACCGCGCGGCAGGCCCTTGGCATCCTGATTGGCGAACAGCGCCTCTTCGCGCGTCAGGCCGCTCTTCGCACGGCTCTCGGTCTTGAGGTAGGCGATGGAATTGGCCTTCCAATGCGGCACGCTCCACGAGGCCGGATCTTCATGGTTGCCGTGGCCTACGTGGAAGATCTTCCCCAGCGCCTCCGCGCGGTAACCGTGCTGAATGAAGTATTGCGACAACGTGACCGCATTCGACGACGCGAGGCGGAAGTTCGTGCCGAGGTCGTATATGCCAAGCGTGGTGGGCCGAACGCCGGTCATGAGCGAATTGCGCGACGGGGCGCAAACCGCCTGGTTGCAAAAGGCGCGGTCGAAGCTTACGCCGCGTTTCGCCAGCCGGTCGATGTTCGGCGAACGCACCGTCTTGTCGCCGTAACAACCCAGAAGCGGTTTCAAGTCGTCCACGCAAACGAGGAGCACGTTCGGTTTGCGCGCGGCGTCAGCAGCTTGGAGACGCGACGCGGGCAGGCCAACCAGAAGCGCGAGGCAGAGGACCAGGGTGAATCTCATGGCCAGAGCAGACACCCGCGAAGGTAGGGATTTCAAGCGCGGCAAATGATGATGCAGCCCCGCGATCCCGCGCCCCTACTTCCGCTCCGCCATCCGCTGGTTCTTCAGAAAATAGAAATGCCCGTCCTCCGCGCCGCCGAGGAAATCGGGAACGCCATCGCCATCGAAATCAGCCACGGCGGGGCTGACGTCGTGGCCCTCGATGTTCTGCTGCGCGAGCGAGCCGGCGCGTTTGAAGTGCCAGACGCCGCCACGCGCGCTGGATTGCTCGAGCAAATCCGCGTTCGATGAGTTGAGCAAGAGATCGAACTTCCCGTCGCCGTTCCAGTCGGTCACGCAGAGTTTTCTGCGTCCGCTGCCGCCAGCCGTCTTCGCGGCCAGCCGAAGCGGCGCGCCCTGCTCGTCGAGAAACGCGCGGCGGGGCGGAAGCAGCACCAGGCCGTTGTCGCGCCGGGCACGCTCGAAGAAGGCGAGGAAGCCCTCCGTGTCGAGCATCGCGAGGTCGGGCAGGCCGTCGCGGTTGAAGTCGAACACCAGCGGCGTGGTGCGCCATTGCGTGAGCAATGCGTTGCCCTGCGGACGCGCCCAACCCCACGCGAGCAGCGGCGGCGCGTCGGTCCAGGCGACTTCCACGGCCTGGGGCGGCGCGAGTTTTGGCTGCGAGCGTGGGCCGAGGTTCCGCAGCCATTCCACGCGGCCGAGGATCGAGTTGAGCACGATGTCCGGCCGGCCGTCGCCGTCCCAGTCCGCGACGTTTAGCGTAGTGTAGCCCCACTTTGCCTCGGCCGGCCCCTGGATGCTTCCGTTGGTACCCGCCATGATGCGGAATGGCCGGCCATCGACTTCGAGGCGGCGCGGCGCGGCCCATTTTGGCGCGGCGACCTTGGGACCGCTGAGGTTCTCGAAGAACTCGATGTAGCCCGCCGTGTTGCCGCTCACGATGTCTTCGTCGCCGTCACCGTCCCAATCGACCACGAACGGCGTGGCCAGCGCGCCGCATTTGAGGATGTCAGCCTCCTGCTGGAAATAGCGTGGCATCTCGAACAACGGCGTTCCATCCGCGGCCCGCTTCCCGGTGTTCTCGATGAACGCCACGCGCCCATCCTCGTCGCCGGTGATCAAATCGAGATCGCCGTCGCCGTCCCAATCGAACGCCACAGGCACGATCATCTCCAAATCCATGTGCAACCGCGCGCCATCGGCGGTGCGGAGCGGCCGGCCGGCCGCGTAACGCGGTTGGGTGCGGGTGCCGGTGTTCTCGAACCAGGTGAACCCGTCGCGAAACACGCCGGCGATCAAATCGAGATCCCCGTCGCCATCGAAGTCGGCGAAATTCGGCGACGGGCAACCGAACACATCGAGAGACCTGCCGCCGGCCTGGAGGAGAAGCGGCTTCTCATATTTCGGTTCGGCGGAGGAGCCGGAATTGCGGAGCACATAAATCACGCCGTGCAACGGGCCGTTGGTCCAGACACCGCGCGCGTCGTAGGCGTTGTCCCAGCCGTAATCGCTCCAGTCCTCGATGGCCACCACGAGATCGAGCGCGCTGTCGCCGTCGTAATCCACGAAGCGCCATTGATTGTGGCGGATTTTGAAAAGACCCGGCTTGCGGCTGAATTCAGTGGTGTGGATTTGCTTCGTGTCCGGCGCGGCCAGCTTTCGCGGCTTGTCCAACCCGGTATTGAGGAAATCTGGATACTCGGTGCCGGGTGTAAGCACGCGCAAACCGGTGCCGGTGTAACTTGGCGTCACGTAATGCGCGGCCTTGCCCAGCCGGCGCGCGGGTTTGAACACCGGCATCTTGTTCGTGCGCGTCGGGCCGCTGGCGTTCTCGAAGAACCAGACTCCGTTGTACGGCTTGTCCGGACAGGCCACGACGAGGTCGTTGTCGCCGTCGCCGTCGGCATCGCACGGCACCGGCCAGGCCCAAAGGCCCACGCCGAGATCGACCACCGCGCCGGGGTTGTTGAAGGGAAGCCGCGTGAGCTGCGCGGCCGTCGCGGTGGCGGCGCAACACGCGACCGCGATCAGAAAAAACAAATGGCGAAGGACGAAGGATGAACGGCCGCGCAGTTTGGAAAGCGTGTTCATCGGAGAATCATTTCTTCGCGGGCTTTTCGCGCACGACCACGAGGACCGGGTTGGCCGCTCCGCGCTTCTCATCCTCGGTTTCCCAGATCGCAGAGATCGGATGCACGCCCGGAGAAATGTTGGTCACGGTCGTGGTCCACGGCGGGGCTTTGAGCGTTGGCGAAATGGTGGCCGCGCCATCGAAGAAGCGGATGCGATGCAAATGGACCTCCCCGGGCACGACCAGTCGCACACGCAAATTGCCCGGTTCGATGAACAACTCGCGCGCCTCTCCCGGTTTCGTCGCACCGAGCCGGGCCTTGCCGTCGGCCGTTTCAACTTCGAGCGTGATCGCGGTGTCACGCGTGTGCCACCCGCGCCACACGGCCGCCGCGGCGCGGTTCGCACACCAGGCGCTGCGCTGGCGGTTCGTCTGGATCATGTCGTCAGGAAGAATGAACGCCCACTGGTTCGACACCGTGGCAAGGCTGCCCGACCAGGCAGTCTCGGCCGGGACGTCCTCCAGCTTCGGCGCGGACGCGAGCGGGTTCCAATTGGTCGGCAGCCGTCCTTCCGCGGCGGCGAACAGCCACGGAATCTGCAGCGTGGCCGCGTTGGCGAATTCGTTGGAACAACCCCACTGCCAGCCCAGCGCCCACGGCACGTTCTGCATTCGCGCCGCCATGAAATTCGTCCCCGGCCCTGCCTGCGCCTCGGGCGTCAGCGCGCCAAGCGTGAAGAGCATCGGCACTCGCCGCTGCTCCGGCGTCACCGAGTTGAAGACACGCGGAGCATCTCCATGCGATGCCACGGCCAGGACGCGCTCGGGCGTGCTCAACAACACGTCGGCGGTCAGCCCGGAGTCGCCGCGGGCCACGCCGAGAAACGGCGCGGTCAGCACCTCGCGGCGACCGCTCTTCTCCGCCAACTCCTTCAACCCGCGATTCAGCGCCGCGCGCAAAAGTGCCGCGGCGTTGGTGGCCGGCTTCGCACCCTCGAACCCCAACGCCACCCGGCCGAACGCGGCTTGCCGCGCCGCCGCAGCCCAGGCGTCATCCGCCGCCAGCGGCCGGCCGTCCGCCTGCACCAGCAACCCGCGCACAGCCGGCGCGGCGGGAAATCGCGCTTCCACCACCACGCTGTCGATCCGGTTGGACCACGCAAATTCACCGGCGCCAGCGGCGGTCCATCCGAGCAGCACCGCCGTTCCGCAAAATAAGGCAACTTTCAGTTTCATGAATCGCGCCTTGGGTAACGCGCCCGTGCCGCCGCCTCAACTCTCAACTTTCCTCCTCCGCCGCCGCGCGCCTACTCTCGCGGGGATGTCCGAGACCTTTCACCAGTTGCTCGATGCCACCGCGCGTCACCTTGAAGAACTCAAGGCCCGCGGATCGCGCTTCGTGAATGTGAGTCCCGAGACCTTGCGCGCGCTCGACGGACCGGCGGCCGCCCGCCGCGCCGCGCCGCCCGCCGCTGTTTCCGCCCCGGCTACGGCCCCAGTGCATTCGGTTCCCGAACGACCTGCGCCGCGTCCGCCGGCACCCGCGCCCGCGCCGGCCGTTGTGCCTCCGGTCGCCACGCCGCCCGCGGCGACCGCAACCGCGGGAAGTTCCACCAAGGCCGTGGCGCTCGCGGCGTTGCGGACACGCGTGCTGCCCTGCACGAAGTGCGCGAAGCTCGCAGCCGCGCGCACGCAAGTCGTCTTCGGCGTGGGCAATCCGGAGGCGGCGTTGATGTTCGTGGGCGAGGCGCCGGGAGCGGACGAGGACGCGCAGGGCGAGCCGTTCGTGGGCGCGGCGGGGCAGTTGCTCAACAAGATGATCGCGACCATGGGCTTGGGCCGCGAACAGGTTTACATCGCGAACATTCTCAAATGCCGGCCCGACATGCCGGCCGGCAGCAGCGGCAACCGCAAGCCCACGCCCGAGGAAATGCAGACGTGCATTCCCTACTTGCACGAGCAGATCGACATCATCCAACCGCGCGTGCTGGTGGGATTGGGCGGGACCGCCATAGAGGGACTGCTCGGCAAGACGGGCATTACGAAGCTGCGCGGGGTCTGGCACAGCTACCGTGGCATTCCACTCATGCCGACTTACCATCCGGCTTACTTGCTGCGCAACCAGTCGCCCGCCGAGAAGCGCCGTGTCTGGGAGGATCTGCTGGCGGTGATGGAACGTCTCGAACTGCCCATCTCCGAAAAACAACGCGGCTATTTCCTGCCGAAATAGCGCGGCCATAAATCGTAGCCGCTCGTGTGACGCCTTGTCATTACCCACATCCTTTCCCTCTGGAAAGAGTGGCGCCTTCGAGCATCCAGAGCAGGCGCTGCCAGCCCCGCCAGGGCGTCTGCCAGCCAGGCTCGCCGTCGCCTTTGCGCCCGCTACCCCCAGCCGCGCCACGCCCACTAAAATTTCCCGTTGTTCCAGCCGCTCTCCGGCCGGCTGCGCGCCAGCAGCTTGGCACTCAAGAGCCGCACCGCCACCACCGCCAGCACCGCGATCAACGCCCGCAAGCGCCCGTCTTCACCAACGGCGAATGGCGCGTGACGCTGCCCGCGGCGAAAAATGGACAACGCTTCTTCCGCCTCCAGTCGCCGTAAGAATTCTTGTCCAAATTTCAGCCCGTCGGCGGAGAATGGGTGAAGTTCCATGCTGCCCGCGGACAATCATGAGCGCTTCATGCGCCTGTTCTTGCAGCACGAACCGGAGATTCTCCGGGCCGTGCTGGTCTTCGTGCCGCACCGGGCCGACGCGCGCGACATTGTGCAGGAAACGGCGGTCGCGTTGTGGAAGCACTTCTCCGAATACGACCCGGCGCGGCCCTTTGTGAGCTGGGCCTGTGGCTTCGCGCGCATCGAGGTGCGCCGGTTTCTGCGCAGGGCCGCGCGCCGGGCCACGCTCACGGAGCGGGCGATGGAGGTGTTGTTTGCCAGTGAGGACGCGCTCGCGGCGATGCACGAGGAACGGGAGCGGCATTTGCAGGAGTGCCTGGCGCGGCTGACCGGCGAGCAGCGCCGCCTGCTCGACGGCTATTACGCGAGGGAGGAATCCGTGGAAGCGCTGGCCCAGTCGCAGGGGCGCAGCGTGGAGGCGATTTACAAAATGCTCCAACGCATCCGGCGGGCGTTGCTGGATTGCATGGAGCGGAAAATGGCGGAGGCCAGAACATGAATCCCACCGAACTCGAAGCACTCATTAACCGGCACCTTGACGGCGTGGCCACGGAGCCCGAAGTCGCGGCGCTCTCCCGTCAACTCGAAGCGGACGAGGCCGCGCGTTGCCTTTATCTCGGTCTGGCGCGTCTGCATGCTTCGCTGGCGGCGTCGGAGTCGCCGGAATCCCTGGTGGAGATGGACAGTGGCGGGAGCGTTCCAGCGGACCTCGTTGCGGACAGAGCTGGAATGCACCTGCCTCCGCCCTTCGCCCTGAAGTCGCAACCGCTTTTCGCCCGGCGTTATGCGCTCGCGGCCATGCTCGCGCTCGGCGTCCTGCTGGGCGCGGTGATGACTGGCGTGGTGCTGGCGTATGCGACACCCGCGCGGCCCGCACCGAGGACGACGGTGCTGCGTGTTGCCGGTGGGGGCTTCGAGGCGGGGACAACATTGGCGCGCGGCGGCCCGCCGGCACAGGTGGGGCAATGGCAGGGGGATGTTTGCGAAGTCACGGGCGGGGCGGGCGCGGTGCGCCCGCGCGGGGGCGCGGGGATGTTGAGATTCATCAGTGTCAATCCCGCCGGGGACACCGCGGATACAAAGCCGATTTGCTCGGACCTTTGGCAAGTTGTTCCGCTGCCGACAGGTCATGCCGGCACGCTGACGGTGTGCGTGTGGTTCAACGCCGACACGGGGTCGAGGCAGGCGCGCTTTCATCTCATGGCCATGACGGGCGCCGGGGATGCTTCCGGCGCGCCGGCCATTTGGAACGACCGCTTCAACGAGTCTTCCGACATCCTCGCGTCCAGTCGCACGATGAAGTTCGTGGATGCCGACCCTGCGACATGGGAATCGGCAGAGGTGACTCTCCGCGTGCCCGCAAACGCCCGGACGCTGATCATCGGCCTCGCGGCCTACCGGCTTCCGAACGTCCGCCAGGCCGCGCAGTGGCTGCCCGCCCAGTTCGCAGATGACCTGACGGTAACCTTCACGCCG
The DNA here is from genome assembly GCA_964420805.1 of uncultured Bifidobacteriaceae bacterium. Lineage (GTDB taxonomy): Bacteria > Verrucomicrobiota > Verrucomicrobiia > Limisphaerales > SIBH01 > JANNGC01. The sequence goes on along the minus strand of CAYQWK010000110.1, from coordinate 2,426 downwards.
GACGACGAGCCGAGGTGAAAGCGCCTTCAGAACCCCCATCTCCATTTCATGAAACCGCCGCTTCTGTTCTTTGCACTTCTCTTTCTGTCATTTCCTGCGGGCATTGGTGCCGCCGCGAATCCGCCGGTCGGTGAATACGACTTCAACGCCATGCTCCAGCCTGTGCCTGCCACGGCGAAGTTCTCCGATCCCGACTTCAACATCTGGTGTGGTTCCGCTGTGAAAGGCGACGACGGGAAGTTCCACCTGTTCTACTCACGCTGGCCGCGGAAGTTGGGTCACCTCGCTTGGGTCACGCATTCGGAAGTGGCCCATGCCGTCAGCGACTCGCCGTTCGGTCCGTGGAAACATCACGATGTGTCGCTGCCTGTGCGCGGTACGAATTTCTGGGACGGTTCCTGCACACATAACCCCACGGTGATTCGCATCGGCGGCAAGTTTTACCTCTACTACATGGGCAACTACGGCGACGGCGTGGTGGGTAAGTCGCTCAACTGGAGGCATCGTAACCACCAGCGCATCGGCGTGGCCGTGGCGGACTCGCCCAGCGGCCCATGGACGCGCTTCGACCGCCCGGTGGTGGACATCAGCAGCGACACCAACGCGCCAGACGCATTGATGACATCCAATCCCAGTGTCGCCGTGCGACCCGATGGCGGCGTGCTGATGGTTTACAAGGCCGTTGCGATGAAAGCTAAACCACCCTTTGGCGGGCCGGTGTCGCATCTCGTCGCCACCAGCGACAGCCCGATCGGCCCGTTCACGAAGCGCCCTGGCGAAGTGTTTGGCGCGAAGGGCGTAATGTTTGCCGCCGAAGATCCGTTCATCTGGCGCGGCACGGAACGTTACTGGGCGGTGGTGAAAGACAACGCCGGTCATTTTACCCAACG
>CAYQWK010000110.1:1160-1526 GCA_964420805.1 uncultured Bifidobacteriaceae bacterium | reverse complement strand
CTGGCGCTCTGGGAATCATCGGACGGCCTCAACTGGAGCCTGTCCAAGCATCCGCTCGTCGCCACGCCGGAAGTCACCTGGGCCGACGGCCGCAAACAGAAGCTCGATGCGCTCGAACGGCCGCAGTTGTTGTTTGAGAATGGCCAACCCATTGCGCTCTTCTGCGCCGCTGCCGATGCCAAAGGCCGCGATGGCAGTTTCAACATTCAGATACCGCTCAGGCTGGCGGCGGAAACAACGGGCAAACCCGGCGCGCTGCCCATTCACGCGGCGGCCGGGCCTGGCGATCATTCGCTCAACTTGGCGCGGTTACGGAATCCCGTGTGGACTTCCGCCGACAACCTGCGTGATCCATCGGTCCTGAAA
>CAYQWK010000110.1:0-1150 GCA_964420805.1 uncultured Bifidobacteriaceae bacterium | reverse complement strand
CTGTTTTACTCACGGCTGGCCGGCACGAATTGGGCCTCGCCCGCGAGTTGGAGTATTGCCACGGTGTTCACCAGGGACTTCGTTCGCTTCGTGAACAACCGCGACGTTTCGCCCAGAGGCCACGCCTCGCCAGGCGACGTGGTGAAGTGGAACGGGCGCTTCATTTTGCCGTATCAGACCTATCCGGCTGTGCCTACACAGCTTTGCTTTAGCGAATCGACAGACTTGCAAGCATGGTCGCCGCCCAAGCCTTTTCTCACCGAGGCGCGGTTCTTGCCCTGGAACACGCTTCGCCGGGTGATTGATCCCACGCTGGTGGTGGACGGCGATACGCTGCACTGCTGGTTTGTTGGCAGTGCGAATGTCACAAACGCCGCCGGCAAGACCGTCCGCGCCAACCTCCTCGGCCACGCTCGCACGCGCGACTCTAAACTCGAACAATGGGAGATCCTATCCACCAACGCGCCCTTGCTCGGCGTGTCGGAACGCGCTCCGGATGGCGTCGAAAACGTGATGATCTTCCGTACGGGCGATCACTGGACGATGATTTACAGCGAGGGATTGGCGAACCAACACCTTGCGCTCGCCAGTTCCACGGATTTGCTCACCTGGAAACTGGGCGGCCCCATCGAACTGCCCCGCCAGAAATGGATGGCCCGCAAACACGGCGCGCCCTTCGTGTGGCGCGAACCGGACCAATGGCTGATGATCCTCATGGGCCAGAGTGCGGCCGGAAAGACAACGTTCGGCTTGCTCAACTCTCCCGACGGCGGGCGATGGACGCTGTTGCCGGAATGAACCCGGTTCTCGATGCCGTGAAACGATGTCTGGCATTGTGACACTATGAATAGCCGAATGCTTGTCCTGTTTCTGACTCTGGCTGGCGCCGGTTTGGCGCTGGCTGCGGAAGAACTCACTTCATGGGAACACGCGCCCACCGACTACAAGGTTCCGCCCGGCATGGTGCGCGGCGGTGCGTTCATTGAGCGCATCCTGCCGATGCCCGTCGAGAACGGCCTGCGCTCTGATGTCTGGGGCGGCGACAACGTCAAGCCGCGCAATGTGGACAACGGGCTAGAAGATCCGAAGTGGTCCTATTGGTGCATGGAGGTGTTCCCATCCGGCGGCAAGGAACACATGTTCGCCGTGC
>CAYQWK010000109.1:0-15641 GCA_964420805.1 uncultured Bifidobacteriaceae bacterium | reverse complement strand
GGCCCATGATGGGCAGGGCGAATTTAACCACATAACCGATGAAGCCGGGCGTGTGGACTTTCTGGTGGTCGGCGATGGCTTTGACCATAAAGTTCGGGCCATTGCCGATGTAGGTGTTTGCGCCGAAGAACACCGCGCCGACGCTGATTGCGACGATGTAGTGGTTGAACCGTTCATTCCCGAGCAGGAACGCGATTTCGATTTGCTCGAGATCGATTTTCCCGGCGGCCAGCGGCGCGCTGAAATATTTCTGCAACGCGAGGTAGGTGTTACGGACGCCCTCGGAGGCGTTGCTCACGTCTGCACCGTGGTTCGCGATCAAGGCACGCACTTGGGAGATGGTGGCATCGTCGATGAACGCGCCGAAGATCGCCTTGAGAAAACTGAGGTAGGTGGGCGCGTTGTCGAGGATGCTGGAGAGGACACCGCTGCCCCAGTAGAAAAAGCCCGGGCCGGCCTTGCCCAGCGCACCGGAATGCTGCTGGAGGTAGTCGAGCGCGGGCATCATCGTGGCGAAGATGCCGACAAAGAGAATGGCCACCTCCTGGATCGGATGAAAATTGAAGTGGTTCGCCTCGTGGACGTGTTTCTTGGTGGTGAACCACGAGCCGAGCGCAGCCACCAGCATCAACGCTTCGCGCAGGAAGGGCGGGTCCTGTATGAACACCGCGCCAAGGATCAGGCCGAGGAACGCGATGTTGTGCAGGCCTTCGAAGCGCCAGGAATCGCTTGGTTCCGCGAGCGTCTCGCGCACGCGCCTGGGCGCGCGCAGGTAGTTTCGGTAATCCACGGCGAAGAAGACAACGAGCAGGAACGACAATCCGACGAGCCACATGGGCAGGCAATGTTCGCCCACCCACCAGAACGGGATGCCCTTGAGGTAACCCAGAAAGAGCGGCGGATCACCGATTGGTGTCAGGCACCCTCCCACGTTGGACACGATGAGTATGAAGAACACGACGTGGTGTGCCGTGACGCGGTATTTGTTCATTCGCAGCCACGGGCGAATGAGCAGCATGGAGGCGCCGGTGGTGCCGAGGACGTTGGCCAGAACCGCGCCGATGAGCAGGAAGACCGCGTTCGCCAGCGGGGTGGCCTCGCCCTTCACGTTGATGTGGATGCCGCCCGACACGACGAAGAGCGATCCAATAAGCAGGATGAAGCTCACATATTCCACCGCCGTGTGCCCGACCGTGACGCGGGCGGCAGCCGGAAGCGCGAACAGATAATAGGAGAGGGTCACGGCCGCGAGGGCGAATGAGACTTTCGGATAGTGCCTGCCCCACCAACCCGCAAAGGCGACGGGTCCCAGCGCGATCAGCGCCAGGAGAAGGCCGAAGGGAAGAATCATCCAGGCCGATGGTTCGTATGCGTGCGGCACGCGGCGAAGCTACGGAGAGATGTTTGCCGGTCAACGAGAATTGCCGCCGGCGGTCGGGAAAGTTGACTCGGCCGGTCTCAGGGGCGCGCTGTTTCGGCCTTCTTGTTCATCTCGCGCCAGGCCTGGAGCGAGCGCTGGAGGTTCTCGCGTGGATCACCGGCGATTCCGAAGTGCTGAAGCCCGATCGGTCCGCGGAACCCGGCGGCACGGACCTTCTGCAAAAAGCCCGCTACGTCGTAGGTGCCGGCGCCGAGCGGTTGGATCAGTTCCTTCCAGCCGAGTTGGCGCGTGTCGCCACCATTGGCACCGTTGATGGTGACGAAGAAAAGCTTCGGCATGGCCCCGCGCAGGGCGGGGGCCGGATCGATGTCGCCTTCCACTTTCAGGAAATGGCACAGGTTGAACGTCGCGCCGATATTCGGGCGTAGCGACGCCTTGGCCAGACGCGCGGCGTCGGAGGCGCGTTCGAGCCAGAAGCCGGTGTGCGGGTAGAGCGCAATGCGTACGCCGCGGGGTTGCGCGTAGTCGGAGATTTCGCGGAGCCGGTCCAGCGCGAGGGAGTCGCCGTTGGTCGAAGAGAGCGGGAACGCTTTGCCATCTTTGGTCACTTTGCTGATGGCAATCCAGAGGGCCGACTCGTGACCTTCGAGGTCGTCTATGGTCTTGCGAATGGAATCAGTAAGGGCAGGGGTAGCATCGTCGAGAGCCAGGGTGAGATAGACGTTGAAGAGCTGGAGACCGCGCTGTTCGAGGGCGCGGGCCATGTTGGCGGCGTTGCCGGGGCTGCCGCCCAGGCCGTGGAAACCGAGTTCCTTGAGCAAGGGCGCGACGGCTTGCGGTCCGCCGCGGGTGCCGGTGTCCATGGCAAAGAACAGGTTGCCGTTTGTGGTCGAGGGGAAGCCCGGCCCGGCGTTGGCGCGAAATTCCTTTTCGATGGCGGTCCATCGGGCGGCCATGGTTTGCACGCGGCTGGGTTCTTGCGTGGAGAGGTTCACTTTTTCGCAGCGGTCAGTCGCGAGGTTGTAGAGTTCCCAAATGTTTGTGTCCGGCCGGCGGGAGACCAGTTTCCAGTCGCCGACACGCAGGGCGCGATTGGCGTCGTGGTGGAAGTAGAGGAAATCCCGCGTGGTGGCGCCGTCTTTCGCGAACGCGGGGACGAGGCTGCGGCCGGGCAGGGGGGGCGGGTTCTGGTTGTTCCATGAACTGCCGGGATTGGTGCCGGCCAGTTCAAGAATTGTTGGAAGAATGTCGACGATGTGGCCCGGATCGTGACGGAGTCCGCCGCGTTCTTTGATTCCGGCGGGCCAATGAACAATGAGCGGCGTGGAGATGCCACCCTCATGAACCCAGGATTTGTGCAGTCGCAAGGGCGTGTTCGCCGCGGTGGACCAGCCCGGTCCGAGGCAGAGATATGAGCCGCCGGAACCAAGCGGTGCGGCGGGATCATGCTTGTCGCCGCGGTTGATTTGCTCGCCGCTGGCGCCGTTGTCTGAGCCGAATAGAATGATCGTGTTTTCGTACGCGCCCATGCTTTTGAGGTGCGCGACGACGCGGCCGATCTCGCGGTCCATTCGGTCGATCATGGCGGCGTGGATGGCCATTTTGGTGGCTTGATAGCGGCGCTCCGCGGCGTTGAGCGTGTCCCAAGCGACGGCCCGGGCGACTTCGCCGGGATCAATCTGGGATTTGAGTTGCTGCTCGGTGAGGTTCCAGTGCGGGACACCGGTAAGGTCGCGGTCGGAAAGGGCGCAGTTGATGAGGCCCATTTCCCGCTGGCGCTTCCAGCGTTGCTCGCGGATGGCGTCCCAGCCCGCGAGGTAACGGTCGCGGTGGCGGGCGACATCCTCGGGCGGCGCTTGCAACGGAAAATGAGGAACGGTGAACGCGAGGTAACTGAAGAACGGTTGGCCGGGAAATTTTTCAGCGTGCTCTTGGAGGCACCGGATTGCGTGATCGGCAAAGGCCGTCGTGGTGTAGTAACCGGCATTTGTGGAAACGGCCGGCAGCGGTTTGTCGTCCTCGGTGATGCGCCGCGGATAGAAGTTCCGGTCGTGGTCTTCGAGCACGTAGGAGTGGTCGAAGCCGGCGTCGGCGACGACTTTGGGCGCGCCTTGGACGTGCCATTTGCCGGATTGATAGCAGCGGTAACCCTGTGGTTTGAGATATTGCGGGACGGTGCGGGTCCATTGCGGGAGCCGGCCGCGCGGCGGGTCCATGCGGATCTGTTGCGGATAGTAGCCGGTCATCAATGCGGCGCGGGTAGGCCAGCACCGGGCGGTGTTGTAGAACTGCGTGAATCGCAGGCCGCCAGCGGCGAGTGAATCGAGTTGCGGCGTGGGGATTTCCCCGCCGTAGCAGCCGGCGTCTGAGAAGCCCATGTCGTCGGCGAGGATGATGAGGAAATTTGGCCGGGCGGCGTGAGCGACGGAGACGGCCACGGCGAGCAGGATGGCGATGAGACCGGAATTCATGATGGACGAGTCGGTGACGGGCAGGCTTTGCCACGGAAACGGGGGCTTTGGCAAAAAGAAATGCCGTATATTGGTCAGCAATGGCGTCCACATAATGCGAGTGATGATCCTTGGGGTGGACGCCGCTGAAGGTTGCCGGGGGATCTCCCGCGCGCCTGGTTTGCGCGGGTTGTCCGAGCGCCATTTCAGCTTCCATTTGGTTGATTTCATCTGGTTGACATTGGCTGCACAATTCGGTTCAACCCGCGCTTGAGCGCATTGTCCGGTCGTGTCAGGTTCGCGTCATCCATGAAGCGTCTATTCCGCCGACCTTTCCCTTGGGGCCATGCCACGCTGGTCGCGATTGCCTTGCTGTTCGCTCCGGTTGCCGCGCGCGCGGAGGCCATGCTTCAGTTGTTCAATGTCAACTGGGACGAGTTGATCGCCAAGATGCCGGAGATCGCCGAGGCGGGTTACACGGCCCTCTGGCTGCCGCCGCCGAGCAAGGGCGGCAGCGGTTACTCGGTGGGTTACGATTTGTGGGATCCGTTTGACCTCGGGGACAAGGATCAGCGCGGCACGGTGCGCACGCGTTACGGGACGAAGGCGCAGTTGTTGCGCGCGGTGGAGATGGCGCACCGGTTCGGCATCCGCGTGTATTTCGACAACGTGATGAATCACCGCGCGTTCGACATTCCCGGCTACAACGCGTTCGCGCCCACGAACATTTATCCGGGAATGCTGCCCGGTGATTTCCATCTCCAGCAAATCGCCGGCGGTTATTATCGGAACTGGGGCAACATCGGGAACTGGAGCGACACGTTCGAGATTCAAAACAACCCGCTGGGCGGACTCATCGACATCGCCATGGAGTCGCCGAACATCAACTTCGGGAGCAATTACAAGGATCAGGCGCCGAACCCCGTCTTCATCCGCCATCCGAATAATCGCGAGTATTACATGGACACGAACCTGCCGGTGATTGCCGGGGGCATCCGGCCGTTCAACGGCACGAACGGTGATCCCATTGCCGAGAACACCGGCGCGTATGTGATCCGGTCCGCGCTCTACATTCTCAGCGAGACGAAGTGCGACGGCTTTCGTCTGGACGCGGTGAAGCATGTGCCCGGGTATTTCTTCGGCGATTACGGCAGTGCAACGGCGAATGGGTACTGCGGCGCCATCCAGACGATGTTCGACTGGGTTCATGGTTACGGGAACAACGCGACCGGGAATGGTTATGTCGAGGGCGACGACAATCGGAACAGTTGCTTTGACAGTGAGGTGACCCGCAACGACGCGCTGCTGTTTGGCGAGCATCTCGGCGAACCGCCGAGCTACGGGGATTATCTCGGGCGCGGAATGCGCCTGCTCGACAACCCGCTGCGCAACAACCTGAACAACATTCTGGGCAATCCCGGCTCGACGCTGGCTGGTTACGAGACGCGCGATGGGGGCGGTTTCAGCGCCGCGAATCGTGTCATGCACGCGCAGAGCCACGACAACGGCTACGCCAACCATCGCGAGCTTCAGAATGCCTATTACTATTTCCGCGAAGGCATCCCGCTGATTTACAGCGATGGCTACAACCAGGAGAGCGCCAGCGGGAACAGCGATCCTTTCCCGCGCATCGCCTACGCGGCGTATCTTGGACAGTTCGGCGATAACAAGATGCCGGACCTGGCATGGTTGCACGGGCAACTGGCGCGTGGCGGCACGCGCGGGCGTTGGGGTGACGGCGACGTGGTGGCCTTCGAGCGCTATGACTATCGCGAGGGCGGCAGCGCGGCGGATCAGACGGTGGCGTTGTTCGCCATGAACGACAACTTCGGCAATCCCGGCGACATCAGCTTCGACGACGGCGTGACGCAGAGCGACGCCGGAATGGCGGGGACGTGTTATCCAGTGGTGAATTCGCGAGGGCAGGGGTTGGTGGTCGGGTTCCCGCCCGGCTCGGTGCTGGTGCAGATGTGCGATTCGCCGGGCAAGGAACGCGCCTGCACGAAGCTGCTTGTGCGCCTGGCCACGAATGTGAAGAGCGACGCGGAAAGCTCGAAGAACGACGCCAATCCCGTGAACCGCAAGGTGTATGTCGGCTCGCAAAGTCTCGCCTCCGGTGGTGGCGCCATCGAGTTCAAGATTCCCAGCGGCGGTTACGTGGCCTACGCCTACGAAGGTCCGCAGCCCGGCAAATCCAGCCAGCGCGATGTCATCACCTTCCGCCACAACAACGTCGAGGTTCCGCGCATGAGCGTCACGCGAACCGACGGGCGCGATGGGGACAGCGGGTTCAATCCGCTTTATCCGTACAAGATGCGGGGCAGTATCGACCAGTTTGGCAACGTAGTGCGCGGCGCCAACAGCGGTGCGCGCAAGTACACCATCGACATTCCCATCGTCACCAACGCGCAGTTCAACATCGTCGTGCGGCCCGACGCTTCGACGGAGAACGTGCTGGTGAAGCTCGATGGCGGCATGGATTTGAACAGCCACATGGGCCTCGGCTCGACGAACACGGACAAGCGCGACAACCGGCCCGGGGCGGTTACGGACGTCTTCCTCGGCTATGAACAAGCGCAGTTCCAATACCGGCGCGGCCCGGAGAAGTTTGCCGCGACGAACATTGCAAACAACACGGTCGTTTCGCTCGGCGCGGAGACCTATCGCTACACCGTGAACGTGACCAACCCCGGGCCAGTCACCGGTTCCGGCGGCGGTGCAAATGTGAATACGCAGACCGCCGACTGGGTCTTGCATGATCCGATCAAGCCGGTCACCGGCAGCGGCACTGCTCCATCCTTCCAGCGCGTGCCGGTGATTCCAAACGGGGGGATTGGCTGCGAGATTTGGGCAAAGGTCGGTTACCAGTTCGACATCGACAATGGGCGAATCTACTACACGACCGACGGAAGCAATCCCGAGGGCGCGTTTGGCACAGGCCGCGGCACCACGCAGGTCATCAACATGGGCTGGAGCCATACGGAGAGTCAGGTCGATGGAGTCGTGGACTGGTGGAAGGCGACGATGCCCGGCTTCCCGAGCAACACAGTGGTGAAGTACAAGATTGCCTTCTTCGATGACGGCATCAGTTCGATCTCCGACGCAAACGACGACAAGCGCTGGGGCGTAGCCCAATACGCCATCACCAATTTCGATCCGACCTCCGCGAAGGTCTGGCTGCACAACGACCGCAACACCAACTGGACTCGCACGGGCCTGGAGGAGGGATTCCACATTGTCCGTGCCCGCGCCTTCCTGCCGCGCTCCGGCAAGTCGAGCGTCTTCAACACCTACGCGCAGACCTTTTATTACGACGCAGCACCGCCGTCGGGTGTGATCGCGTTTCCGGGCGCGGCGGACACCTTGCGCAGCCAGCAATACGGCGTGGTGATTCGCGCGGATTCGACGGTGACTGCGTTGGAATACAACATCATCGACAGCAACCCGGCGAACGACGACGCGGTCACGGGCTTGACCAACGGCAACGGCTCGAACGCCTGGGCCGTGGCCACGGCGGTGTCGCCCGGTGGTTCATTGACCGCGCAGTATCCAAACTTCCCACAGGAATTCCGCTTCAATTATTACGCCGTGCCATCCAGCAGCAACGCCACCATCACGGTCCGCCTCAAGGAAACGACGAGTACGGTGCTGACCAATCGCGTGACGTTGCTCACGCGCACCGTGCCCACGCTCGCGCCTGCGCAGACCCTGGAAGTTTCGTTCCCGAGCACGGACGGCCAGACGTTGAACCTCAACCCGAACGACACCTACGGGCTGGTCTTCCGGTTCAGCGACGTGCTCACTGCCAACGTGACGAACTTCGTGATCCAGATCGACGACTCGATCCAGCCGCGTTTCGACGCCACGAATGGCGCGCTCTACTACTTCCAGGATCAGACGCCCGGCGACCAGAAGAACGAGCTGCGCTATCTCTGGCGGAACATCATTCCCGGCCAGCATCTGATCGAAGTGAGCTTCAACGGCGACGGCCTCGCGCTTCAGGCGGCGCGGTTTGTGAATGTGAACATCACTGGTGCGAGTGTTTCCATTGTCGAGCCGCCGGCGGCTGATTCGCAGGGGCGCTCGCCCTACCAGATTGTTCTTCCGTCGCAGAATGGCGTGCCTTTGGTGAACACGTCGGTTGTCACCATCGAGACGGCGGCCACGAAGACGAACGTGCTGGTGAGCTTCAGCACGAACTTGTTTGCCGGTGGCGCGGCCACGCTCGACACGAATTTCCTGGGCAGCGCGCGACGTTGGAACTTCGCGTGGAGCAATCTGGTGGCGGGTCTTTGCACCATTCGCGCGGACGCGCTGGGCGGCGGCACCAATTCAGCGACGCGCGTGGTCGAGGTTGTTTATGCGCCCATCGACCAGTTCCGGCTCGTGGCCCCGAACAGGGTGGGGGACACCTTCAGCTTCTCCATCGCCACGCTGGCCGGCCGGACTTACGTGGTTGAATACGCGGACGACCTTGCTGCGCCCAACTGGCAGCCGCTGCCGGATGTCGATGGCGACGGCACGGTGAAGGTGGTGAGCAACACGGCGCCAGGCGTGCCGAAGCGGTTCTTCCGGTTTCGCACCTTGTGACTGATTCCGCGGGTTGAAGCGCGGGAAGAGGGACGAAGTGGAAATCTTCCCTGTCAGCCCGCCATTGGAACCAGAGGTCCTGGCTCGAACTTGAATTCCGGTTTCGCTCCGGCGGCCTGGCTGGTCAATCGCCGCATCTTTGCCACAGCCGCCTTGAGATCGGGCCGGCCGAACAGCGCGGTGCCCGCCACGAAAGTGTCCGCCCCTGCCTTCGCGCATTCGACGGCTGTCTGGAAGTTGATGCCACCATCAACTTCAATGCGGTAATTCAAGCCGAGCGCGCGCCGCCATTCCGCCGCCTGCTGGATTTTCGGGACGCTTTCGTAAATGAACGGCTGTCCGCCGAATCCGGGGTTCACGGTCATGATGAGGACCAGATCCACCTGTTTGAGGAACGGTTCGAGGAGACTGACCTGCGTCGGCGGGTTCACGGCCAAGCCGACTTTCTTGCCGAGGGATTTGATCTTCCACAGCAGCGGCCCGACCGCGTCTCCCAGTTCGACATGGACGGTGATGCGGTCCGCGCCCGCCTTGGCGAACGGTTCGAGGAGGATTTCCGGCCGGCTGCACATGAGATGAACGTCAAACTCCAACCGCCGGGCCTGCGGGCGCAGCGTGCGGACGACCTCGGGGCCGAAGGAGATGTTGGGGACAAAATGGCCGTCCATGATGTCGAGATGGAGCCAATCGGCGCGGGCGCGCTCGGCACGCTGCGCTTCGGAGGCAAAACGTCCGAAGTTCGCGGCGAGCAGCGAAGGCGCGATAATCATGAGGCCGAACGTAGGAATGCATGGAGGCGGAGTCAAACTTTCGGCGTGCGGCATCGGGTGAAAGCGCGGATGGCAGAGGGCTTGCAAAGTCCCGGCGCGCGCGGAAAGGCGGCATGCGAAAACTTGCGCTGGTCGTGCATGACAACCACAATGGCGGCTTGCATGCAGTTCATTCGTGATATTTACGCGGCCAAACGCGGCCGGGCGCCGGTGGTGTCCTTCGAGTTCTTTCCGCCAAAGACCGACGAGGGCGAGCGCAACCTCCTGGAGAAGACCCTGCCCGCCCTCATGCGATTGAGGCCGGATTTTTGCTCAGTAACCTACGGCGCCGGCGGCAGCACGCGGGACAAGACGCTGATGATCGTCGAGCGCATCCAGCGCGAGCACAACCTCACGGCGATGTCGCACCTGACGTGTGTGAACTCGACGAAGGAGCAGTTGCGCGAGGTGCTGCTGGATGCAAAGGCGCGCGGGATCAAAAACATTCTCGCGCTGCGCGGTGATCCGCCGGGAGGCACGGGGGAATTTCAAAAGACGCCGGGCGGGTTCGAGTTCTCGTGCGAGTTGGTGGCGTTCATTCGCGAGGTGGGCGGATTCTCGATTGGAACAGCGGCGTTTCCCGAAGGGCACATTGCCTGCAAGGAGGGGCGCGAGGTGGACTGGCAGCGGCTGAAATTGAAGGTCGATGCGGGCGCGGATTTCGTGATCACGCAGTTGTTTTTCGACAACGCCGACTTTCTTCGCTTCCGCGATTACGTCACGAAGCTTGGGGTAAATGTCCCGATCTTCCCCGGCATGTTGCCGATTCTTTCCGCGTCACAGATCAAGAAGTTCACCACGCTTTGCGGTGCTTCCATTCCCGAGCCGATGCTGGCGCGGTTGGAGCAACTGGGCGAGAACGACGATGCGGTGGTGGCCTACGGAATCGAGTACGCCACGAAGCAATGCCAGGAACTGCTGCGCGAAGGTGTTGAGGGATTGCATTTCTACGCCCTGAACAAGGTGCGCTCGACCGTCGAGGTGGTGCGAAACCTCGGCCTCGCTCCCGCTGGCGTATGAAAGACACGCCCCTGAACGTGCTGCTCGTGGTCGGCAGCCTGAACCAGAACTCGGTGACCCGGCTGGTGATCCTGGAGGTGGCCGCGAGCTTGCGGGCCTTGGGCTGCCACGCGGATGTGGCGGATTTTTCCGCGGACCCGCTCCCGTTGTTCAATCCTGACTCGACCTACGCGAGCGCCGCGTTTGCCGCGCTCAAGCCGCGCGTGGAGGCGGCGGACGTGCTGATCATCGGCACGCCGGATTATCACGGGAGCATGAGCGGCACGACGAAGAATTTCCTCGATCACTTCTGGAAGGAGTTCGCGGGCAAGTTGTTTGCCGGCATCGTGGCCTCACATGAGAAGGGGCTGACCGTCCACGACCAGCTCCGCACCGTGGCACGGCAGTGTTACGCATGGTCGCTTCCCTACGGCGTGTCATTCTCCGAACGCGAGGACATCAAGGACGGCGCGGCGGCGGGCGAGGCCTTCAAGGCGCGGCTGGACATGCTGGCGCATGACGTATGCGCTTATGGAAGTCTGCTGGCGGCGCAACGACGGGCGGACCTGGCAGGCGCGGGCCCGGGCTTCATGGCGCGCTACCGCCCCAAGAAGGCGTGAGCGGTGATCCGCCTTTCCCCCTGATCAAAGGCCGCGGCGCGGCGGACAATCCCGCCAACCGCTTCGAGAAGATTCACCTCGAACCGGACCCCGAGTTCGTCGAACCGAAACAGTCCCTTCGCACTGAGTTCTTCCGTGACGCCACGCAGTCGTTCATCACTTACAACGACAGCCCTGACGTTGGCTTCAACGCCAGCATCAATCCATACCGCGGCTGCGAACACGGCTGCGTTTATTGCTACGCCCGGCCGACGCACGAGTATCTGGGCTTCTCGGCGGGACTCGACTTCGAATCGAAAATCATGGTGAAGGAGGACGGTCCCGAGTTGCTGCGGCGCGAGTTGGCGTCGCCGAAGTGGAAGCCACAGGTCATCGCCATGAGCGGCGTCACGGATTGCTACCAGCCCGTCGAGCGCCGGCTCCGGCTCACGCGCCGCTGCCTCGAAGTGCTGGCCGCGTTCAGGAATCCCGCCGCCATCGTCACCAAGAACCATCTCGTCACGCGGGACATCGACCTGTTGGTGGAACTGGCGCGTTTCAATGCCGCGCTGGTCCACGTTTCGGTGACGACGCTCGATGCGGAGCTTGCGGCGCGGCTCGAACCGCGCGCATCGCTCCCGGCGCACCGGCTGGCGGCGATTGCCGAATTGAGCCGCGCCGGCGTGCCGGTGGGCGTGTTTGTCGCGCCAGTCATCCCGGGTTTGACGGACCATGAAATGCCGAACCTCATCGCGGCGGCGGCTGACGCGGGCGCGCTGTCGGCGTCATTCGTTCCGTTGCGCCTCCCGTTTGGCGTCGGGCCGCTGTTCGAGGCCTGGCTGGAGCGGCACTTTCCCGATCGTAAGGAGAAGGTGCTGGGTCGGGTCCGCGACTTGCGCGGCGGCAGGCTCAATGATCCGCGGTTCAACGTGAGGATGCGGGGGCAGGGGATCTGGGCGGAGCAGATGCGGCGGATGTTCCATGTGGCCTGCCGGCGGGCGGGGTTGCCGCGACGGGAGGTGGAATTGTCCGCCGCAGCGTTCCGGCTTCTGGCGGGGCCGCAACTGGAACTGTTCGGGAAGAACGACTGAGTCGCTTCGGCAGTTGACGCCGGCTTGGTTGCTCCGCTCAATGGCATCCGTCACCCATGTCAGCCCATTATCGAGTGCGCGAAGTCCGGCAGACTTACACACCGCAGCGAAAATTCCTGTGGTTCTGGGTGCGCATGGCGAAACCTCAAAAGTCCATCAAGGCGGCCACTGAGATCATCCGACAGCATCGCCGCGCCCGGCATGGTCACCGGCATTCCGGTCACGGACAGCCGCCGGGAGCTTCTTGAAACATGGCAAGGGTCGGGTGATTCCCCGGGCCATTCGCACCACAGGCAAGCCGGGTATCTTCTATTTCCCGGTAAGGTCGCCAAGAATCGAGTCGCGTTTGGCCGCGGTCGTCTGAATCTCCTTCAGATTGGCGCCGAACTTCATGGCGATCTCGTTGCTCTGGTTGATGCCGGTCTTGGTGAGCACCACCTGCCATTGGTGGTCGATTACGGAGCGGTTTAGATAAGCGGTCACCGCAAGGCCGAGCAGCACGAGCAGCAGGGAAACGCGGCGAATCTTCTCCATGCGCACCTTGCGCAATCCCGCCTCGATTTCCGCGCGGTGCTCGGCGTCCGCCTCGGCGCTGATCTGGTGCATCATCCGTGTAAATGAATCTGGTGTTTTCATGCGTTGTCTCCTGCCGGTCCGACAGATCGCCGTCTTGAGAGAACGACCTCTCGCGCCTGCGGGTTTGTGCCCCCGCGGGCGCGCGCAAGCGTCATCGCGTCTTTCTGCCGGTTCATCCGGAGGTTTGGCGGCAGATGAAGGAGATTTCTTAAGCCTGCAATTTCATCGCGGGTTGAATTGAGAAGAATTCGCGAGAGCGGCAGGCATTGTGGACGAGGCATCCGGCGGTCGAACCGATAATCGCGTCCGTGAACTGGCGAATGCAGGCCGGCCCATGCGAGGGCGAGGGCGAGCAAAAGGAAACAGGGTTTCAACCGGTGCATCGGCGCGCGGCTTAACGAGCGACCGGTCCAATGCCAGCCCGGGAGGCACATTCTGCCACGGCGCATTCCGAAGTTGTTGGTGAAACTCGTCGCGCTGCGACGAGTGGCGCCGCGTTCAGCGACGCAACCGGATCTCGGGACTCATTCGCCGCAGGCCTACTTGCGCAGGTGCGCGGCAAGCTCCGGAACCTTGGCCGCGATTTCCTCGACCGCCAGGTCGCAAACGCGCGAGGCACCAGTCGGGCTGAGATGCGTGTCGTCGTTCAAGCCCTTCGGCGCCTTGGCATATTCGCCGGGCGCGGCGTGGCAGAAGAGTTTCAACGAAAGCTCCGGCCCGAGTTGCTGCAAAAGCTCCACCGTGCGTGTGTGCAACTCCAGCAAGGGCGCCTTCTGCTCGGCAGCCACCCGGCGCACGGCCTCGGGATATTCCCCGTGCGTATCGAAGAATTTCCCGCCGGCGTCGAACCGCCGGCGCGCGATTGGCGTGGCGAGGATGGGAACACCCTGCTTCTCGCGCACTTCGCGGACGAACCGTTCGAGGTTCTGCTTGAAGCTCCCGAACGGCTCGGTCACGCGCGCACCGTTGTTGGTTTTTTCGTCGTTGTGCGCGAACTGGATGATGACGAAATCGCCCGGCTGCACGTCCTCGATCAGTTTCCGCCAGCGGCCCTCGGTCTGGAAGCTCTTCGTGCTGCGGCCGTTGGCGGCGTGGTTCTCAATGCGCACTGTATTCAGGAAATAGAGCGGCAGCATCTGGCCCCAGCCGCGCTCGGGAAAGGCGGGCCGGAGCGGCTTGTTGGACATGGTCGAGTCGCCGGCCATGTGAATGGTGACATTCGTTCCCGCGTGAAGCGGTCGAGCCACCAGCGCGACGAGGCACAAGGCGGTGATCAGCGACGTGGATTTCATCGCTCACGGCATAGCACACGTCGCGGTCCAGCCCGAGCGATTTGTCGTCCAGACCAAAGACACTTCTCCCGGCTCGACTCGCCGGGGCGGTGGTTCTTACGCTCGCCGGATGCAGCGAGACTCGACTCCAACTCCAGACTCCAGCGCCGCGCCCGAACCGCAAGCGCCGGTTGCGCCGGAAGCCGTCCACCCGCCGACGCCGTGGTCATGGCGGCTGGGCATCGGCGCGGTCATACTTGTCATCGGGTTTGGCGCGTATTTCCTGCGCCACCAGATCGGGCTGAAGGGGCAGTCCTTCGCCGGGATCATCTGTTTCTTCGGGCTGGTGGCGATGTTCTCCTCGAACCTGCGGGCGGTGAACTGGCGGACCATCGGCTGGGGCATTCTGTTGCAAGTGATTCTGGCGGTGCTGGTGCTGAAGGTGCCGCTGGTGAAGGAGGCGTTCACGGGCGTGAAGGAAGTGGTGGTCAAGTTCATCGACTTCTCCGACGAGGGCGCGAAATTCGTCTTCGGCAACCTCGCCCGGCCGGGAGACCTGGCGCTGAACCCCGGCAAGGAATTCCTGTTCATCTTCGCGTTCAAGGCGCTGCCCCCGATCCTGTTCGTGTCCGCGTTTTTCACCATGCTTTACCACTACGGCATCTTGCAGCGGATCGTGCGAGGGATGGCGGTGGTGATGGTCCGGTTGATGGGCACGAGCGGCGCGGAGACGCTGTCGGTCTCGGCCAACGTGTTCATGGGGCAGACGGAGGCGCCGTTGATCGTGAAGCCCTACGTGCCGCGCATGACGCGCTCGGAGTTGTTCGCGCTGATGACGAGCGGCTTCGCGCACATCTCCGGCGGCATGATGGTGGTGTACATCAGCTACGGAGCGGACGCGGTGGCGGTGCTCACGACGTGCATCATGGCGTGCCCGTGCAGCCTTTATCTGGCGAAACTTTTCATGCCCGAACGCGGCCAGCCCGTCACCTCCGGCACGGTGCAGACCCACTCCCAGAAGTCGCCGCATGTGAACGGCATCGACGCGGTGGCGGCGGGAACGACGGACGGCTTGAAGCTGGCGCTCAATGTGGCGGCCATGCTGATCGTGTTCATCGCCTTCGTGGCCATGTTCGATGCGCTGCTCGGTTTCGTGGCCAAGGGGCTTTCGCTGCAAAAAATCTTCGGCGTCCTGTTCTCGCCGGCGGCTTTTCTCATGGGCGTCGAGGATGCCGACATCTCGAAGGTGGGAAGCCTGCTCGGCGCGAAGCTGGCCATCAACGAGCACTACGCCTACCTGGTCATGAAAGGCTGGAAGGCGACGGCGGGTTACATGACGGACCGGTCGTATCTGCTCGCGGCATTCGCGCTGACGGGATTTGCGAACTTCGCCTCGGTGGGCATCCAACTGGGCGGCATCGGCGCGATGGCGCCGGAGCGGCGCTCCGACCTGGCGAAGCTGGGATTGCGCGCGTTGTTCGTCGGCTTCGTGGCCACCTTGCTCAACGCCGCCATCGCGGGGTTGTTTCTCTAACCTCCACTTCTCACCGTTCCCGTGGCCGACGCTGTGAAGCGGCGGCCATTCGCCGTCGCGGCCAATACGGCCGCGCCTTCACAGGCGCGGCTACGGATTCACACCATGTCCTGGTTCTGTGCTTGCGGCTATAAACACAGGCTGGCCATGCGCCGCGCCTCGCGACATCGGATAACGCCGTGGCGGCGGGGCGGCCGGTCGCCGGGCGGGTGGTTTCACGGAATGCCGAAGCGCCGGAGGGTTGGCGCAGTCCCGAATGCTGGCGCGTTGACCTTGCGCGTGGCGGTCGCGACAGCGTCCCGGAGTGCGGCGGCCCTCCGCCGCTTTCCGAAGGCGCGACA
>CAYQWK010000108.1:0-15668 GCA_964420805.1 uncultured Bifidobacteriaceae bacterium | reverse complement strand
TGTGTATAAGAGACAGGTTGGACACCCTCGCCGGAGACGTCGCGGGTGATGGAGACGTTCTCGGTCTTGCGGGCGATCTTGTCGATCTCGTCGATGTAGATGATGCCGCGCTGGGTGCGCTTCACGTCGTAATCAGCGTTCTGGAGGAGGCGCAGAATGATGTTCTCCACGTCCTCACCAACGTATCCGGCTTCGGTGATGGTGGTGGCGTCAGCGATGGCGAAAGGCACGTCGAGGATGCGGGCGAGCGTGCGGGCCATGAGCGTCTTTCCGGATCCGGTGTGGCCGATCAGCAGAATGTTGCTCTTCTCGATCTCGACCTCGCCCTCGCGGGGGTTCTTGAGTTCGTCGGCTCCCTTGGGCTGGGACGGTTCGTGAAGGATGCGCTTGTAGTGATTGTGAACGGCGACAGCGACGGTTTTCTTCGCGTGTTCCTGGCCGATGCAATACTTGTCCAGGTAGCTCTTGATCTCGACTGGCTTGGGTACGGCATTGACGAGCGCGGGCCGGCGGGCCTCGACGGCGGCAAGTTCCTTGTCGAGGACGCTCTTGCAGAGAACTACGCAGTTGTCGCAGATGTAAACACCTGGTCCCTGGATGAGCTTGCGCACTTCCGCGTGAGATTTCCCGCAGAAGCTGCACAAGGTGATGTTGGTTGGCCGAGCCATTGCCGTGCACCGTAGCGAACAATGCGGTCCAGGTCAGGCAAATTCTTGCGGCAGGGGAAAAGCCGCCGGTGCCAAGCGTCATCCGGGACCTTGAGCGCCGATCTCCCGTGCCTTGCCGGCCGGCGCGTCAGGCGACGACGGACGTGCGGTCGGGAAGGTTGGAAAGCTCCTTGCGCGAGACCACGACTTCATCGACGAGGCCGAAAGCCTTGGCTTCCTCCGGGGACATGAAGTTGTCGCGATCACAGGCTTTCTCGACCGCTTCCTCGGACTGACCGGAGTGTTTCGAGAGGATCGAGTTGAGGCGCTGCTTGAGCTTGAGCATGTATTTGACGCGAATCTCGACGTCGGTGGCCTGCCCTTCGGCGCCGCCGAGCACCTGATGAATCATGATGTTCGAGTTGGGCAGGGCGTAACGCTTCTTCTTCGTGCCGCCGGCGAGCAGCACCGCGCCCATGCTGGCGGCCTGGCCGATGCAGTAGGTGTTCACGTCGCAGGTGAGGAACTGCATGGTGTCGTAGATCGCCAGGCCGGCGGTGACGCTGCCGCCGGGGGAATTGATGTAGAGGTGGATGTCCTTCTTGGGGTCGCTCATCTGAAGGAAGAGGAGCTGGGCGATGATGACGTTGGCCACCATGTCGTCGATGGGAGTGCCGAGAAACACGATGCGGTCAACCAGCAGCCGCGAGTAAATATCGTATCCGCGCTCGCCGCGGCCGGTTTGTTCGATGACGTGAGGAATCAGGAAATTTTGCATAGTTCGTCGTGCCAAATCTGGCGGGCGCAAGCTAGAGGACGGGTCTGGGTGCGTCAAGATTGGCACCCGGCGATTCGAGTTCTTTGGTGTGTTCGCGGTTTCGTTGGTTGAAGAAACACGGTTTGCAGGCCGGGCACATCAGGTTGATTCGCCACGCGCCACGTCGGAAAACGTGCGGTCTCCAGTCGGAGAATAAGAGATTTTTAATGTTCTTTATGCGGCAGTTTTATGGGGTTTGGGGTAAGGTCCGCCCCGTGATCACAAAGAACCGAATGGGAACGGGGGGCGGCGCTGCTGCTCCGGAGCGGGTTTGGCGGGGGAATTTCCGCCGGCAGGCGGCCGTGGTTGTCCTGGTTGCCGGGCTTCAGTTGATGCAACTAAGCAAGGCTCGCGGGGAAGACCATGTGGAATACCGCTTCGAGTCGTACAAAGAGGAAAACGGCCGTATTGAAATCGAGACTCACTCAGCGCTGTTCGGCTACAAGCCGGCACCATGGCTCGATCTCAAGGGCGAGATGGTCTATGACGCGATTTCCGGGGCCACTCCCACTGGCGCGCCACCGCTTTCGGAAATCAAGGTCATCAATATTTTCACCGGCCAACAGCTCAAGGGCTTGAGCCGTGACGTTCCGGTGGTGGACATGGAGGACACGCGCTATGCGGGCGGGCTTCAGGCTGGGATGAGTTACGACCGGCATCGCATCACGCCGGGTTTCGCCTACAGCGAGGAGAGCGATTACATCTCGCGGGGCCTGTCGCTCAACTACGCGGTCGATTTCAACGAGAAGAATACGACGGTCAACCTGGGCTGGGCGCACAACTGGGACAAGTCGCATGACTGGCGCGGTGATTGGAAGAGCAAGGACACCGACGACTTTATGGTCGGCGTGAATCAGTTGCTTGGACCCAAGACGGTGATGACGGCGAACTTCACTTTCGGCCGGTCACACGGATACCTGAGCGACCCTTACAAAGTGGTTTATTTCGACGGCTACACGATCTTCAAGGATCCGGGCGATCCACGTCCGATCGTCCCGCCTTCTGTGGCGGAAGTGCGGCCCAAGAATCGCGAGCGCTACATCGGCTATGTGTCGTTGACGCAGCATGTGACACCGCTGGCGGGCAGCGCGGAAGCCAGCTACCGCATCTTCCAGGATTCGTACGGCATTTCCGCGCACACGGTCGGGTTGGCGTGGTACCAGACGTTTTCCTTCCTTGGCGCGTGGGGTAAGCGCGTGGTGCTGTCGCCGAGTTTCCGGTATTACCGGCAGAACGCGGCGGATTTTTACGTGACGAAGTTGAAGGGAGTGCCCGGGCCGACGACGCCGGATTACTTCTCGGCGGACTACCGGCTTTCAGAAATGGAGACGTTCACCTACGGCGTGAGCCTCGCGGCGCGCGTGTGCGACTGGTGTACGATCGATTTGGGTTACAAGCGCTACGAAATGTACGGGCTGGACGGACGGACCTCGCCCACGGCCTACCCGAAGGCGGACATTTGCACATTGGGTGCGCGGATATGGTTCTGAACCCGCCAGATTCCCAGCGCCTCGTGCGTCAGCGGGTCGAGGCATCCGCCGAATGCGTAGCGGTGGCCGGCTTTTATAAGCTCACCTTTCAGGCGATGAGCACGATCTGCCGTGTGCATTTCCGGAGCTTGAATCCCGCCCCGGCGCGCGATTTTCAATCCGAGGTGTTGCGCTGGGTGGCGTGGTTCGAGGCAACTTATTCGCGGTTCATTGACGACAGCCTCGTCAGCCGTATCAACGCCGCCGCCGGACAACACTGGGTCGAGATCGATCCTGAGACCGAGGCGCTACTGACGTTGTGTCAGGAGATGATCTTCTTCACGCGCGGCGTTTTTGATCCCACGGCACTGCCGTTGATGCGGTTGTGGAACTGGAAGGCGCGGCCCCCCGTGATCCCGACCGAGGCGCAAATCCAACAGGCGCGGCAAAAGGTCGGCTGGCACCGCATCCAGCGACGCCAGGGCGCGATCTTCCTCCCTGTCGAGGGCATGTGCCTGGACCTCGGCGGCATAGGCAAGGAATACGCGGTTGACCGCGTCGTGGCGATGGCGCGCGAGCGAGGCATCGACAACGTGCTCGTCGATTTCGGCAACGACATTCGCGTTCATGGGCAACCGCCGGACAAGGCGGCGTGGCACATTGGGTTGGAGGATCCAAAGAAGCCGGGCTCTTGCTGGACCGGCGTGGCGGTCAAGAACCACGCGGTTGCCAGTTCGGGCGATTATCTCCGGCGCTTTGTTCACGAAGGGCGGCGCTACGGTCACATCATTGACCCGCGATCCGGTTACCCGGTCAACAACGGCGTCCTGGCCGTCTCGATCATCGCGCCGCACTGCACATTCGCCGGCATTCTCTCGACGGCGGCGTTCATTCTCGGCCCGCAAGGAGGGATGGAAATCATCCGCCTATGCCCCGGAGTCGACGGCGCGATCATCACCGAGAACGCGCGGAATTTTTCCAAAGGATTTTTTGCGTATGCGACCAGTTAAGAATATGGGCCGGCTCCTCACCGTGGTTTTGTGGGCGGCGGCGGTGTGTGTTTCCAGTGCCGCCGGCCTCAAGGTGGGTGACACGTTTCCGGACCTCGGCGGATTCAAGCTCGAGGGTAAACTGCCGGAAGGAATGAAGGGCAAGGTTGTGATGATCGACTTCTGGGCCTCGTGGTGTGAGCCGTGCAAGGAGTCATTCCCGGTCATGAACGACCTGCAGAAGAAATACGGTGCCCAGGGTCTTGAGGTCATCGCGATCAACGTGGACGAAATCAAGGCCGACATGGATGCGTTCCTCAAGAAGCACACGGCCACCTTTACCGTCGTGCGCGACGGCAGCCAGAAGCTCGTGGACAAGGCCGGTATCGGCACCATGCCCACCTCCTTCTTCCTCGATCGCGAGGGAAAAGTACGGTTCACCCACAGCGGCTATCGTGGCGACGAGACGCGCAAGAAATACGAACAAGAAATCGAATCCCTGCTCAAGAAGTGACATGAAAACCAAACCCACATTCTGGCTGGCTCTGGCTCTGGCGGTGGCTTCGCTCACCGGCTGCGTGAACGTGAAGCCGTGGCAGCGCGGCGTCCTGGCGGATTACACCATGCGCGGCGACCGCGACCCGCTCGGCGAAATGATGGACGAACACGTGTTTTTCTCCCGCGAGGCGGCCTCCGGCGGTCGTGGTGTCGGCGGCGGGGGCTGCGGCTGCAATTAGGACGAACGATCATATTTCACTCGCCGCCTCGACTTTCATGCGCTTTCCCCGCCCCAACCTCCTGCGTCCCCCGACGGGTCTGTCCCAAGCCCGTTTGTCAGGGTTGGTGGCGGGGCTTCTTTTGTGTGGGCTGTTCACGTTTGCCGCCCGGGCCGGACGTCCGCCCAGCCCCTTCACTGTCACCCCGGCCGTCGAATCAGGTGCGACCGGGACGACCGTTCGCCTCAAGTTTTTCCTTCCGCCCGACCATGTGCTGTACGCCGAGCGGTTGAAGTTCCTGAATGATGATGGCGATCCGATCGCTGGCGCGCGGTTGCCCGTTCCCATCGTGGCCATCGACAAAACTGACGGACACGAGAAGAAGATGTTCGCCACTTCGTTCGTGGCGGAATTGGTCTTTCCGCTCGTCCCGACCAACCTGACGGTGAAATTCCAGGGTTGCAGCAACTCGGCCTGCTATTTTCCCGAGAAACGCGCCTTTCACATTGCTACGTCTGGCGCGACCTCAGCCGACGCGCCGGTCGCAACCGCGCCCGAAACACCGGGCAACAGCCCCTTGGCAGTGGAGGCGGCAGCGTTCAAGGTGATCTCACGTGAGACGGGCTACATGGGTGCGGGAAAATTCATCGCGTTTCTCGACAAGGCGCTCTCCGGCGGCGGCGCGGATGATCCGCTGGCGCGGTTCAAAAGCGTGGGAATCGCGGCCACCATGCTGTTGATCCTGCTCGGCGGCGTGGGGCTGAACCTCACGCCCTGCGTGTTGCCACTGATCCCAATCAATCTCGCCATCATCCACGGCGGGCGCGCTGCACAGTCGAAGCGCGCCGGTTTTCTGCACGGCGCGGCCTACGGCTCGGGCATGGCACTCGCATACGGGATGCTGGGTTTGATCGTGGTGCTGACGGGTTCCAAGTTCGGCGCGCTGAATTCCTCGATGTGGTTCAACATAGGCATTGCGGCGGTGTTCGTAGTGATGGCGCTGGCGATGTTCGATGTGCTGCACATTGACTTTGCGCGATTTGACCGCGGGCTGGGCCGGCGCGAATCTCGGGCGGCGCGCGGGAAGAAGAGCCAGTGGTTGGTCGCCTTCACGCTTGGCGCGGTGGCGGCTTTGCTGGCTGGTGCGTGCGTGGCGCCGGTGGTGATTTCCGTGCTGCTGCTCGCTACGAACCTGTACGGAAAGGGCGCGGTGTTTGGCCTGGCCCTTCCATTCCTGCTCGGCTTGGGAATGGCGCTTCCGTGGCCTTTCATGGGGGCCAGCCTGTCGTTTCTCCCCAAGCCGGGCAAATGGATGGTTCGCGTCAAGCACGCCTTCGGCGTGTTGATCTTCCTTTTCGCAGGTTATTACGCACATACGGCGTGGGGGATTCACCGCAGTTCGGCCGCCGCGACTTCGGTGGCGGGCGCCCCCAAGAACGGCTCCGGCGCGGTGTCGGTGGATTCAAATGCGGCCCTGATCGAGGCGTTGCGCGAAGCGCGTGCCCAAGGGCGGCCGGTGTTCATCGATTTCGCGGCGAGTTGGTGCAAGAACTGCGTAGCCATGGATGAAACCGTGTTCAACCAGCAATCCGTAAAGGACAGGCTCAAGGACTTCATCGTCGTCCGCTACGAGGCCGAGAAACCCAACGAGCCGCCGGCCAAGGGCGTGCTTGATCATTTCCAGGTGCTGGGCCTGCCGACTTACGTCGTGCTGCGCCCGGAAAAGGCCCCCGCCGTGCGTGAGGCCAGGCTTGCTCCCGATGGAAACCAATCCAAACAACAACCATGAAATCAGTTAGAATCCTCTCCCTGCTTCTTGCGGCCGTTCTCCAAGTGCTGCCGCTGGCCCGCGTGGTGATGCCGGCGCAACTCACAGGCTCACCGGCCTGGGCCATCATTCTCAAATTCGGCGCCGGCCTTGCCGCCACGCTGGGCAGCTACAACGCCGTCTCCGGCGCCACCTTCCTGGCTCCGGTCAGCGGCTACACCTACAACCTTACCGTGGGCGTTCCGACCAACCTCAACATCGGCTACAGCGGTGTTCATGTTCCGGCATCGTACGGCGGCACGCCCAATCCGGTTTGCCCCGGCGTGTATGTCAACAACGGATCCGGAACGTCCACGACCATGTCTGGCGTGCCCACGACAGCAGGTTCATTTTCATCCGTCGTGCGTGCGTGGGAAAACAGCAACTTGTCCGGCAACAGCGTGTCGGCCACATACAACTTCATCGTGGCCGCCGGACCCGCGCCGCCGGTCATCACCAACATCGTCGTTTCTCCGGCATCACCGGTGGCGGCTGGCGTGAACGTGACTTTCACGCCGTCGGTCGGCGGAACGGGACCGTTGTTCTACCGCTGGTATCGGAACGGCGCGGCGATCTTTGGGGCCACCAACGCCACGTTGACTGTCACCAATGTTCAGGGAACCAACGGCGGCCTCTATTCACTGCGCGTGTCCGATACGACCTTCGGCGTAACGACCAACTCGACCAACCTCGTCGTCAACACTGCTCCGGTGGTGCTCGTGCAACCGGAGGATCGCTTCGTCGCGCTCGGCGCCAGCGCCACATTCTCGAATCTCGCCAACGGTCAGCAGCCGCTCACGTATCAATGGCGCAAGAACGGCACCAACATCGCCAACGCCACCAACGCCAGCTACACAATCGCCCTGGCTCAGAACTCGAGCGTGGCTGCGTACTCCGTCCTGGTCAGCAACTCGCTTGGCGTCACCACCAGCAGCAACGGTTGGCTTCGCATTTCGCCGAACGCGACCGCGGTCACCGTCCCGTTGATCAGCATGTCCTCTCCTTGGCGTTACCAGTCCAACGGAACATACCTTGGCCCGCTATGGAGCGAGTGGGACTATGTGGATTCAACGTGGCCCTCCGGCAACGGCATTCTCGCTAAGGAGGATTCCGGGAACGCGAGCGTGTTTCCTTACATCGGTACGGCACTTGCGACCACGGTCGCCGGGAAGTTCATTACCAACTTCTATTTCCGCGCCCACTTCAACATCACCAACCGAGCCCGCCTCAGCAGCATCATTTACTCCAATGTGATCGACGACGGCGCGATCACCTACCTTAACGGCGTGGAAATTGCACGGGTCCGGATGGCGGCTGGGCCCGTCAACGCCAACACGTTCGCTCTGGTCTCGGCACCGGAAGGCACCTTTGTTTCCACCAACATCCCGGCCAGCTTCGCCGTGCAGGGAGACAATGTGATGGCGGTCGAGGTGCATCAGAACACCAACACCAGTTCCGATATCGTCATGGGGGCGGCGGTGTTAGCCGTTTACAGCGTGCCCAATACCGTGCCTTTCATGCTCACCAATCCGGTCGCCAGGACCGCAGCCGTCAACACGGCGGTTAATTTTACCGCCGTCGCCGACGCGTCGGAACCGGTGACCTACCGCTGGTATAAGGATGGCGTGCTGTTGTCCAACGCCAACACCACGTTGAATTTGCCCGCCGTCGATGGCGTGGATGACGGCAACTACACCTTTGTAGCGCAGAATTCCGCAGGCAGCGTTACCAGCGCGCCTGCCCGTCTCACTGTCACCGGCGTCACCCCGCCCGCCATCCTGGTGCAGCCGTCGGACATGATCGTGCCATCGGGCAGCAACGGGACGTTGGCCGTCTCCGCGACCGGCAACGGCAAGGTTTATCAATGGCGCTTCAACAGCAACATTATCGCCGGGGCCACGGCTGCCTCCTACACTCTTGCCAACGCTCAGGTGAACCAGCGCGGCTATTATTCCGTGACTGTCAGCAACGTGGGCGGCGGTGTCCGCAGCCGTGAGGCATGGGTGCTGGTTGTGCCGCCGCCGGCCTCCAGCAATGCGCCGACGGTGGGCGCCGCGGCCGGGGCCACTCAAATGACGCTCTCGTTCCCGGCACAGCCGGGCTACCGGTACCTCGTGCAATCCAGTCCGACGCTTGAAAACCCGAACTGGACCACTGTGACTAATGTCGCCCCGTCTTTCAGCAACGGCGTGGTGACGCGGCTGTTGAACTACAACTCCTCTACTCAGAACTTTTTGCGGGTGCTCGTTGACCGCTGACACCAGCTGGGTGGCTGGTTTGCTGCGCGCGGGCGGGCCGCAAGGTCCGCCCGCGTTTTTTTGAGCGTTGCAGCGGGCATCTCAGTTCCTTGTCGAACGCGCATTTCTTTGTGGTGGAACTTGTCGCGCTGTGACAAGTAGCGCCGCGTTCAGCGGTGCAACGGGTGATCCCGCACCCTCCACTCTGCCCGCTTTGCGCGAAAAGCCCCACCGGCAAGGCAGTGAGATTCCCCCGGCATCGCTTCGCCGCGAAGAAAGTTTGAACACTTGCGTTGTTTCCTGCTCAGAATGGCCGGACATGGACGCTGAAACCCAGCAGCCGGATACGAAACGAACCTGGATTGCCGATGCCCGCGCCACCCTTGCGGCGGTGCCACAGGCGCCGGTGTTGGGGGCTTTGCTGCTTGCCTGGACGCTGCTGTTCTACCTCCTTGGCAACGCCAATCTGGGCTACGTCGGAACCTCCAGTTTGTTCGGCTGGATGTCGTACGTGTACGACATGCGTCAGGATGATTTTCACGGTTACATCGTGCCCTATGTGGTGATGGGCCTTTTGTGGTGGAAGCGGGCTGAACTGGCGGCAGCCCCGAAGCGCGCGTGGTGGCCGGCATTGATCCTGATCGCGCTCGCTCTCGGGTTGCACCTGATCGGGTTCATGGTGCAGCAGGCTCGAATCTCGGTGGTCGGGTTTTACGTCGGCATTTGGGGGTTGGCCGGCGTGGTCTGCGGGCCGGTGTTCATGCGCCGAACGTTTTTTCCGGTGCTCCTCTTCGCGTTCTGCCTGCCTCTGGCCTCGATGACCGATACGCTCACCTTTCCGCTGCGCCTGATGGCCACCACGGTCACGGCAAAGGTTTGCCAGTGGTTTCTCAGCATCAATGTGCATCAGAACGGCACCATGTTGTTCGACCCGGCCGGGAAGTACCAATACGACGTGGCGGCGGCGTGCAGTGGCATCCGCAGCCTCACCGCGATCGCCGCGCTGACGGCGGGATACGCGTTCGTGTTCTTCACGCGGACGTGGAAACGGTTGGCGGTGGTGGCGCTCGCCATTCCGCTGGCCATTATCTCAAACGTCCTGCGGTTGCTCATGATCGTCATCGCCTCGGAGGCGGGATCGGCCAAGGCCGGCCACTTCGTGCATGAGAACGAATACGTGAGCCTGTTGCCCTACATCGTCGCGTTTGTCGGTGTGCTGCTGGCCGGGCGCTGGCTAAAGGAGGACCGGCAGGTGGACATCGTGGAGGTGGCGTTGCCGGTTGGCGTGTCATTGGCGGTGTACTTCGTGTTGCAGGAGGTTTTTCACATCGAGCGCCCCTACGGTCTGCCTGGCGGCCCCGGTCCAGTCGTAATCATGGCGCCCGCTGTAATCGTGTCCGCGGTGACGTTTGTGGGCCTGAACCGGATAGCGCTGCCGCGCGGCGTCTGGGCAACAGCGGGAGCGGGGCTGTTGCTCATGGCAGCTGCGGCTGCGGCGTTGATTGACCGCAAGGCGTCGCAGCGGCTGTCCACTCCGGGCGTAAAGGTGGCGAACGAGCCGATTTACGCGGCCACGGAAACCAACCGTTATCTCTTCGCCTCGAACAGCGTGTTTCTTCCGCCGGACGTGCTGGCGTACCGCTCGGTGGAACTGCCGCTCTCGCCCACCGTTTGCGACTGGTTGCCCAAGGACACCACTTACGGCCAGCGGCGCTACACTAACGCGCACGACGGTTTTCATTTGGACAACATGGTGGTCTTGATGGGTACCGACCGCACGAGCATACACAACCCACGCTACTGCATCAGTGGCCAGGGTTTTCAAATCCGCTCTGAGGAAGGCGACACCATCCGAGTACTCCGGCCCGTGCCCTACGACCTGCCGGTGCGGAAGATCACCTTCACCGCCACGAAGCGGTTTCCCGGCGGCGAGGTTCAGACCGCCACTGGCATCTTCGTCTATTGGTTCGTGTCGGACACCGAGGTCACCGCCGACCACAGCCAGCGAATGTGGCAGATGGCCGCACACCTTATGAAGACCGGCGTGCTGACGCGGTGGGCCTACGTCATTTGCATGACCATGGTACCGCCCGGACCCGAGAGCGAGGCGGAGGGTTACCGGCGCTTGAAGGAGTTTATCAGCGCCTCCGTGCCTGAATACCAGACCACCGCCGGGCCGGCCGCCGCGCCTTATTCCGGGGCGGTGCCGGGGAAGTGATTGCGTTGCGCAACCTCCCGGAACTACAACCACCCGTGCTTCACACGAGAACATGTTAAGCCACCGCCGACAGCTTCGGACGCAGCTTTACCAGTTGAAGGACACCGCCTTGTTCGCGGTCGCCCTCTGGCTGGCGCACTGGGTCCGTGCGGCCTGGGATTCCGATGGCTACATTGAGCCGTTCACCACGTTTTCGCGGCTGTATGTTGCCTTGATTCCCGGCGTCCCGGTCATCCTCGAACTTCAGGGTTTCTACAACCGTTCGCTGGTGCCGCGCCGGCGGGACATTGCATGGAAGCTGTTCCGTGGCAGCGTTGCCACCACCATCGCGGTGATTCTCGTCACGTTCTTCTTCAAGGAATCACTGGCCCGCGGCGTGTTCGTACTCTTCGGCGCGTTTAGCTTCGTTCTGGTTTACCTCAGCGAGGAAATCGTCCGTGCCTACAACGCCGGGCGCCTGCGCCGTCCGCAATTCCGCCGCAAGTTCGTCCTCATCGGCACGCCTCAGGATACGGCCGTCCTGCGCCAGAAGCTGGCTGAGTTCGACAACGAGGGCATCGAGCTGATCCGCGAGCTGGACCTCAAGGACTACTCCGTCGAACGGCTCACCGCGCTGTTGCACGAGCATTCCGCCAGCGGTGTCATCATCAACGCGCGGCACACCGAGTTCGGCGAGATCGAGAAGGCCGTTCATGCCTGCGAGGTCGAGGGCGTGGAGGCCTGGCTGATGGCGGATTTCTTCAACACCAAACTCTCGCGCACCAGCTTCGATCATTTTCACGGCCGGCCCATGCTCGTCTTTCAAAGCGCTCCCGAGCATTCCTGGCAGAGTGTCATCAAGCGTCTCATGGACGTTCTCGGCGCGCTTGGGTTCCTTGGCATTCTCTGGCCCGCGTATCTGCTTTTTGCCCTGCTCATCAAGCGTGGCTCGCCCGGCCCCGTCCTCTTTCGCCAGCAACGCTGCGGGCTCCACGGCGAGCCGTTCACCATGCTCAAATTCCGAACCATGGTCACCGACGCCGAGCAACGTAAACACGAGTTGGCCGCGCTGAACGAAATGTCCGGACCAGTCTTCAAGGTCACCAACGACCCGCGCGTCACGCGCATTGGGCGGTTTCTCCGCAAGTATTCCTTCGACGAATGGCCGCAGATGCTCAACGTCCTGCGCGGTGAAATGAGCCTTGTTGGTCCTCGGCCCTTGCCCGTGGACGAGGTGAAACGCTTCGACGACCTCGCCCATCGCCGCCGCCTGAGCGTCAAGCCCGGCCTCACCTGCCTCTGGCAGGTCAGCGGACGCAACGAAGTCCGTGACTTCAAGGACTGGGTCCGGCTCGACCTCGAATATATCGACAACTGGTCCTTGTGGCTCGACCTGAAGATCCTTTGCCGGACGATTCCTGTCGTGCTGCTCGGCACCGGAGCCAAGTGAAGGCCTTTTCAATCTACGATTTGCGTTTTGCGAACCTGCCGCCGTTCGTAGCCCCCCGTCCGCTCGTAGGTCATCATTCGTAAATCTTGAATCACAACTCGTATGCGCAAGACACCCGTCCCAACCCGCCGTTCCGCCGCCCAGCCCGTCTCCGTTGTCACCGGTGCCGCCGGATTTCTCGGCTCGCACCTCACCGACCTGCTCATCGCGCGCGGTCACAAGGTCGTCGGCATCGACAACTTTGTCACCGGCAGCGTCGAGAACATCGACCACCTTGGCGGCAGTCCGAACTTCAAGTTCATCGAACAGGACGTGACCGAGTTTCTGTTCCTCCACGGCCCGGTTGATTACGTCTGGCATTTCGCCTCGCCTGCCAGCCCCATCGACTATCTGGAACTTCCCATCCAGACCCTCAAGGTCGGTTCGCTCGGCACGCACAAGGCCCTCGGCCTGGCCAAGGACAAGAACGCCCGTTTCCTCCTTGCCTCCACCTCCGAGATCTACGGCGATCCGCTCGAACATCCGCAAAAGGAAACCTACTGGGGCAACGTCAACACCATTGGCCCGCGCGGCTGCTACGATGAATCCAAGCGCTTTGCCGAGGCCATCACCATGGCCTACCACCGCGAGCACAAGATCGACACCCGCATCGTTCGCATCTTCAACACCTATGGCCCGCGCATGAGGCTGCGCGACGGCCGCGTCGTTCCGGCCTTCGTCAGCCAGGCCATTTCCGGCAAGCCCCTCACTGTCTTCGGCCGCGGCCAGCAGACCCGCAGTTTCTGCTACTGCTCCGACCTCATCGAGGGCATCTACCGCCTCATGATGAGCCGCACCAACGAACCGGTGAACATCGGCAACCCCGCCGAACTTACCATCCTCGAATTCGCGAAGGAGATCATCCGCGCCACCGGCTCGAAGAGCCGGATCATCCACAAGCCGTTACCCCAGGACGACCCCAAGCAACGCCGCCCCGACATCACCCGCGCCCGGACCCTGCTCAAATGGGAACCCGTGGTCGGCCTTGAAGAAGGCCTGAAGAAGACCATCGACTACTTCCGCGACCGTGTTTGAGCGCCGACAACTTGAACGTGCCTGCTGCTTCGGCAGCCGGTCGTGCTTCAACCTGTTGACGCGGTTTGAAAATGCCCCGCGAAGTTTGGCGGCGCGGTGATTACGGGGCGAACACATGCAACTTGCCGTCATCCTCGTTGCAGTATTCGCGGTGGCGCTTGTTTGGTTTCTCGCCCGGCCGAAATCAGGCCGGCCATCGCGACGCTCAGGTTCGCCGCGGTTATGGGATGACGCCACGGGATCGAACCTTGTTTCCGGTTTCGGCCTCTTCGGCGGCGGCGAATCGCACGCGCCTCAACACGGCCCTGATGCTGCATCCCACGGAGCCGGCGATTCCGGCACCAACTACACCTCGGACGGTGATGGCGGTGGTCACGGCGGCTGTCACGGCGGTGGTGACGGCGGTGGCGGCGATTAGCCTGATCTTCTCACGACAGCTATGGATCGTTGTGTTCAGCCGAGGAGGCCGAACCGCGATGGTCGCGAACGCCTGCTTCACAACGCAGGTTAGCTCGCTCATTGCCGCGGGCTTGGACTTGTCCATGGCCCGTGTTACACGCTGCGTGTGTCTCAGTCGTTCGTAACGCGCGCGTTCGCGATTGCAATCGCCCTGTCGGCGTCCGTGGCCCGGCTTTATGCCGCGCCGGCGTGGCCGGAGGGCGCGCCGTGGCGGGTGGAATTGCGCGCCGCCTCGAACTCACCGCGCGCCACCATCGCTTATGCGGCGGTCTGCCCGGCCGGTATGAACCCCGACCGCGTTCAACCACGCGTCACCACCCTGGACGGCAGGCCGCTGCGCTCGACCGTGCTGCACGCCGCCGAAGGTGGACCGATGCAGATTCTCTTTGAAACACCAGGAATGGGTGAAGCGTGTTACTTGCATCTCATCCCCGGCGCCATCTCCGAACGCTGGAATCCCGAGGCGGGCTTGATGCTGGAGACGCGCCCGCTCGCGGCTGGCCGTCCGGATTCCTGGGATACCGCGTGGAAGCTCTTTCACTCTACCGCCCAGGTGTTCGGCCGCGGCCCGGTGACGCAGGTCTTTCACGGCATTCATCCGTTCGGCCCCAATGTCGATTCCATTGCCCTGTTCAGCGGCTGGTTTGATGTGAAGGAGGCCGGCAACTACGAGTTCGCCACCGTCTCGCACGGGCACTCGTTCGTCCGCATTGACGGCAAGGTCGTGGCCAGCAAGGCCGCCGGGGGGCGGGGCACGCAAGGCCAGTTCAACGGCGTGGTCACGCTCCGGCCGGGACGCCACGCCGTGCAATACCTTCTCGTCCATCAAAAGGGCGAATGGCTGGCCGAGCTAGCCTGGCGTCCGCCTGGGGCGAGGCACTTCGAGGTGATGCCGGAGAAGGCCTTCGCCCCGCTCGCGCTTTGGAACGTCGCCGGCTGGCAGGCCGCGCCGGGAAGAAATGACGCGCTCTATTTTGACTGGGCCAGCGCCGCGCAGAATTTCGAGGGCCGCCACGTCTGGATCAACACGGCTCTCCGCGTGCCTTCGCTGCCGGAAGACACCGAATGCCGCTGGTTCTTCGACGACGGCTCCACCGCGCGCGGCGCGTCCGTGGTTCATGTCTGGCCGCGCGCGGCGCTTCGCAACGTCACCGCCGAACTCTGGACTGCGGGCCGCAAGACCGCGTCGCTCAAGCAGTCTGTCCGCATCGAGCCAAACTGGACGCAGCGCGAGGACTGGCGCGAGCCGCTTTACGAAAAGCAGCGCGAAATGTTTCTCGCCCGCGATTTCTCCGTCATGCCGGCGGAGGACATGGCGGCGCTGGCGCGGTTCGTGGATGCGCTGCCGGATCGCGAGTTGATGAACGCGCTCGCTCCTGTTGTGTATGAACGACGGCGCGAATTCGCCGGGGGCGACCTCCTGTTCCGTTTCGCCCTGCACTGCGCGAGCGCGCCGGTGCGCGAATATGCGCTCGCGGACAAGCTGTTTCAGGCCGCGGTGGACAACGGCTGGAAGCCCGCGCGGCTGGCCCGCGCGGAGTTTCTCGCCGGGACCACCGGCGACATGGATGTCGCGCTCAAGCTGCTCGATGAACTCAAGGATGCGCCGCTCGACTCGGCCGATTCCCGCCGCCGCGACCTGTGCCGCGCGCAGGCGTTGCTGAATCTGAACCGGCTCGACGAGGCCCGCCGTGCGCTGGCGGACGCGGCCCGGTTGACCCCGCCTGCGGACGCGAAACGCGCCGTGGCCCGCCGCGCCCGGCTGGAAACCGCGCGCGACCTCGTGCGGCGCGGCGAGTTCAATGC
>CAYQWK010000107.1:0-15668 GCA_964420805.1 uncultured Bifidobacteriaceae bacterium | reverse complement strand
AAACCAAACGCGCCCGCCAGTCTTGCGACCAGCGGGCGCGAAAGTGGGCGGTGGGAGTTCGCCATGCTCTCTTCCCCATGCCGACATTGGGCGCTCCTCTCTCGAGGGCTGCCGGCTTCCCGACGCCATTCTCCACGGCAAGCGGAGTTCCCGGCCTCGTGGCAGGGCCGTCCAGTCCCTCCTGGAACTGAATTCTTGAGTGAGGCTTTTCAGCTCGCTTCGACTGGTGGTTGCGCCACCGGCCTGCAAACCAGGTCAAGACACGTCTGCTTTCTCCGCCGCGTCTCATCCACTTAGCCCAGGGTCCGCAACAGCTTCTGGCCGTCCGTTCGCCCCGTGCCACGGGTCTCGCCTCTTCTCTCTCAGGTCGTCTTTCTCTCGCAGGCCAGCGGTGCCTTTTTCGACATCGCCGGCTCTCCGGAGGGTTCCCACGGGTCCTGCCTCGACCTCGTGCCCCTCCCAGATGCAACTCTCCCTTTGTCCCGGCTTTCGCCGTCTTTCTTCGGGCGGTCCGTCCTTCCGGACTCCCCGCCAGAGTCGCCACATCCGTGCTGGTCCGCAGTAACTCCCTCGTGCCTTCACA
Source organism: uncultured Bifidobacteriaceae bacterium (assembly GCA_964420805.1). Taxonomy (GTDB): domain Bacteria; phylum Verrucomicrobiota; class Verrucomicrobiia; order Limisphaerales; family SIBH01; genus JANNGC01. The sequence continues at coordinate 15,085 of CAYQWK010000107.1, read as the reverse complement.
GGCAACTGCGATTCACATCAGGGTCGAAACTCCCCCAACATTACTTCACCCGGCTCGGTGCCGCTTCTCTTCCAAGCACCTCGCCGCGCAGGCTCCTCATTCGCATCTCGAAGGCGCGCGAACGCCTCCGGAGGAACCCCTGAATCCTGCCTCCAACGCCAACCTTACGATCACGTCGTCAGAGGGACCGTGCCAACCAGCCTGGCCCGATCTTTCCCCGGTCACCCGGGATTATCCCAGAACCGCCAGCTCACGGCTTTCACCGCTCACCAGCCTTTCCGTTCTTTCAAAGAACTGCCCACATCCTACCACCTCCACTCCCTCTGTGAACCTTTTCATATCCACACCTTGTTCACCACTCCTCCCTCCCTACAAACATACCCCACACCCTTCCCACCCAATGTTCTCGGCCCTTTCATGCTCGCCCCTTCATTCCTCCCAGCCCAATTCCTCCATACCATTTCTCATGGTGAATAAGTCGCAGAAAAATCACGCAACCATCCAAGGACGCGGACGCCGATCACTTTCTCCCTCCGCGATGCAGCACCATCCCGGGCGATTTGCCGTCCAGTTGCTGGCGCACGGAGATGGCCCGTTTTACGATGAAGCGTTTGATTTGGTGCGCCGGGCGATCTGCCCCCATGCCCTTGAAAGCCGGTGGCTGTGCGGACCACTGGGCAGTTACCGCCTCCTCGAATTTGCGCAAACGAAAATCCGATTCCGCGGCGATGGGCGGCCGAAGGATCGCCGCCAGTTCGTCGATGCGGCGGTGGAGCCTCTCCGGCACGAACAACTCGCGGGAGAACTCGTCGAGTCGCGTACGGTAAATGCCGCGAAATTCCTCGACCGCCATGACGCGCTCCAGGAATCGATGCTCGCCCACCCACGGATGCCAGATGCTCGCACGCTCCCGTTCCTCCAGTGAGCCGAGCAAAAAGAAACCGCCCCAGGCGAGATCCATATCCCACGGAATGAAGCCGAACTTCCCCGTGCGTGGATCGAGATAGACGTAATAATTCTGGCCGTTGGCGAGGAAGCTGTCGTAGCACGAGAGAATCACCTCGCCGGCCAGAAACCGCGCAAATTCCTCCAAGTCCAAAAATTCCCCGATGCGGGCGGCGAACTCCGCGTCGTCCGCCTTGGAAACCAGCCGCGCAAAATCCACCACGCGCTGTTTCTGCGCGTCAGTGGCCTTGGTCTTGAGATCATAAACCGCCTCGTAATCCACCCAGTCGTCGCCGAGATGCTCGAACAACTGGTAGGTGACGGGCTTGAAGATGGGCACCTTGCGCGTGCCAAAATGGTCCGCGGCGAAGGTCTCGTTCACCGGCTCAATCATGGCGTAAAGCCCGAGCGGTTTGCGCTGCCATTGACCCTCGACAGTCACAGTCAACCACGCGTAGGCGGTGCGCGGCGCGGGCACGCCGGCGGCGCGGAAAAATTCATAGGCCAGCGCATCGCTGACATACGAGCGATCGTCGATGAGGTTGTGAAAGTTGAACTCGGAAAGCTCGCCCAGCTTTTGCCCGCGCACGAAGCGATTGAGGTCCACCTTGAAGGCTCGCTTGTTGCCCGAGAGGGAACTGAGGTACGTCCCGTTGCCCTTGAATCGTGCTGCCACATTGGTGAAGCCGACACCACCCAGCTCCAATTCCGCGTGAACCCAGTCGAAATCGAATCCCAGCACGCCCGCCAACCCACTGCGCCGCGCCTCGGGATTGCGCAACAACACCGTGCCGTCCTTCTGCATGAAATGCGGCAGCGGATCGATGCGCCCGGGCTGGATAGCCTTCCATTCCTTCCGCGTGAATTCCAGATGGGCCATCCAGATGTTCGTCGTCTGGTAGAATTCCGCGCCGGACTTCACCCCGGCGGCACTGGCGCGGACGGAGGAGGCGTTGGTCTGCCACGGCCGCGCGGGCTGCGCGAGACCAGGCACGCGCTTCCCCTCCCGGCGCACGGACCATTCGAGAAACGTGGCAATGAGTCGGCTGTTTCCGTTCCGCGCGGTGAAATGACAACCCACGCCGGCCACGGCGAACATCAGCAACAGCGTGCCGGAGATTCCCCAACCGATCCGCTGCCGCCAGCGAGTGAACGCCAATGCACGCAACGCGCGGCGCGCAAGGTTTAACCGCGGCCGGGCGGCCAGGGTCTCGTGGATTGAACTCATGATCTCCTCCGCCAGCCCGGCCGGTACCGGCGCGCAGGATTCTTCGCGGCAAAGATATTCCACCACCCCGACCTCGGTCCGCACACCGCGCCAGCGCAGACCGCGGGCAACCCGCCCCAGTGCCTTGCTCACGCGCTTCTCCAACCGCCGCGAACGGACGCACAGCGCGACCGCGGAAAATCCCATGTCCCGCCCTACCAACACCCGCGACACCAGCGCCCGCCGCAGCCTCGCCGGCAGTCGGTCGATTTCCGCGTCGAGATGCGGCGCGAGGACCGGCCAGGCAGCCTCGCCCTCCGCAGGGGGAGCCGCACGCAGCCATTTCACAAGAGACCGTCCGGAGCGGCGGATGCGCGGCCGGTATTTCCTGCAAACCAGCGCCGTAATGTCGTAAAGCCAGCCGGGTAAAAATGTCCGGCGGGAAAGCCGCCGCGCCCGCCGCGCCAGCACCATGAACACCGCCCGCGTAACCTCGACCGCGCGCCCGGCATCACCCGTCCGCCGCATCGCCGCACCGTGAACCAATGGCAGATACCGATGGACCAACGGCAGTAGATGCTCCGAATTCGGACGGCGCGACCACGCGACCAGACAGTCGCGATCAGCATGGGCGTTGGGAGAAATTGAACTCACATTTCCGTCTCAGAGACGGCGGTAACCTTGCTGGATGTTACTTCCGAAATCAAAGTGGGCGCGCCTTCAACGCAGCGATTAAAGCCGGAATCACGTGGTTGGATTCGCGACAAGAGTTGCGAGAGCAACCGGCAGACGCATCGCGCCAGGGCACTCTTCCCCACACTCCTTCTCACTCCTTCTCGCCTCCCAGTTCTTTGAGCGTGCGCAGCGGATGGAAAGGCATCATCAGGAATTTCGGGATGAACAACGGCGCTGCCTCGGGTTTGCCCAGCGTGCCGGTGATCTTGTATTCGAGAATCTTCGTTACCGGCCAGAACACGGTCGAGAGCACCGAACCCACACCGGGCGTGTTGCGGAACAACTGCGCCTCCATCCGCCCTTTCACGCGCGCGTCGAAATCCACTGTGCCGTCGTAGTTCAGCCTCATTCCGGAGGCCTGGATGGTGAGATCTCTGCTGTGGATGACGCTGTTGGTGATGGTGAACGTGGCGGCGGCTTCCTTCGCCTTGTTGTTGCCGGCGCCCTCCTTGATCGCGTTAAGCATCGGCGAAAAAATCCCGAAGATCGGAAAGTCCCAGATCAATCCATCCTTCAAAGTCATCCAGCCGTATCCCCGCCAGCTCTTGAAGTCCTCGAGGGCGGCGTGGTCGATGACGACCAAACCGTCCAGCACACCCTCAGCCTTGTTTGTACCACTGCCAAAATCCGCGACCAGCGACCGTAGATTCAATCCGCTGAACTCCGTGCGGAACGCCATCTCCCCTCCGCGCGGTTTCGCGAAATCGAAGAACGTCCATCCCTGCAAATGCCCGCCGTGGAACGCCCCGTGGACATTGGTCAGCATCAACGTCTCGCCCAGCCAGTGAATCGAGCCGGTAATCTGCTGGAACTTGAACCCGGCCCACTCAAACGGCCCGCCCGCGACCTCGAAATGCAGGTCCGTCCCGCGCGCGTCGTCCGCCTGGATGACTCCCCAAACGCGGCCGGTTGGCGCCCGCAAAAACTTGTAGGGCTGCATGGTGTCCTCGACCTGCTTCCCGACCGCGTGCGTGATCGACCACACGTCGAGCGACCCGGTCGCGTTGTCGATATGGATGCGGTTGCGTTCCAACTCGACGCGCACCGCGTCGGCGCGGCCCGTGCCCTCGGCGCGGACCACCTCCGGTTCGATCACGGAAATGAGCCGGTTCGTCATCGTCACCAGGGCGCGCACACTCACCACCGGCATGCCGCGGTAGCTGAAGTTCGTGCCCGCGAACGTCGTGCGGAGCGCGATCAATTCCGGGCGACGCCAGTTGCCGGAAACTCCACCACGCAACACCGGCGGCGTCTTGAAGTCGAATTCCTCCAATACCGTCCGCGCTTCCGCCGGCAGCAACGGCCCAATGGCGCGCAGGTCGATGGCACTTGAGAATTCGATCGCGAACTCCTGCCGTCGGCCGTCCTCGAAATAGCCCGCCGTGACGCGGCCCTCGGGCCGTGTGATTTCGAGATCCGGCAGCCGCAACACACGGTTGGACACCGTGAAGGACGACCTCACCGCATCCATCGTCGCTCCGCGCCAGCCCGAGCGGCCCGCCGAGAAATCCCCTTCCACAACCAGTTCCGGCAGGACGGCTCCCTCCCAGTCCGCAGACACAAACGCCGCGCCGCCGTTTGTCCAGACCGGCAGGGTGACCCGCGCGGAAGCGTTGACCCGCGGAGCCTTGTCCCATGTGAACTGCTCCAGCCATCGCTGCGTGTTGGTGTGCAGCAACGGCGCGACGCGCCTGGGATCAATTGTGGTTTTCGCCGCAGCGATGAGCGCGCGCGACTGCGTATTCAATCCCGCGTCGCCATCAAGCACCCCGCCCAGCAGTTCGCCGTGCAGGTTCCGCAACGTGAGCGACGGCGGGCGCCATTCAGCGGTGAAGGCCAACTTCTCCACGTCGAGCCGTGGCGTGCGCACGGCGTCCACGCTCACCCGCAAGCCGGCCAGCACGCGGTCGAGACGCGCCCACCAGGAAAAATTAGTATCCCCAAACCGCATCGCCTCAAGCGGCGGCAACTCCAGCGTGCCCTCGACGGAACCGGCGGCGGCCCGGCCCCACTCAATTTCCCCGCCCGCGAATTTCAACCCGGTGGTCGCGGTGGACGGCCAGAGGTTCGACGAGGTGAGCACCGCGTCGGAGACCAGTTCGAGCCGCGCGGTCCTGGCCCACTTCGACTCCACCTGCCGCGCCCGCAGGGTGTAATGCGCGAGCGAGGCGTTACTGTCGGAGTGGCTGGGCTTGAAGTCCGCGACCAGCGTTAGTTCCCGCGCGCCAGCCCATGGTGTCCGCGCGTTCGTCACCGCGAGGGATAGATGCGCGTTAGTGGGCGTCCAGCGCGTGAACGACGGCGCGACGTGCGCGTCGAGGGACAACAGGCCCGCTTGGCCCCATTCCGTGACCGCGTCCCGCGCGTGGATCTTCACGTCCGCCTCGAACGGGCCGCTGCGCGACGGCGCGAGTTGGATCGTGGCCTTGACCTGCCGCCCGCTTCCCCACGGCGATTTCACGCGCGGCGAGCTGATGTCCAGCGTCGCGCGAAAGGAACTCGCCTCGCTCGCGTCGCCTTCGATCCGGCCGACGATCTCGCTGGGTTTCTCGAACTCGGACTGTTCGAGCTTTGCCACAAGGTCATACCAAAACGCCTCGACGCTTCGCGGGCGGGCCGGGCCTTCGCGGGTTCTGGCCAGCCGACGGATGGACGAGGCGTTGGTGACCACGCCGGCAAGGAGGAATTTTACGCCAAAAGTCTCAGCATGAAAGCCGACCAGTTCCCATTCATCGGGCGGGGCGAAGCGAAGCTCGCCAGTGATTTTCTCGACGACGACCTCGCGAGGCACGGCGTTCGTTCCCCAGACCGGCAAGGTCAACCTTCCGCCGCGCAGGCCGAAACCCGTGAGTTGAATTTCCCGCCGCAACAACGCGCGGCCGTCGATGAGCAATTCCGCCTCGGTCGCGGAGATGCGCGGCGCATTCGTGTTGCCGGGCTGGCCGAGGTGGATGTTCTCCGCCACCAGGCCGCGATACCAATGCAGCCTCATGCGCGAGAACCGGAGCGCAATGCCACGCTCGCGCAGTTCCATCACCAGCCGGTCCTTGAGAAAATCCGGCAGCCCGACCCGGTTGAGCCAGATGGCCGCCAACACCGCTGCCAGAACGACCAGCAGGACGGCAATGCGGCACCAGCGAAAAATGCGGCGCGTCCATGGCCAGAACCGCTTCCGGGGCTGGCGCGGCTCGCTCATAAACCGCCGTCCGGGGGAATGGAAAGATGCCGCACCAATTCGGCATAGAGCACCCACGGAAACTCGAAGACCCACGGCTGCCCGTCCACCATCGCGGCGGCATAAGGCAGACGCAGTGGATTCGGCCCGCCGAACTCGAGTGTGAGCACGCGGTTGGTTTCCGCCTCCTTCAACTCGATTTCGAGTTGGTAGCCGCCCGGGCCGAAACGGCGCACGGCCTTCGCCATGGCTCCGCGCCCGGCCCACGCGGTGGCGTGCAGGTCACCAAGGCGGAACATGATTTCCTCCAGCGCATATCCGTTCACATCGCCGCCGGTCGATATCCATTCACCTGTCGGCTGCCGGAGGAACTGCCGGCTGCGTCCGCCTTGTTTCGCCGTGACACGCACCACTTGGTTGGTGGCGAACGTCCACACACGATGATCGCGCAACTGCCACGCCCCTTCCGGAATGTGCAACGCGTCCAGCGCGTGGATCGTATAGACCGAGTCCTCGTCCCCGCGCCGCGCGAACACGGTGTCCCCCGTCTTGTTGGTCCCGATGTCGATCTGCACCACCGGAATGTTGGTCACGCCGGCGGCGTTGGTGATGGTGGTGCGAAGGATGATCGAACGCTTCGGCGGCCCGAGGGCGAACGGAGTGAAATCCGTCACGACGTCCTTCTCGAACTCGCGCACCTGAAGCTCGGCCAATGACGCGAGCAAATTCGTCACGAACACCGAGTCCACCGGTGCCTCGGCGACGGACCAGCCATTCACGCCACGCTTCGCCACAAACGGTTCCTCGGACCTGACCTCGATGGTATCAATCGTCCCGGGAGCGAACCCCGCCAGCCGCCGGTCGCGCAACTCCGTGTACGGCGTAGCAATCAGTTCAATCACGTCGCGCGACACGAGGACAACATTCGTGTCGTTCACCTGGCGCGCGTAAATGTACGCCGGGTCGTTGGTGAGGATGCGGCCGATCTGGATTTTCTGAACCTGCGCCGCGGTGCCGAGCGTGATTTCAGCGGCCGGATTCTGAAGCCCGTAGGCGTCGGGATCGACACGAGGATCGTCGCTCACGAAACCCGCGATGCGCAAATCGGCGACGCGCTTGAGCAGAAACTCGGTCTTGAGCTGATCGGCGCGTTGCGCCGGTCGCGTGAGCCGCCAGAGGTTGTTGGTCAGGTCGCGTTGCAAGGCGAAGCCACCGCCGGACCGGACGATTTCGCAGCGGTCCAGTTTGGCGCCGGACAATGAGAACAACGCCGTGTCGCGCCAGTCATGCTGCGTGCGCGGAAGTCCGTCGAGAATCCCGGCAGGAACGACATACACGCCCGCCTTCCCGGCCACTTCGAGATACACCTGGTCGCCCGCCGGTGTGCGCGTGCCGAAGCGCAACTCCTGCCGGTCGCCCCCGGATTGCATCGTGATGACGATAGGCGGCGCATCGAACCCGAAATCCGCCGAGGTCTGTTTGCGTGAAAGAATCTCGCCGGGACTGATAAAGGTCGCCGGCAGCAATTGGTCCAGGGCCTCGAGAAACTGGCTCACTGCCAGCGTCGAGGCGGCATAATTGAACGGCTTGGTGTGGCGCCATACGCCGTTGGTGCGCTCCAGATTGATGACGAACTGCGTGCCGCGCCGCAGTTGCAGCGAAGTCGAGGCGGCGGGCTTGAACCCGGCCAGAATGGTCCGTGGCGGCTCAACACGGTCGATGGTCGTGACGCGCCGCTCGAAAAGCATTATAAATGCGAACAGCGCGGCGGCCACGCCCACGAGAATCCATGTATTGCGCCATTTCATCCTACCAGCGCCACCGGGACCAAAAGACCAGGCCAACGAGCAGGACTCCGCCCGGCAACCCGCCGAGCAGTAGCAACCGCAATGTGCCCATCTGCGAGTTGGTGAGGCTCAACTTGTGACTCTTGATCGCCCGAGCCGGGATGTCCTGAAGCAGCGCATTCTGCGCGACCAGCCAGTTGACGGTCGATGAAGCGAACTCGCGATTGGCATCCAACTCGATCAGCTTGTTCGCCCAGAACGTCGAGTCGCCAATCGCCACGATGCGCGTCGAGCCGCGCTCCAATCCGGGAATCGTCCGCTCGACCGCGGCAGCCAGCGGTTGCGGTCCGGGATGCTTGCGGTCGTACATGCCGCGCTCGGTAAGCTCGGTGACCACCTCGCTGCGCGCGCCGGTGAAGAGCAACTCCTCGACCTTGTTCTCCTCGCGGCGCGCGGTGCTGTTCTTCGCGGCGCGAATCGAGCGCGGTAAATATAAATGCACGCGCGACGCGCCAAGGGAATTGACGATGGGATGCGCGCCAGGATCGATGGGCAGCGGGTCCATGCCGCGCTCGTTGGTCGCGTTGTCCGGGTCGAGTACTACATTCTGCCCAACCTCGACGCCCCAGTTAAGCAGAAGTTTCTCGAGGCCGCTCGGCCGGTGGTAGCCGATGGGGCGATAGTTGAAGAGGACGAGCAGCCGCCCGCCTTGTTCGAGGTAGCGCTGGATTCGGTCCACCTGTTCCTCGCCAATGGTCTGCAATGGACCGGGTATGATCAGCAGGTTGCAGTCGGGGGGCACGGCCTTGCTGGCAATGAGATCGAGAAGTTGGAGGTCGAAATTGTTCTCGTCGTGCAGGATCGACGCGAACTTCGAGTAGCCTTCCTCTCCGCCGGTGTCGGCGGGGTTGTGTTCGCCGTGGCCGATGAGGAAATAAGCCTTCGGTGAACGCTGGCTGGCCAGTCCGTAAAGCGCGGAGGTGAACAGCATCTCGCCCTTGAAGTGCGTGCGATGCACCTCGCGGCCCTTGCCACTCATCAGGTTCGAGTAGTCGTAGGTGGAAAGCTCGGCGGCGTTCACGACCTTCACCCGCGTGCCGGAATCGAAGATGACGAGATCCTTCCGCGAGTTGGACGCCAGCTTGTATTGCGTCTGGATGACGTTCGCCAGCGCCGGGTCGCGGATATAATCGACGTGCTGGACGCGGAGCTTTCCACCGGCCGCATTCTCGAATTCCTTGAGCAGCGCCCGGACGCGCGCGAAGACGTCGTCCTCCGAGTTGAAATACGTGACCACTTTCACCGTATTGGTCAGCGCGGCCAGCACATGGAGCGTGCGCCGCGAAAGCTCCGTGTCCGCCGACCGGGTCCAGTTCGTGCGCACGTAATGCCTCATGCCGAGGTAGTTCAGCATCGCCACGATCGACAGCACCGCGACCAGCGTGACGAGAAGGTTCAGCCCCGCGCCCCAGCGGCGGGCGAGGGAGAAGCTCTGCGGTTGTTTCTCCTCGTCGTTCATGCCTTCCAGCGGCGGCTTTCCACCGCGCGATGCGTCAGGAACAGGAACAGCCCGGTGAGCGTGAGATCAAACACCACCGCCCGGGTGTCCACCACCCCGCGCGCGAAATCCCGCATGTGCTCCAGGATCGAGACATGCGCCAGCACCCGCGCCAGCCACAGTTCCTCCGTCGATACCGCCGTGGTGAGAAACCCAAGCAGGAACAGCGAGATGCCCAGCACCAGGCTGAGCATGGCCGCGATGATCTGGTTGCGCGTCAACGACGAGGCAAAGCAACCCAGGGACACGAACAGTCCGCCAAGCAGCAGAATCCCGAGCGCCGTCCCGGCCAGCGCGCCGGGATCCAGCGGCGCGGAGTCGTGGCTGAAATGGCGCACCATGAAAATGCAACCCGCCAGCGGCAGCCACATCACAGCGTAGAACACCAGCGCGCCGGTGAACTTCGCGAACACCACCTGCGTATCGCTCACCGGTGTGGTCATCAGCGTCTCGAAGGTGCCGGAGCTTTTCTCCAGCGCAAACGACCTCATGGTGATCACCGGCGTGGCCAGCAGCAGGATCAGCCAGAAATAATAAGTGCTGTGGAACAGTTCCAGCAACGGCTGGTCCGTCTCCGCGGAGTTCAGCGCCATGAGGATGTTCACGAAGCACATGCCCACGAGAAACGTCACCGCGCCCACCACCACGTAGCCCGTCCACGCGACGAACGACGCGCCCAACTCGCGCCGGACCAATGTCCACCAGGCCTGCATCAGGACTCCTCCTCCCGGTCCGCGCGCGTCACGCGAACAAAAATGTCCTCGAGCGAATGCCGGCTGTGCGTCAACTCGCGCAGCTTCCATCCACGCTGGCATGCGGTGGCAAAAACCTGGGCACGCACGTCCTCGCCCGCGCGTGGCGTCAGCGAGCAGCGGAACCATTCGCCGTCCGTCGCTGCCACGTCGCAATGCTCGATCTCCGGCATCAACTCCCAGCACGCGCGCAATTCGTCGGCGGGCGCGGCGATTTCGGCGATGACCTTGCCGCCGTCGCTCATCAACTTTTGCAGGTTGCGCGGTGAGTCGTCCGCCCGGATGCGGCCCCGGTCGATGATCAGCACGCGGTTGCAGGTCATTTCGACCTCGGGAAGGATGTGGCTGGAAATCAGAAGCGTGTGGTTCCCACCCAGGTCCTTGATGAGCTGGCGCACCGAGCGGATCTGGTTCGGGTCCAGGCCGATGGTCGGCTCGTCGAGGATGATCAACTCCGGGTCATGCACGAGCGCGTCCGCGAGGCCGACGCGCTGCTGGTAACCCTTCGACAACTGCCCGATGATGCGCCGGCCGACGTCACCCAGGCCGCATTGCTGCGTGACAACATCGACGCGCTCGCGGGAGCGGACGCGTGAAAGCCCCTTGAGCCGCGCGCGAAACTTGAGGTAGTCGCGCACGCGCATGTCCTTGTGAAGCGGATTGTTCTCCGGCATGTAACCGATGCGGCGGCGCACCTCGTCGGCCTCGTTGAACACGTCGAAGCCAGCCACGCGCACCGTGCCGCTGCTGGCGGCCATGAACCCGGAGAGGATGCGCATGATGGTGGTCTTGCCCGCGCCGTTCGGGCCGAGCAAGCCGACCAGTTCGCCGCGCTTGACCGTGAACGAGAGGCCGGTCACTGCGGTGTGGCCGGCATAGCGCTTGGTCAAATTGACAACCTCGATCATCGGAACGGCAAATGCGCCCGCAGGATAGGCGGCGGCCCAAGCGGCGGGCCAACAAAAACTCAGCGCAGGGCGATTTCCGCCTTCGCCTGCTGGAGTGAGACGAACCGGCCATTGCGGCGCGGAATGATCAGCGCCAGTTCCGACTTCTCGCCGCGCTTCCGGCCCTGAAGCGTCCGCGCCAGCGGCACGTAGGGCGGAGCTTTCTGCCCGTTGAACCACAGCGTCTGGCCGTCCACAGATGTGATGATCATGTTCTTCTGAAGATTCGCCCGCGCCGCCGGACTGCCGGGTTCGACCGCGGTGATGATCACGCCGTGCGTGTCGCCCAGGCCGAGCAACGCCACGTCGTCATTCGAAAGCGCCTCCACGGTCAACCCCGTGCGCGTGCGAATCAGGGCCGGGTTGAAAAACGATTTCTCGTGGACCAGTTGCAAATCCAGTGTGCGGCGCTCGCCATTGCGCACGACGACCAGCGTGATCTTTTTTGCCGCGCCCGCTTCCACCACGCGGCGGATGAAATCGATGAAGCCCTTCGGAGTCGCGCCGTCCACCTGCACGATCTGGTCGCCCACTCGCAAACCCGCCTTGGCGGCCGGGCTGTCCGGCTGGATCGAACGCACCGTGAGTGGCCAGATGCCGGGCTTCACCAGCGCGCCGAACCAGAGCGACTCCATCAACTCCGGCGAATACACCTGCGCCACCGCTGCGGAAACCCGCCGGATCGGAATTGCGAACCCGATGCCCTGCCCTTGTTTGAACGTGGCGACGTTGATGCCGATCAACTCGCCGCGCAGGTTCACCAGCGGGCCGCCGCTGTTGCCGGGATTGATCGCCGCGTCCGTTTGCAGCCAGTCCTCGATCTCCAGCGGCTCGTTCTCCAACGGCGGCCGGCGGCTTTTGGAACTGAGGATTCCCTTGCTCACCGAGCCGCCAAGACCGAACGGATTGCCGAGGGCGATCACCGTTTCTCCCAGCAACAAATCATCGTCCGCCGCGAACTTGATAACCTGAAACTTCTCGTTCTTCGGGTTCACGATCTTGAGCAGCGCGAGGTCCGTGAACGAAGTGCCGGCCACGCCTTGCGCCTCGAACTCGCGACCATCCGCCGTGCGCACCAACACGCGCGTCGCACGGCTCACCACATGGAAGTTCGTCAGCACCCAACCCTCTTCGTCGATGATCACACCTGAGCCGAGGCTGTAGGATTTCTCGGTGGTGTTGCGGCCCCGGTAATACGGCCCCCAAAACTCCTGCAACAAGCGGTCAAATGGGTCGGCACGCTCGACCACCGTTTCCGTGCGGATGTTCACCACCGCAGGCATCACGCGCTGGATGGCATCGACGGTCGCGTCACGGCGGATGTCGTTGGCCGGCACGGCCGCAGGCGCGGCGGTCGTGGCAGCGATGACGGTTTCGGTCCGCGAAAAAAGAAGCACGCCGGCGAGACAACCCGCCGCGGCCACCGGAATCCAGAGTCTGGTCATGCCTGCCATATCAACACGACAATCCCCAGCCGGTTTCGGTTCAATCTCTTTTTCCGCGCAACGCCGCGCCGGTGAAGCTGCGCGCCACGCCCGCCACCTGCGCCGGCGACCCAGTGGTCACGATTTCCCCGCCGCGGTCTCCCGCCTCCGGGCCAAGGTCCACCAGCCAGTCCGCGCAACGGATCAGTTCCAGGTTGTGTTCGATCACCAGCAACGAATGTCCCGCGTCCACCAACCGTTGGAACACATCCACGAGCACGCGCACGTCGTCGAAGTGCAAGCCCGTGGTCGGTTCGTCGAAAATGAAGAGCTTCCCGCGTAGAGGTCCGGAATTCGGAAGTTGCGAGTCCGCCTCGGCGAGGTGGCTCACGAGTTTGAGCCGCTGGCTTTCGCCGCCGGAAAGCGTGTTGATCGGCTGTCCCGCGCGCAGGTAGCCGAGGCCCACGTCCTGCAATAACTTCAGACTCACCGCCGCCTTGTCCCGCCCCCGCGTCGCCGGCAGCGCACCGAGGAAGGCGAGTACCTCGTCAATGGTCGCGTCCAGCAGGTCGGCGATGGACCAGGCTTCAGTAATCAGTGAAACAGTAGTCAGTGAGTCAGTAATCCGTGCTGCGCTCGCAGTGGTTCGTGTCCCGCGCCTGGCGGACTGATTACTGATTACTGATTTACTGATCACTGCTTCACCGCCCCCCGCACGCTGCAACTTCACCTCCAGAATATGCTCCCGATACCGCCGGCCTGCGCACGCCGGGCAGGTCACGAACACATCGCTGAGGAATTGCATCTCGATCTTCTCGAAGCCCGCGCCGCGACACTTCTCGCACTGGCCCTGCGCGGAGTTGAAGCTGAACGCGCTGGCATTCAGCCCGCGCTGCTTCGCGTCCTCGGTGGCGGCGAACAGGTCGCGAATCGCGTCGAACGCGCCGACATAAACCGCCGGATTCGAGCGCGGCGTGCGACCGAGTGGCGATTGATCCACCATCACCACGCCGTCTAGCGATTCGTAGCCGCTGAGAAATGCGGAATGCGGAGCGCGAATTGCGGAATCCGTTTCGCCGCCGCTGTCGGCGTCCGGCTCCGGTGCGGACGCGGCGGCGGCACCGAACTTCGCGACCAGCAACGGCAGCAAAACCTCCCGCGCCAGCGTGGTCTTGCCCGAACCACTCACGCCAGTCAGGCAGACAAAGCGGCCCAGCGGAATTTCCACCGCCAGGTTGCGGAGATTGTTTGCGTTCGCGTTCTCAATGCGAAGCTTCGGCGTGGCGGCATCGACCGGACGCGGCGGACGCGAGGAAATCTTCTTCCGCCCGCTGAGATACTGGCCCGTGAGCGAATCGCGCGAACGCAGCAACTCCTTGAATCCACCTTGAAACACCACCTGCCCGCCGCTTTCGCCATGGCCGGGGCCAAGGTCGATCACATGATCCGCCGCGCGCATCACCGCCGGCTCGTGCTCGACCACGACCACCGTGTTCCCGAGGTCGCGAAGCTGTTCGAGAATCTTCACGAGCCGTTCCGTGTCGCGCGGATGCAGCCCCACGCTCGGCTCGTCGAGCACGTAAAGCGTATTGACCAGCCGCGTGCCGAGACAGGTCGTGAGATTCACCCGCTCCGTTTCGCCGCCGGAAAGCGTGCGCGTCGGGCGGTCCAGCGTGAGATAACCCAGCCCGATGTCGTTCAAATAACGCAGCCGCGCGCGGACCTCGTTGAGGGGAATGCGGAGCGCGGAATGCGCCGTACGAAATCGCGCGTCCGCCCGGCCACCGGTTTCCTCCGTGCCGGCCACGCTCTCGATGAACTTCACCGCGTCGCGGATCGGAAGCTGGTAGAAGTCTGCGAGGGAGTAATCAGTAATCGGTGAGTCAGTAATCAGTGCACCGGCAACCCGTTTCCGCGCAGCCGACTGATTACTGATTACTGATTCACTGATCACTGCCTCTCTGCCCGCCACCCGGCCAACTCGATACAGCAACGCCTCTGGCTGAAACCGCTTCCCCGCGCACTCCGGGCACGTCACGTATGCCCGGTAACGCGAGAGCAACACCCGCACGTGCATCTTGTAAGCCTTCGATTCCAGCCAGCGGAAATAACCCTTCACGCCGTACCACGCGCGCGGCCATTGCTGCTCCTCGTCGCTGCCGTAGCCGGGGTCGCCGTCGATGATCAGCCGCTGGTGCTCGGCGGAAAGCTTCGCGAACGGCACGTCCATCGGCACGCGACGGGCCTTGCACATGCGCGCCATGTCGTGCTGGCACTGGAGGCCCGTGGCCGTCTGCCACGGCTTCACCACGCCGCCCGCGAGCGACTTCGACCAGTCCGGCAGCGCGAGCTGGTAATCGATCGTGATCGTCCGCCCGAAGCCCCGGCACGCCGGGCACGCGCCCAGCGGATGATTGAAGCTGAACATCGCCGCCACCGGATCGCGGTATTCGATGTCGCAAGCGGCGCAATGCCGCCGGTTCGAGAACGCCACCGGATCGCACGGCTTCCCCTCCCGCAGCGCGAATACCGTGAGCTTCCCCTTCCCAAAATGG
>CAYQWK010000106.1:0-15757 GCA_964420805.1 uncultured Bifidobacteriaceae bacterium | reverse complement strand
GCCGCCGAAGCCGATGCCGGCGTTGAGGAAGCGCCGGCCGATGCGCGCGTCCATACCCATGCCGTTGGCGACTTCCTCGACATTCGCGCCGCTGGCCTCGCAGATCACGGACACGGCGTTGATGTAGGAAATCTTGAGCGCGAGGAAGGAGTTCGCCGCGTGCTTGATCAACTCGGCGGAGTTGATGTCCGTGACGATGATCGGCGCCTTGAAAGGAGCATAAATCTCCTTCATCGCCGCCACCGGGCGGGGCGAGCGGGCGCCAATGACGACGCGGTCCGGCTGCATCAAGTCTTCGACAGCGAATCCTTCGCGAAGGAACTCCGGGTTGCTGACCACGTCGAATTCCACCTTGGCCTTGCAGTAGCGCTTGATGGTTTCGGCCACCTTGTCGCCGGTCTTCACGGGCACGGTGCTCTTGTCCACCACGATCTTGTAGCTGGTCATGGCACCGGCGATTTCGCGGGCCACGGCCTCGATGAAGCTGAGATCGACGCCGCCGTCTTCGAGCGGCGGCGTGGGTACGGCGATGAAGATGACGTCGGAGTTTTCAACACCGTCCCTGGTGCTCGTCGTGAAGCGCAGCCGGCCGGCGGCGACGTTCTTCTTTACGAGTTCCTCGAGGCCCGGCTCATAGATGGGAATTCCGCCAGCCTGGAGTGTCTTGACCTTCTCCGCGTTGTTATCGACGCAAATGACGTGGTGGCCGACTTCGGCAAAACAGGTGCCCGTGACGAGGCCGACGTATCCGGTCCCGATGATGGTCAGATTCATGAATATGTAAGGCGTGTTTTACCAACTGGGTGGCGGCGGAAGCCGGCCCGGTGGCTGATTCGCAAGCGTGGATGCCGCCCTACTTCGCCGCGGGTGCGGCAGGGGCCGCCGGCACCGGCTTCAACTGAATAGCCGGGGCCGCCGGGACGTTTGAACCGATCACGGCGCTGGCGGCGTTGGTGATGACGCGCATGATGTTCGTGGGGGTGATCGTCGGGGTGACTGGCGGAAGGTTCGTCGGGACCGGGGGCTTCGGAACAAGGTCCGGGTGTTTGGTGTAAAGGTTGCGGATGCGTTCCTGGACTTCGCCGGCCGCCTGACTCATGGGCGCGGCGTTGGTCATCTTGCTGAGGACATCGAGGGCGAGCGCGGGCTGGTTCGCGCGCTCGTAAACGCGGGCGAGGTTCAGGCGTGCCTGGTCCACGGCGGGGTCAGTCGTGTATTTGAGGAAGTCGCTGTACTTGGCGATGGCCTCGGTGTTCTTGCCCTGCGCATCAAGCGCGGCCGCGATGCCAAACTGTGCCTGTGCGACCCACGGGCTGTCGCCGTATTTGCCGAGGACCTTTTGGAACTGCGCGACCGCCTTGTCCCATTGGCCGTCGTTGTAATACTGAGTGCCCGCGCGCAACAGGGCCTGCGGGGCTGCCGCGGTGCCCGAATATTCCTCGGCCACACGGGCGAAAGCGTCGGCGGTGCCGGGCGCGGGCGGCTCGGCGGGATTGAACGGCAGGCGGATGCCCGACAAGGCGCGGGCGGCCTCAACCTCCCGCTCGGAGTTGCGCCAAAGGACCAGCGCGATGATCAGGCCGACGACGGCGACGACGAGCGCGCCGGTGCCGACGCGTTTCTTGTTCACGTCCAGCCAGCCCAGAAAATCGTACCAAGCTGTAGAAGGAGGCGGTGTTTGAGCTTCCATAAAGAGCGGCGAATTTCCGAACCAGCATCCCAAAACGCAAGTGCTAAAAGCGGGCGACACGGTTGTTTCATCTGGTCTCGGGAAGCAACGGGCGGCGCGGCGGAACGAAACTGCGGCCGTTGTTGAGGACCAATCCGGACCACCGGCCGGGGCTTTCCGGCAGGTTGATGATTTGGGCTTCCCGCGGCCTATTCTCCCGCAGACCGGTCCCAAGGCTCCGTTCTATTTCTCCAAAATCCCCTTCCACAGAAACACGCCGTACGCCGCCACCAGCATCCAGCCGGCGAGGCGCGGCATCCGCCCGAGCAAGGCTACAAAGACGAAGTGTAACACCGCCGCCCCGACCAGCAGCCACACGCCGAGTTGGAAGAAATCGGGCAGATGGATCGGCTTGAACAGGGCGAACACGCCGATGCACAGCGGAATGCAGATGTGCCCGTCGCCCACCTGCGAGCTATAGACGACCTCGGGCCGGCCGCGCCAGGCGTAGTAGAACGCCAGCAACGCGTTCGGCAGCACCATCAGCCACCCGCTCAACCACCCGAGATGCTTCGCGCTGACGAATCCGGACCGATGCGAGGAGACCCAGTTCACCAGCCAGTCCGTGCTGACAAACACCGCATAGGCCCCGGCCAGCAGCAGGGCGAAGTCGATGAGAAACCAGAACCCGAACGAATGCTTTTGCTGCGCGTTTGACTTCAACACCTCGAAGACGTGAATCACCTGCCAGAACACGAACACCCCGACCAGCACCAGGCCGTCGCTGAAATCCAGCTTTCCGTCCCGGCCCAGCGCCCACATCACGCCGGTGAAGAAGGCCGCGGCGGTGATGGTCAGCAGGAGCGAAAGCCGGTTCACGCGGTGCGGATCGGCGGGCGCCTTGCCCTTCTTTTTGCCGCTGCCGGCCGCGGCCGCGGCCTTCGGAGCCAGCGACAATCCCCAGATGGCTGCGGGCAGGCCGATCAGCAGCGTCAGGTTGGTCACATTGTTCACCAGGCAGTTGGTCATCACCTCGCGGCTGGCGCCGGTGCCGAGCAAATCACCGTGCAACGCGCCGTCCACCCAGCGGCGGTTCCCCATGACCCATGCGAAGATGAGGTTCCCCAGGCCGGAGCAATACGGCATGACTAGCGTGCCGAGCACGGTTCCTTCGAGACCGTTGGCGCTCATGGATTCGAGTCGCCAGATCATGAGCATCGAGCCGGCCAGGAAGATGCCGAGGCTCGCCCACGGGGCAAGGTGGCCGGTGCTGTTGATCCAGTTGATGACCGCGTCGTTCAAGGCGCGCAGTAAATCAGCGCGCCGCTTCACGCCGCAACCGGAATCCCGGCGCGGCATGAAATGTCATGCCGTCACCGTCGCCGTTTGCGCCGACCCGGCTTTGCGCGGCGGCTGGTTGGCGAGGATGCCCTCCGCCGCGAGGCAGGCGAAAGCCAGCAGGAGCAGCGGGAGGAAGAGGTCCAGGCTGGTTTGCATCTTCTTCGCTTCGCTCGCGAGCGATGCTTGATCAACGAACACACGGACGGTGTGCGGAACCGCCGCCAAAGCCGGCACGGACCCGCCAGTCACGAACTTGCGGCCGGCTTCCAAGTCCGAGGCCCGCACCGCAACGCGGGAGGTTTGTTTTCCCGATTGCACCGCATAGATGCCGCTCCTCGGGAACGCCGGACGCAGGTTGAACTCGCCCTTCCATTCAATCACGGCGCCCGCCACGGTGCGTATCTCGATGTTTCCGCCATTCGTGCCGGGAACCCGCTCGCCGGCGGCCAACGGCGTGACGGTGTCGGTGGCTTCTCCGCCGGCGAGAGCCATGGATTGGATGAGTGCGACGAAACCACCCTTGAGCGGAAGACTCGTCCACTCAGGATCGAGCGCCATGCCGGACGCGAAGACATTGCCGCGCCCCAGCGCGCGGCCAGCGACGAGCGCGCGGCCGTCCTCGAGGCCCATCAGCGCCGTGCCCTTGTCGGCCAATCGCAGTGCCTGGAATTTGAAGGCCCTCACCGAGCGCAACGCTACCTCGCCCTTGCGGTCGCGCAGGTCGGCAAAGACGGCCGCAGCCGCGTTGAACGGCAGCACCAGTGCCCCCTTCTCTATGGTCTGCAAACCCTCCGGTCCGATGCCGGGCCACGCGGGAACCGCTGTTCCCGCGCCGACGCCGTTGGCCGCGGGCAGCACGAGCAGGTTGCCGCCGCGCTCGACGAACTCGCGCAACGCCGGTGTCGCGTCGAGGCCCGCCAGCGATTCCCAGGTCGCGACCGCCAGCGCCGGGTTCTGCTCGCGCAACGCCACAGCGAAGCCGGTGGCGTTGACGAACACCGGCACAAGTCCGGTCAGCCTGCCATCGCCGCTCGGCGAAACCGCCGCGGGCAGCAGGCCAAATTCCCCGGGCGTGCCGGCGAAAACCACGGTGCGTTTCTCCGCGGCCATAAAGCCGGCGTGCGCGCGATTGTCGGCGGTGAAGTTGTCGCCCTCGAACCAGACGTTCACCCAGTGAAATCCCGGCGCGGGCGCGTCGAGAACGATTGGTTGCGTGTGTTCCGAACGTGCCGCGACGGTCACCTCGACCAACCCCTTGTTGCCGGCGTCGTCCGCCCAGTTCAACCGGCCGTGCGCCTCGCTGTCCGTCGGGTTGGCGAGCTCGACGGCAATCGGGAGCTTCCGGCCGGCGAGGATCTTCCGCGGCGGGAGCCGCGCGGCGAGCATTGAGACGTTCGGTCCGGCGTCCGGGTCGGTGGCGATCTGATGGACGCGAAACTGTGTGCCCGCTCGCGGTGCCTTGAGGCTAACCGCCTTGTTCCATTCCACCTCCTGAAGATCGCTGAGGACGTGGACCTCGTAATGGGTCGCGGCGCTGGTGTCGATCAACGCGGCGGCGAGGTCGAGCGCGCGAGCCGGCACGCCGGTGCCCTCGGTCTCCTTCACCCGCGCCAGCGCGGCGCGCAGGGCGGCCTTGTCCGCGACGAGTCCCGGCGGCAACGGCACGGCCGGATCATCCACCAGCAGCACGATGGCCGCGGAATCCATTTCCTTGAGCGCTCCCACCAGCGCCTCTGCGGCGGCGAGGGCGGATTGGAGCTTGGGTTTCCCATCCGGGGCGCGGCCGGACATGGAGCCGGAATTATCGAGCACGAGCACCGCCGCCACTGTCCCGCCCTTGCCGGCGCCGAACCACACCGGCCGTGCCAGGGCAAGCAACAGGAGGAGAATCATCAGCGTGCGCAGCAGGAGAATGATCCACTCCATGACCTTGCGGCGTGCCGAGAGCCGCGGGTCGATCGAGTGAAAAAACATGAGCGTGGGAAACGGGCGCGGACGCTTCTTCACCCGGAAGAACAGGTGAAAAACCACCGGCGCGGCCGCCAGCGGCAGCAGCCAGGCAAACAGCGGATGGAGCAGGGAGAACGTCACGGGGAGTGAAGGGCGAATGACGAAGCTCGAATGACGAATGGCCAAGGTCGAGCCTCGAACACTGCCCGGATGACGGCGCCGTTCAATTCGTCATTCGTCATTTGGAATTGGTCGTCTGGCATTGGCCATTCCTCAGTCTCTTTTCACCCGCCGATGCAACGCCTCTTCCACGCTCATCCCGGTGTTCACCACATGGAATTCCGCCAGGCAGTCCATGCAGCCGCGCCGGAGAGTTTCGAGATGGCGCTGAACCTCGGCGTTGTAGGCGTCGCGAATTTCATCGGCCTGCAAGACAAGCTTCCCGCGGGTTTCAAGTTCGCGCAGTTCAACGAGGCCGGTGAGGTTGAGGCGCAGTTCGGCCGGATCGAGCACGTCCAGCACGGTGACCTCGTGGCCGTTATGGTGCAGATGCCGGATGCCGCGCAGGATTTCCGCCGGATCGCGAAGACAATCGCTGATGAGGACCACGAGGCTGCGCCGCTTGAGTTGTTCGGCCACGGTGTGGAGGGTTGATTCGATTTCGCTGCGTCCGCCGGCGCGGATTTCCTCGAGGCCAAGCAACAGCGGGCGAAGACCTTCCAGGCTGCCGGCGGCAGGGAAGCTGCGCGTGACACCTTCGTCGAAAAACATCAGCCCGGCGGAGTCGCCCTGATTGACGAGGATGTACATCAACCCGGCGGCAAGCTGGCAGGCATAATCGAGCTTGGAGCAAATGCCCTCATCCTGAAAAACCATGCTCTCCGACGTGTCGAGCAGGATGTGCGCGCGCAGGGCGGTCTCTTCCTGGTAACGACGGATCACGTAACGGTCGCTGCGCGCGAACACAGCCCAGTCAATCAAACCCGGCGGATCACCGCGGGTGTATTCGCGGTAATCAGCGAATTCAACGGATGAGCCGTGATGCGGCGAACGGTGCTGGCCGGTGCGCGCGCCTTCCATGGGCCGGCGCACCGCGACGCTGAAGGCGCGCAGACGATCCGCCAGTTCCGGGGGCAGGAACTTGTAGGCGGCGGTCGTTTTCATGGCGGCGCGTCAGAAGACCTCGACGGAAGAGGCCGTGAAGATTTCCTCAAGGAGCGCCTCGTAGTCCGGTTTGCCGGTCGTGAGGTCGGCCACTTTCACGCGCGTGTCAGGCAACGCGCGCTGCCTTTCAGCCAGGGCGCGGGTCAACTCGTCTTCGGGGCGCGTCAGGATGTGCAGGATGGTTTGCATCAGAAACGCAGGACATGGTTGCAGCCCGCGGCCAGTTGCGCGAGGCGGGTGTCGTCGATCTCCTCGAACTTGAGCGGCGACTCACCAAGATCCGCGAGTTGGGGTGCGGCTTTCTGCACGTAAATGGGCCGGCCGAACTCGGCAATGATCGGGAAGTAGCGCGTGTAGTTGTCCTCATCCACGAACTCGTCGGCAAACTCGCTCAGGGCCAGCACCGCATCGCCGCGCAGGTAGAAGAGCACGTCAGCCTTCTTCCAAGCGCCCACGCCGGCGGCAATGCGAATCGCCTCGGCGGGTTTGGGGCTGGTGCGCGGGTCGCCGGTGACGATGAAGAGGGCGGAGGTTTTCATCCGTTGAAAGCCACGAAGCGATCCGTGCCGGCGATGATGTCGTTGACGACCGTGAGACCGGCGAAGGTGGCGTCCTCCGAGAGTGGCAGGTTGCGTTTGTGCGCTCCATAGGCGCAGGCGTAGAGGGCCAGTCCGGCGCGTTTGAGCGACTGGAGTTGCACGTCCGCCACGCCGCTCACGGCTTCGTCGATGCAATAGAGATAGACACTAAGGCCTTTGCGCATTGCCGCGCCGGCCAATTCCACGCCGTGACGAAAGCCCGGTTCCTCCGGGCGGCAGGAGATCAGGATGCCAAGTTTCTTTCCGCGCAATTCCACGGGGCGACGGTATGTCGGACGCTCTCCGGGTGTCAAACGGGCGTCAACGGGTCAACGCCTGGACGATCTCGGCGAGTTGCGAGGGCAGGTAGGGCTTGGGCAGAAAGGCGTTGGGTTTGACTGGGGCGTTGTGCGTGATGCTGCCATCGACCGTCCCGCTGAGAAGCAGGATCTTCAAATCCGGCCAGACCTTGCGGCAGCGTTCGGACAATTCCAGTCCGTTGATGGGGGTCATCGCGTAGTCGGTCAGGAGCAGAGCGGGCGCGGAGGGCTCGGCGGCCAGCGAGAACAGCGCGCGGGTCGGGTCGGTGAATTTTTTCACCCGGTAGCCCTGCCCCATCAGCGCCACTTCGGCCATCTCGAGCAGTAATTCCTCGTCATCGACCAGGTAAACGATCGGGGCGGAATCAGAAATCGGGTTCGTTGGAGCCATGTCCTGAACGTTTCGTGGGGGCAACTTAGGGGCGGGACAATGGCGTGGCAAGCGGCGTTTCCCACGCATCGGGGCTGACCTCGCAGCACTCCGCACAGCAGGAACCGCGGCTCTGATAACAGTCCGCGCAGAGGCTCGCTCCGTCGAATTGAAACGCGCCGCTCACGTGGCACGAGTCGCAGGTTGCGGCTGCGTCGAAAAGCGATCCACCCGTTGTTGCCACGTCGCTCAACGCTGCCTCCGGTTGAAATCGACGACCTCGGCATAGCGCACGCCGCTCCCACCGAAGATGTCGAGCGCCGAGCCAATGGTGAGATCGATCCGGCCCCGTCCAAGCCGCGTCACGGTTTCCAAATCGTCGAGCGATTTCGCGCCGCCCGCGTAGGTCGCGGAAATGGGCGACCATTCGCCGAGT
Organism: uncultured Bifidobacteriaceae bacterium; assembly: GCA_964420805.1. Lineage (GTDB taxonomy): Bacteria > Verrucomicrobiota > Verrucomicrobiia > Limisphaerales > SIBH01 > JANNGC01. The sequence goes on along the minus strand of CAYQWK010000106.1, from coordinate 7,929 downwards.
TTCGAGACAAGTTCTGCGTCGATGCCGCGGCAAAGTCCCTCGACGTCGGCAGCGTGAATCAGGAATTCATCGCAATGGCCGGCGAACTTCTGCAACAGCGCCGGCGATAGCGTCTCCTCGGTGAATTTCTGCCAGCGGTCCGTGACGATGAAATAGTCGTCGCCACGCCGGCGGCAGCTCAGGTCCAGCACGAGCCGGTCACGACCGACGACCTCGACGAGGCGCGCAAGGCGCGGCCAGTCCACGCGCCCGTTGCTGAAAACCCAGGACGTGACGATGACATGCGACGCGCCGGCATCGAGCCAGCCGCGGGCGTTGTCGGGAGTGACGCCGCCGCCAAGGTGCAGGCCGCCGGGATATGCGGCGAGAGCCTCGCGTGCGGCGGGTTCGTTGCCGGGGCCAAGCTGGATCACGTGCCCGCCACGCAGGCCGTCGCGGCGGTAGAGTTCCGCGAACCATGCCGCCGGGCGTTCAGAAACGAAGTTCGTGCGCAGGCCGCCACCGCTGTCGTTCAGCGTGCCGCCGACGATTTGCTTCACTTTGCCTTCGTGCAGATCGATGCAGGGACGAAACACGGCGCGATGTTACGGAAACGGACGCGGCAGGCAAACTCTGGCCGCAGGGGCGTGCATCCCGGAGTTGGTGACGTAAGACCTGGATTGGTAGCCTCCCGCCATGCGTGACGGAATCGCCCTTGTCTTCATCGCCCTGTTCTGGTGCGGGCTTACCGGTGCATTCGATTTCTTCGTTGGCCGGACCATCGTGCGGCAGATGCGGGCGACGCATTTTCCCACCACCACCGGGAGGATATTGGACAGCGGACTTTCGCACGGGTCGAAAGGCACCACTGGCGTGGCGATTCGATTCAGCTACGAGGTCGAAGGCCGGCGTTATGAATCGGCCCGTTATCGGTTCGATGACACCAAGTCGAGCGACAGTGCATGGGCACAGGCCGCCGTGCGATCCAACCCCAAGGGCGCGGAACGGACGGTCTATTACAACCCGGCCGACCCTTCCGAGGCGATCCTCAGCCCGGGCATCGAAGGCTCGGAGTTGTTCATGCTGATGTTCCTGACGCCGTTCAACGCCATCGGGTTGCTGTTGCTTGGCGCGCCGCTAATGATGCTCCGGAACCGCTGGTGGCCGACGGAACTGCCCGGGCACAAGGTCGTGCGCGCGCGGATGAGAACCTCGGTTGCGCTGCCTAAGCTCGCGCCGCTCACCGCCGCGATCCTGACGTTCGTCGGCGGCGCGTTTGGAATGACGTTCGTCGTGGCGTTTCTGGGCGGGGGCTTTCACCCGCACCTGCGCACAGTCACGATAGCGTGGGCAGTGGTGGCCGGGGCGGCGGTGTGCGTTTACATCTGGCGGCGCGTGCGGCTGGCCAGCGGCGCGGACGACCTGGTCATTGATCCCGGCGCGGGAATGGTGTCGCTGCCGCTGATCTTTGGCCGGAAGCAGCGCGAACTGCTGGCGCGCGGCGATGTGGAAGGCGTCGAGGTCGCGGAGAAACGCACGCGCGGATCGAAAGGCCGGGACCGCATCACTCATCGCGTCGCACTGCGATTGCGCGGTGAGGGCCGCGTGGAAACGCTGGTGGAATACAGCCGGGCCGAGGACGCGGATCGATTCGCCGCGTGGTTGCGCAAGGAACTGGATTCGCCGACGTGAAGGCCGCGCTCACTTCTGCTCGCGGATGCGCGTGACCCTGGCGGAGGCTGCCTCTTTCTTCAGCACCATGGCGCGGAACCTCCATTCGCCGTTCGCCTCAATGCTGGGCGTGTAGTCGGTGGCCGAGCCTGCATCGCGACCGGAGCTGTCGTGAAGTTCGACATCCACCCGCACGGAGAAGCGCTGCTTCGGCAGCGTGTTCTTCAACGTGCCTTCCGCGTAGATGATGGAGCCGGATTTGTCGATGGACACCGGCCCGACCTCGAAATCATTCCGCACGTCGGGGCCGGAGCTGGCTGGAACGGCGGGCAGATTGTTGCTGGGCGGAGCGGGAGCTTGCGTAACGGCACGGATGCCGGGCTTGCGAACCAAGCGGTCTGCGATGCGTTTGACCAACACGGGTACGGCGACGGCCAGCAGCACCAGCACGATCAGGGCGCTGACGATCACCCAGAATTTCCACGATCGCCCGGATGCACCGCCGGCCGGCGTCGCCGCCTCGACGGTGAGCAACGTCGGCTTCTGGCAATGCGGGCATTCAATGGTCACGCCGGCGGCGTCGGCCGGATACTCGATGTGCCCCCTGCACTCGGTGCAGGAGCATTTGAGAAACTTGGTCGTGCTCATGTCGGACCTTTTCCCGGAGCGTAGAAACCCGCGCGCGGACGGCAACAGTTCTTTCTCGATTTCACACTCAGAAGTGCCTGAACTGCCGCGATGAACTCCACTGCTTCCATCAGCAGCGTGCCGCGCGAGGTGGCGGTCGAGCGAACCGGCGAGATGCTGCGCGTGCGGCTGCCACGCCGGCGCCTGGGCCGAGTGCGGTTGGTTGGGCTGGTGCCGGTGTTGTTCGGCCTGGCCTTCATTTCCGCCCCGGTCTTCATGATGTCCGGCCTGTTTCGCGACGTGCTGGAAAAGCCGGGGTTCTTTCACGCGCTGACCGCGCTCTTCCTGCTCGTGTTCATCTTCGTGGGCCTCAAGCCGGTGAACTTCGGGATGCAGCTTTTGTTCGGGCGCACCACGGTGGAACTGGGCCGGGAATGGCTGCGCGTGGTCGAGAGCGCGGGGCCCTTCCGACTGGTGCGCAAGGCGCGGCGCGAGGACATCACGCGCTTTGAGATTTCCGTGGGCAAGCCGGGCACGGTCCCGGTCTTCCTCCAAGTGCTCAACGGCCTCGGCTCGCTGGAGGCGCAATTCGCCAACACCAAACCGATGCCGGTCGCCCTTGGCTATCCGCGCGAATGGCTCGCGGCCCTTGGCGAAGAACTGCGCGCGCGCATCAATGACGAAAACATCGTGCATGGCGGGGCGGTGCTCCCTGCGGTGGGCGAAGTGGTGAAGAAACTTGAATCGGAATCCCGCGAACCCATGCCGGCGACGGAAATCGCCATCCAGCCTAAGCAAAGCAACGCGCGGCTTCAGATTGTCGGTGGGACGCTGACGCTGACTTTGCCGCCGCTGGGTTTGCGACGCGGCAGCCGGGGCCTGTTCCTGATGTCGCTCGTCTGGTGCGGGTTCATGGCCGTGTTCACGACGTTGGTTTTTGGCGGGATTCTCAAAACGAGCGCCGCGCAGGCCGTACCCTTTCTCCTTTTCGCACTGCTCTTCTGGGGCATCGGAATCACGATGATGCTCGTGGCGGTCAACATGGCCCGCCGCCGCGCGTTGTTGATCGCGGACGCCGACGGTCTGCGTATCGCGCAGCAGGGACTCTTCGGGCGGAAATCATGGGCGTGGTCGCGCGAGCAACTGGCCGCCATCCGCGCCGACCGCAGCGGCATGGAGGTCAATAATGTGCCGGTGATCGAACTCCAGGTTCACAGCGCCGACGGAAAGAAGACCGGCCTTTTCTCGGGCCGCGACGACGCGGAGTTGCAATGGATGGCCACGGTGCTGCGACAGCATTTCGCGGTGCCCGCCCAGGTGCAGACTTAGGCAACCGGTGGTTGCTCCGTTATTGCTTATTCCTCACGTCCCCCGTCGCTTCTTCTCCAGCGCTGCCTTCAACTCATCCAATGGCAGCGTGTTGATCACATCGTCCCTGGTCAGCCAGCCCTTGCGCGCAATGCCGGCGCCGAGACGGAGGTAGCCTACGTGCTCGAAGCGGTGCGCGTCGCAGTTGATCACACATTTCACGCCCTTGCTTTTCGCCAGCTTCCAATGGCGCCAGTCCATGTCGAAACGCTGCGGCGTGGCGTTGAGTTCAATCCATGTGCCGGTGGCGGCGCAGGCGTCGATCACCGCGGAATGGTTCACGGAGCCGGGTTCGCGTTCGAGCAACAGCCGCCCGGTGAGGTGGCCGAGCATGTGGACGAATTTGTTTTCGGCGGCGCGAATGAAACGCTTCGTGGTCTCGGCCTCGGACTGGTGCAGACCCTGGTGAATGCTCGCCACGACCACGTCGAGTTCCGCCAGCAGGTCGTCGGGGAAGTCGAGGCCATCGTTCAAAATATCCACCTCCGTGCCGGTGAGCAGGCGGAAGTCACTGCCTTCGTCGGCCAGGCGGCGATTGATCGCACGAACCTCGGCGATTTCCTTGCGGAGCCGTTCGGCGTCAAGACCGTTGGCCTGGAATGATGATTTGGAATGATCTGTGATCGCCCAGTAGGAAAGGCCATGCTCCTGCATGTGCGCGGCGATCTCCTCGATCGAATTCCGCCCGTCGCTCCAGTTCGAGTGGTTGTGCAGCGAGCCTTTCAGGTCAGTCCATTCGATCAGGCGGGGAAGCCGGTTCGACTCGGCGGCGGCGAACTCGCCTGAATCCTCGCGCAGTTCCGGCTCGATATAATCGAGGCCGAGCTCCCGCTGGATTTGTTCCTCGCTCAGGCAGGACACGAGCAGCTTCGGGTCGCGGGTTTCTTCGTTGGATTTGAACAGGCCGTACTCGTTCAGACGCAATCCACGGGCAATCGCCCGCTGGCGCATCACGATGTTGTGCTCCTTGCTGCCGGTGAAATAGGCCAGCGCGAACGGAAATTCCGCGTCGCTAACCACGCGCAAATCCGCCTGGATGCCGCCGGCCAGCACCACGCTGGCCTTCGTGTCGCCCTTCGCGCTTACGCTCAAGATGCCCGGTTGCGACACAAAGAACTCGATCACCGCGGCGGGCTTCTTCGACGAGGCTAGGAAATCGATGTCGCCGATGATCTCCTTGTGCCGGCGCAAGCTCCCGGCGGTGGAACACCGGATCACGTCCGGATGCGAGCGCAGATTTTCGAGAATCGGTTCCGCGGCGGCCAGGGCGTGAACGAGCAGATGCTTCGACGCATAAGTCCGGCGGCGCTCGATACCCGCGAGCAGATTGGCCTGTGTCTTCTCACCAAAACCGGCCAGCGCGGCCACCGTCCCGGCCTGGCACGCGGCTTCGAGCTTCTCGACTGAATCGATGCCGAGCTTGTCCTGCATGGCCTTGATCTTTTTGGGGCCGAGTCCGGGGATATCGAGCAAATCGCGCAAGCCGGGGGCGATTGATGCCTTGAGCTCTTCGTAATATTTGAGGGAGCCGGTGGTGACGAGCTCGGTAATCTTCTGCTGGAGCGCCTCGCCGATGCCCTTAATCCCGCCGAGGCGGTTCTCGGCGACGATGGTCGCGAGCGGTTCGTCTAGCTGCTGGATGGTGCGCGCGGCGTTGTTGTAGGCACGCGTCTTGAAGGGATTCTCCCCCTTCAACTCCAGCAGCAGTCCAATGTCCTCAAGAATGTCGGCAACCTGGTCCTTGTCCATGCGCGCGACCGTAGCGGCGGGGGCCGAAGGCGGGAAAGCAGGAAAACCGGCGCGTTATTTCGCGCGGAGATTCGACCTGAGATTGTCCTTTACCGTCCGGGCTTCGCGCTTAGTGTCCAACGCCATGTTCAAGAAACTGCCCGCTTATTGCATCGCCGCCTTGTTCGCCGCGTCGGCCCTCGTTGCCACCGCCGCGCCGAAGAAGATTTTGTTCTTCACCAAGTCGAGCGGGTTCGAACATTCGGTGATCTCGTGGAAGCAAGGCCAGCCCAGTCATGCCGAGAAGGTGTTGCTGGATCTGGGCGCGAAGCACGGCTGGGAGTTCGCGTTTTCAAAGGACGGCTCCAAGTTCAGCAAAGAGTATCTCGCGCAGTTCGACGCGGTCTTCTTTTACACCTCGGGCAATCTTCTCGACGCGGGCACGGACAAGCAGCCGCCCATGTCGCCGGCAGGCAAACAGGCGCTGTTCGATTACGTGCGCGCGGGCAAGGCGTTCATCGGCACGCATGCCACCAGCGACACGTTTCACACGGACAATGAATCCAAGAAAGGCCCGGATCGTTACGTGAACCACGGCGAGAAGGCGGACCCGTTTGTGCGGTTCATCGGCGGCGAGTTCATCAAGCACGGCGCACAGCAGGTGGCCACGAACTCGGTCACGAACCCGAAGTTCCCCGGCTTCGAGAAGCTCGGCGCGAGCTACGCATTCCATGAGGAATGGTATTCGCTCAAGGACTTCACGGCGGACATTCATGTGTTGAGCGTGCTCGATGCGCCGCACATGAAAGGCACGGAATACCAGCGTCCGCCCTATCCGAGCACCTGGGCGCGCAAGGAGGGTAATGGCCGCGTTTGGTACACAGCCATGGGCCATCGCGAGGACATTTGGACCAACCCGCTCTTTCAGGAAATCCTCGTCGGCGGCATCAAGTGGGCGCTCGGTGACGCTCCGGCCGAAACGCCGGCCAACATCAAGGAAACCGCTCCGGGTGCTTACACGAATCCACTCTATCAGGAGCCTCCGCAGGCCAAACCCGCCGTCAAAAAGCCTGCCGCGAAGAAACCGGCTGTGAATTGACGAACGGCGAACAGCGCCGGGTTCGCGCATTCCCTTCGTCAGTCATTCTTAATTTTCTCGCGGAGCCACTTTGGTTTGTTGGTGGTGATTCCGTCCACACCCGCGTTGGCGAGTCTCCGGGCCACGGCCGCGTCGTCCACGGTCCAGACGAGCAGTTTCAACCCTGCGGCTCTCACCTGCGCCACGAAGTCCTTGTCGATCGGCCAGTCGAAGTGCAGGTCGAGGCCGTCGAAGCCCGCCGCTTTTGATTTCTCGATGATCGCCTTCAAGTCGGAGCCGGGAGCGGAATTCGCCGGCTTCTTGTAGCTGGAGAGGAAATGGTGTTCGAGGTCCGGCAGCGCGCGTTTGGAGGCCTCGAGGGCGGCAAAATTGAAGCTAATGACGGCCAGTTCGTTGCTGGCACGGCCCGAAGCTTTGAGCACGCGCACGAACTCCGGCACAATCTCCGGCCCGCATTTGATCTCCAGCACCGCGCGCCGCCCCTTGGGAATGGTGGCGAGAATGGCTTCGAGAGTAGGGATTCGTTCGCCGATGAACCGCGCGCCCTTCCACGCTCCCACATCGATGGACCGGGCCTCGGCGAGGGTGAGTTCAGAAACCTTGCGCGGTTCCTTCTCAAAGCGTTTGGTGTTCGCGTCGTGAAAGACGATCAACTGGCCGTCCTTCGATAGCCAGAGGTCGAGTTCGATGGCGTCGGCACCGTGCTCCCACGCAAGCTTCATGGACGAGAGGGTATTCTCCGGCGCGTCCGCCGAGGCGCCACGATGCGCGATGATTTCCACGGCGGCCACAGTGCGGGCCGGGCCGGCGGCGCACAACATCAGAGCGAAGCAAAGGATCGAGAGAAGGTTCACGGGCGGGATTGGAGCGAAGGCGGGGATTCACCGCAAGCCGCCCGAAGGGAAAGAATTTCGATGCCGCCGCCGGGTGTTTTGAATGGCCTTCGATGCGCACGGTGTTTTGAATGCCGGCGTCACCCATGAATTTAGCCAGCGCATTCGTCCAGTCCGCCCGCAGTCACGCCGACAAGACCGCCGTGTTTTGGGGCGACGCCGGGATTACCTACGGCCAGTTGCTCGCCGCCACGGCGCAGTTGGCGGGGAGATTGCAGGCGGAGTTCGGCGTGGTGCGAGGCGCGCGGGTGGCGCTGTGGTTGAAGAATTGTCCGGAGTTCATTCCGTCCTACTTCGGCGTCCTCTCGCTCGGCGGCGTGGTGGTGGCGGTGAATAATTTCCTCAAAGCCGACGAGGTGAAGTTTATCCTCGACGACGCGGGCGTGGATGTCGTCGTCACGGACGCGAGCATGGAGGAATCCGTGGCGCGGCTCGTCGAGGCGCGTCCCGGAACGAAATTTCTGCGCGTCGAGGATATCGCATCGGGCGCGCGCGAGGCTGGCGGCGACCTCCAAAGTCCGGGTTCGGAGAGCGACCTCGCGGTACTCATCTACACCTCCGGCA
>CAYQWK010000105.1:0-15990 GCA_964420805.1 uncultured Bifidobacteriaceae bacterium | reverse complement strand
CTCCGCCAGCGGGTCCATCAAGCGGCGGCCGATCGACACCGCGCCGCGCACCGTCACGTCCTTGTCCGGGAACTCCTCGCGCGCCACGTCGCTCGCCGAGTAGATGCTCGCGCCGCTCTCGTTCACCATCACCACGGTGATGCTTTTGGGCAGCCCGCAATGCTGGATGAACGCCTCCGTCTCGCGGCTGGCCGTGCCGTTGCCGATCGCCACGGCCTCAATCTTGAAATGCTCGACCACCTTCAAAACCCGCTCCTTGGCCTGGCGCGCCTGCATCTCGCTGCCCAGCGTCGGGTGGATCACGTCGTCAAACAGCAGCTTGCCCTGCGCATCCAGCACCACGCATTTGCAGCCGGTGCGGAAGCCCGGATCGATGGCCAGCACGCGTTTCTGCCCGAGCGGCGCGGCCATGAGCAGCTCGCGGATGTTCTCCGCGAACACCCGCACCGCCTCCCTGTCCGCCGCGTCTTTCGAGAGAATGCGCGACTCCGTTTCCATCGAGGGGGAGAGCAGCCGCTTGTAGCTGTCGTCGCAAGCCAGCTCAACCTGCTTCGCCACCGGGCTGTTGCCGCGCACGAAACGCCGGCGGACAATCTCCGTGGCGCGGTCCTCCGGCACGTTGATGCGCATGATGAGGAAGCCCTCGCTCTCGCCGCGCCGCATCGCGAGCAACCGGTGCGACGGCGTCTTGCCCAACGGCTCGGACCACTGGAAGTAATCGCGGAACTTCGCCGCGTCCGGCTCCTTCTCCTTCGTGCTCAACACCTTGGTGCTGATCACCGCCTCCTTGGTGAACAACGTCCGCAATTCCTGCCGGGTCACCGCGTCGTCGCTGATGCGCTCGGCGAGAATGTCGCGCGCGCCGGCCAGCGCCTCGTCAGTGGTGGGCACGGCCTTGTCCTTGTCGTCACTCTGTACGAGGAACTTTGCGGCCTCGGCCAGCGGATCAAGAGCAGCGGCCTGGTTCGCCTCGATCCAGTTCGCCAGCGGCTCCAGGCCCTTCTCCTTTGCGATGGTGGCGCGTGTGCGCCGCTTTGGGCGGTACGGCGCGAAGGCGTCCTCCAGCGCCGTCATCGTCTGCGCGCCCTCGACATCCTTGCGGAGCGAAGGCGAGAGCAGATTGCGCTCTTCGAGAGATTTCAGGATGGCGGTGCGGCGGTTCTCCAACTCGGCAAGCTGACCCATGCGGTCGCGGATGGCGGTGATGGCGACTTCATCCATCGAGCCGGTGACCTCCTTGCGATAGCGCGCGATGAACGGCACGGTCGCGCCCTCGGCCAGCAACCGCGCGGTGGCGGCCACACGCTGGGCGGGGAGGTTCAGTTCGGCGGAAATTCTCGGGATGAAGGAGGCGGCGATGTTCTTCGCGTCTCCGGCGGACACGGTGGCGGAATCAGCAGTCATCGAATCGAAACAATCACAGGTTCAACTTGCGCGCGGTGGATGTATGAGAAACCTCACCGTTCTCCAACCGGGAAAAGTGCGCGCTGGAAACTAAAGCCCTTGACGCTCGTCCCCCAACACGTTGAAGCCGTTGGTGCCAAGCCTTCGAAGCAAGGCGGGCGTGTAATCCGAATTACGAACCAACAGGCGATGCCCTTTCCATTGCTGGTGGTAATGGAGCATCCTCCCGTGCAACTCAGCGCGCAGAACGACCTGCTCATCCGGGTCCAACCCACGGCGCAATGGAATCGTATGCGTCCCGGCGGCCAGCAGCAGCGGAGGCAGGTTTATCAAGAGAACCCCAGCCGCAAAGGCAACGCCCCAAGCGGCGAGCTTCGGATATTTTCTGGGAAGCCAGACGCCCAGAGCCACGAAGACTGCCACTGCCACCCACGGCCACCAGAAGATCAACCAAGCCCACGGCAAGCCGACAACCTTGGCCATTTCCCCGCAGTGTACGCTGAACTGCGCGCCAAAGCAGAGGAGCGCAATCGCGGCAAGAGCCCGCAACACGATCCTCACCGCCCGCTTTCGAGCATCACCTCGCAACATACGGAAAATGGAATGCAGCCGATCCGCGCCGGTCAATAGTCCGCAACACCCGTGCGGTCGGAAGGGCATCTTGGCTTGCCACGCCACCTCAACAATCCGGTGATGAACAGATGCTCAGAAGAGCACATCGAGGCAGTCGCGCGATACCACGAGCGGCCACGCATGAATACGCTTCCGAATTACAAACCGCCCCGCGCTCCCATCCGTTTCGAGGATGCCTCCACCGGCTCGTTGAAGTCCGCCCCGCTGAAATCCACCTGGTAAATCATCCCCTGGTAGCCGACGACGAGCAGGTTGCCGTTCTCGTCCACGCTGAAGGCGGTGATGGCCTGCGGCGCCGTGCCAAGCTGGCGGATAGTCTCGATCGAGCGGTTGCTTTGCGTCAGGCCCCAGATGCGTTTCGACTGGTAGTCGCCGAACACATAGACGCCGTGGAAGGACGAGCGTTTGTCGCCGCGATAAACATGCCCGCCGACCATGCAGACGCCGTGTTTGCGCCAGCCGGCAAACAGCGGCATGGCGTAGGCCGCGTTCGTCCGGCGATGCTGGTTGCTGAACAACTCGAAGCCCTCGTACACGTTCCAGCCGTAATTCTCCCCGCGCCGGACGATGTCCACTTCGTCGCCACGTTCCTGGCCGAGGTCGGCCACCCACAGGTCGCCCGTGAGCGGATCGAAGCTGAAGCGCCACGGCTCGCGCAGGCCGCTGGCCCAGATTTCCGGCCGCGCATCGGCACGCCCGCGAAACGGATTGTCCGCCGGGATGGCATAGCCCAGGTCGCCCTCGCGATGATCGACATCGAGCCGCAACATCTTGCCGAAGAGCAGGCGCAAGTCCTGCGCGTAACCCTGCGGATCGAAATTCGGCGCGGAATCGCCCATCCCGAAATAGAGAAACCCGTCCGGCCCGAACCGGATGCAGCCGCCATTGTGATGCTCGGCCACGGCTGGAATTGTCAGCAGCCGCCGTGAAGGCCGGCCCGAATCGCTCCGCGCGTCCGCGGTCGCCTGCCGCTCCACCAGCAGCGTCGTGATCTTGCCCTGCTCGAAGACCTGATGCTTGAGATAATATTTCCGGTTCTCGCGAAACCCCGGGTGAAAGGCGAGGCCGAGCAGCCCGTTGGGTCCGCGCGCGCTGAAAACCTCCGGCACGAAATCCGCGAACACGGAGACAGCGTCGCCGCCGGCGTTCTTTTCGACGTGCCAGATTCGTCCCGCCTGGTGGAGGACAAGGAAACGGTTGGTGAACCCCGGAACCTGTTCGCACCAGACCACGCCCAGCTCGGGCGCGCCGGATTGCGGCTGCACCCGTAAATTCTCGCGGTACAACGGCCGCAACCCGACCGGCCGCGCGAGCAACGGAATTTCTGCCGGCATGCCGCGATGACTGCCCGCCAGATGATCCGCCTGCTTGAGGCTGACGAGATACTCGACCAGGTCCGTGAACTCCTGTTCCGTGACCCCGGCCTGCAAATTCTCCGGCATCAACGACACCGTGCTGCCACGTTGCTCCTGGACCTCCGCCGTCGGGATGCGCAGGCGGCTGCCGTCACCCACGGCCAGTTCGATCCACTCCGCCGTCACTTGTTTCAGCACGCCCTGATGTTCCTCGCCGTCCTTCGTCTCGACGCGGGTGGTGCCGTAGCCCACGGCGATGGTGGCGGATGGCGTCAACACGGCTTCCAGCAAGTCGCGGCGGGCGAACTGGTCGCCCACCGTTGCGAGATCCGGCCCGGCCTTCGTCGCCCGGCCGTCCACGGAATGGCACTTCACGCAAGCGAGCCTTTGCTCGTCGTGGAACAACAACCTGCCCTTCGCCGCGTCGCCATCGTGCGTCATGGCGAACTTGTGATAATCCGCCGCTGTCTTCGGTTTGGGCGGCGCGGCGGCGTGGAGTTCGCCGGCGGCCACCGCGAGGCCGGCCGCGATGACCAGGACCAGGCCGGGCGGCCGGAACCGGACGGATGACGCGATGTTCACGGGAGGCGGAGCTTCATATCGAATGCGCCGGACAATGCGCGTCGCGCGCCACGGCAGCGTTGACAGTGGTCAACAGACTTCCCGGTCGTGGCGGTGCGGCGGTTATTTGTGCTCGTGCCCGTTGCCGGCGGCTTTGCGCTTCTTCGCTTCCTCGACAACTTTCGTCTCGAGTTCGCGCGGCATCTCCTCGTAGTGGCTGAAGCTCTCGGCGTGGAGACCGCGCCCGCCAGTCAGGGAGCGGAGGGTGCTGGAGTAGCGGTAGAGTTCGCGCGCGGGCACTTCGGCTTTGATGACCTGGAACTGGCCGTCCATGTCCACGCCCTGAATCTTGCCGCGGCGGCTGGAGAGATCGCCGACGACCTTGCCCATGCAGTCCTCGGGAATGCGAATCTCGACCGTGTGGATGGGTTCGAGGAGACACGGCCGAGCATTCTGGAAGGCTTCCTTGAACGCGAAGTATCCGGCGATCTGGAAGGCAATGTCCTTCGAGTCCACGGGGTGCATCTTGCCATCGTAGAAGTCGATTTTCACATCCACGACGCGGTATCCGGCCACAATGCCCTCGGTGCAGGCTTGTTGGACGCCGTATTCGACGGAGGGCACGAAAACGCGATCCACATTCTGGCCGACGAGGGATTGGGTGAATTCGACACCGGTATCGCGGGGTTTCGGTTCGATCTTCATCCAGACCTCGGCGAACTGGCCCGCGCCGCCGGTCTGCTTCTTGTGGCGGTATTTGGAATCGGCGGGGCCTTTGATCGTCTCGCGGAAGGGGACACGGGGTTCGACGAGGGTAACATGGACGTTGAAGCGGCGACGGAGGCGGTCGGCCAGAACTTCGAGATGCAGTTCGCCCTGGCCGGAAATGATCGTTTGGTGAAGTTCGCCATCGACGCGGAAGACGAAGGTGGGGTCTTCCTCATGCAACGCGGCGAGGCCGGCGGCGATCTTGTCCTCCTCGCCGGTGGCGGCGGCCTGAAGCGCGGCGTGAATGGTGGGTTTGGGATAGTCAACCTTGGGCAGGCGGACGGGCTTCTTGGCGGCGCCAAGGGTGTTGCCCGTGTGGGTATCCTTCAGCTTGACCACGGCGCCAATGTCGCCGGGGCCGAGTTCGGGAACGGTGGTCCGTTGCTGGCCCTGGAGATTATAAATCTGGCCAATGCGCTCGTTGCATTTGCGGTCGGCGTTGAAGAGGTCGCCGCCGGATTTCACCGAGCCGGAGTAAATGCGGAAAAAGGAGAGTTCGCCGAAATGCTCCTCGTTCATGGTTTTGAACACATGCACGCAGGGTTCGGCGTCGGTTAGGCTGACCTGAACCTCGTTGTCGTCGGCATCAAGGCCGGAGACTTTCATGCGATCCACGGGCGAGGAACCATATTTGGCAATAAAGTCCATGAGGCGCGCAATGCCGACATCGGTCTCAGCCGAGGTGCAGAAAAGGGGTATAAAGTGCTGTTTCTGAACGGCAGCATGAATGCCCGAGCGGAATTCCTCCTCGGAGAGGTTGCCCGCCTCGAAGAATTTGTTGAGCAGGGTGTCATCGGACTCGGCGATGTGCTCAATGAGCTCCTTGTGGAGCTGGGTGACCTTCTCCTTCCATTCGCCGGTGGCCGGAGTCTCGGTGTATTTGCCGGTGGCCGGGTTATAGGTGACGACCTCGGAACGCATGATGTCTAGGACCTGGTTGAAGCCAGGGCCGGGATTCATCGGAACGCTGAGAGGGAAAACTCCTTTGCCGTAATGGGCGCGGGCGTCGGCCAGCACCTCGTCGAAATGCTCGTTCTGTTTGTCCACGGCATTGACGACAATGACCTTCGGAATACCGAACTGACCGGCGTAATTCCACATCCGCTCGGTGCCGACGCCGATGCCATGCTGGGCGTGAACGACAACCAGGGCGAAGTCCGCCGCGCGCAATGCGCTGAGGGCCTCGCCGACGAAATCGAGGTAACCCGGCGTGTCCATGATGTTGAACTTCTTGCCCTGCCAGACGGCGTGAAGCAGCGAGGTTTGGGTCGAGGTCTGGCGTTGTTTCTCGCTGTGATGGTAGTCGGAGACGGTGGTTCCGTCGGCAATGCTGCCCATGCGGCCGATGGCGCCGCTGCAGGCGAGCATGGCCTCGCAAAGCATGGTCTTGCCGCTGGAGGCGTGTCCAACGACGGCGAAATTACGAATGTCCGCAGGATTCAGGGTAGCCATAGACGTGAGGGATTTGAGTTGAGGTTTTGGGGAACGCGGTGGGCGTTCCGCGCTAGTTCGCCGGGATTTTCTGTAGGCGAAGCATTCATCGGTGTTCCGATGCGCGCACTGTCGCGCCGCGCGCCAGCAGGCGGCAAGAGCAATGATGACACCGATTTTGACCGGAATTTGCGCTCTATTGCCGGGGCGCGTTTCGGTGGCGGCGGGACGGAGGCGGGAAAACAGTGCTGCGAACAGTGCACTCCGAAGTTGTTGGTGGGTTTCGTCGCGCGGCGACAAAACAAACCTGCGTTCAGCGGATCTTCCGTGCCGTGCCAGACATGGCGAACAACTCCCGAGGTCCGGTTGCACCGCTGAATGCGGCGCCGCTCGTCGCAGCGCGACGAGTTCCACCTACAATGTCGGGATGCACGACGCGGTGAATGCGCGGCAAATTCTGCGTTGCGGTTTTCCCGGACGCACCCATCATCCGCGCCACACTTATCTATGAGCAATGCACCTATTCGCGTCGCCGTGACCGGCGCCGCCGGACAAATCGGCTATTCACTCCTCTTCCGCATCGCCTCGGGCGCGATGTTTGGCCCGAACCAGCCAGTTATCCTCCACCTGATCGAGATTCCCGACGAAAAGGCGCTCAAGGCGCTCAACGGCGTGGTGATGGAGCTTGATGATTGCGCGTTTCCGTTGCTCAAGGGCTGCGTGCCGACGAGCGATTTGAACGAGGGCTTCCGCGACGTGAACTGGGCGCTGCTCGTCGGCGCGGTGCCGCGCAAGGCGGGCATGGAGCGCAAGGATTTGCTCGGCATCAACGGCAAGATTTTCACCGGCCAGGGCCAGGCCATTGCCCGGAACGCGGCCAAGGACGTGCGCACGCTCGTCGTCGGCAATCCGTGCAACACCAACTGTCTCATCGCCATGAGCAACGCCGCCGGCGTGCCGCGCGAGAACTTCTTCGCCATGACCATGCTCGACGAGAACCGTGCCAAGACGCAGCTCGCCAAAAAGGCCAGCGTCGATGTCACCGCCGTCAGCAATCTCGCCATCTGGGGCAACCACAGTTCCACGATGTATCCCGACTTCTTCAATGCGAAGATCAACAACCGGCCCGTGACCGACGTCATCGGCCATCGCGAATGGCTGGAGAAGGATTTCATCGCCACCGTGCAGAAGCGCGGCGCGGCCATCATCGAGGCCCGCGGCCTGAGCAGCGCCGCCAGCGCGGCCAACGCCGTGGTGGACACCGTTCGCAAGCTCACCACGCCCACCACCGCAGGCGACTGGTTCAGCGTGGCCGTGTGCGGCGACGGCAGCTACGGCATCGAGAAGGGCCTGATCACCTCGTATCCGATCCGTACCAACGGCAAGACCTGGGAGATCGTGCAGGGCGTGCCGCTCAACGACTTCAGCAAGGCGAAGATCGACGGCACCATCAATGAATTGAAGGAAGAGCGCTCGCTGGTCGCGGACCTGATCAAGTAAGGCGGCCTTGCCCGTGTTTCACCACGGACGGGCGCGGGGTTCCGCGTTCGTCCGTGGTTTTCTTTTCTCCGCACCATGACGGAACTGCCCAAGGAAATCCGTGCCTTCGTCGCGGTCGAACTGCCCGCCTCCGCGCTCGCGGCGCTGGCGGAGTTCCAGGACGGGCTGAAGTGTGGCATCCGGAATGTCTCCTGGACGCGCCCGGAGGCGATGCACCTGACGCTGTGTTTCCTTGGCAACATCCGCGCGGACCGACTGGTGGAGTTGTTCGCCGCGATTGGCGGGGCGTTTCAGGGCGTTCGATCGTTTTCGTTGCAACTCGGCCGGCCGGGCAGTTTCGGCGGGCGCGTGATTTGGGCTGGACTGGAGACGCCACCGCCGGAGCTTGGCTCGATGGCGACGGCGCTCCGCGCGGCGTGCGCGCCGTATTCAGCGCACGATGAGAAACGCGAGTTCAATCCACACATCACGCTGGGCCGGCTGCGCAAACCGTGGAGCGGATGCGCGCGGGCGATCGCGGCGAAACGTTTTGTGCCGCCGCCGGCCTGGCGCGTGGAGAAGGCGGCATTACTGCGCAGCGAGTTGATGCCCGGCGGCTCCCGATACACCGTCCTCGCGGAGTTCCCGCTGGAGAAAAGTTGAGGCGGGGAGACATGCGCGCTGCGACAATGTTTTCGCAGCCATGTTACCAGGACTGATCTGCAAAGATCGGTGATCCGTTGCGGCGGCCGGGTTCAGCAAACCAATTCAAGGCAGCCGGAAGCGGTAGAACCGGACGGGAACATGATCAAAATCCGCCGGGTCGATGAACTGCAACTGGCCCAAAGCGTTTGCAGTCACCTGGCCGAGTTCATCCCATGACGCAGGCGGGTTGAGGTTCGTAGTCGCCTCCACAGTGTAGATCGTGTTCGGGATGCCGGCGGCGGTGATCTGGATTTCACCGCCCGGCAGTTTCTGGATTCCGCCAATTTGCGCGCCGGAGGAAACGCTCTGCTGCGTGAGCACAATGTCGTTCCCATCACCTCCATGGTAGCTGATGGTGAAGACCACGCCAGCGTTGGTCACGCTGCCGCCTTCGGGCAGCGCGGTGAACGTGCCGCTCACGGGGTCCGCGCCGTCGTTGTTCACGATCACGTATTGGTTGCTGATCGCGCCGGGAAGACCCATCGCAATGTCGAGTGCGCCGCCCATGAGCAACACTGTGCCGATGACATCGACCTGGTCGTAGTTCACACCCGCATTGGTGCCGTTGATCTCGATCTTGAGCAAACTGGCCGGGCTGAAGAACGAGAGGTTGCCGCTCGTGAGATTGCCGGGGCTGGTGCCGGGCGCGACGTGACCGTTGAGGGCGCTGATGTTTCCGACGCGACCGTTGCCGCCGATGGTTCCGCCGGTGAGCAACGACACGGCGCTTTGCGACTGCTGTCCGTTCACTAGCAAAACTCCTCCGTTCACCGTTGTTAAGCCTGTATAAGTATTGGTGCCGTTCAGGGTGAAGACGCCCGCGCCGGTCTTGGTGAGCGCGCCGCCGGTGCCGCTGATGACGCCGTCGAACGTGGTGCTCGTGCCATCGCCACCGGTAGTGAGGGTGGCGCTGACAAGCAGAGCTTGGCCGTTGCCCCGCAAGGAGCCGATGGCGTCGCTGTTGGTCTGCAACTCGATCTGCCCGGATTGCTTCAACCAGAACGGGGCCAGATCGGAACTCTGGTGCGGCTGGAGCCAGCGCATGATGGCCCCGCCGGGCGCGCCATAGGTGGTGCCCAGTTCCACCGGGCCGGCGATGGCGGTGGCATTGGTCCTGGCCAGTTCGATCAACCCGGAGTAGAGGCGGACTGTTCCAGCGAAGGTGTTGGTGCCGGTGCCCGTGAGTCGCAGCGTGTCGGTTTCGAGGACAAGCGCGCCAGAGGAGTCTCCCGCGATTGGCCCGGAGCATTCGAGCAGTCCGTTCTGACTCATCCGGACGTAGCCAGCAATGACGATCAAACCGCTCAACCGGTTGGTGCCGTAGGTGGACAGAGCAAAGGCATTCACGTCATCGACACCGTGCAGCGTCAGCGGCTCGGCCATCCAATTCGTGCCGAGGTTGCTCAAGCCCAGGTAGGTATTGGTGTCGAACACCGAACCGACGCCGGGCTGGCCAAACGCGTGCGGATTACCCACATGCACGGAGCCGTCCGCGGCGTGGAACAGGCCGGAAAAGCTGTTGCTCGTGTAGAGGAAGATCCCGCCTCCACCAGTCTTCAGCAGGTTGGTCGTGATCCCGCCGTCCCGCACACTGGCACGCAGGTCGAGCGTGGCATTGTTGCTGATGGTGAACATCCGCTGGGATACCGGGGCGAGGGCGGTGCCGAGGGCGAGCGCGCCGTAAATGTAGGATCCAGGCATGGCGTTCCGGCCCACCGTCACGTCACCGTTCAGGGCCAGCAATCCGCCCATGGTATGAATGTAGCCCTCAATGAGCTTGAGCCGTGGCACGCGCTGGTCGTGGCCCTGGCAGAGTAATTCGCCCGACGGAAGGTAGGTGTGCAGCAGGTTCGAGGCGGCGTTGAACTGTTGCGCCGCCGTTGTTTCGACCGTTGCGTTCAGCGCCGTGTTGGTTGTGCCCACCGTGAGATTACCAGGAATGGCCGGCCCGATGGTTTTGCCAAGAATGAGCGTGCCGTCCTCGACGAACGTGTCTCCAACGTAAGTGTTGGGCGAGGTGCCAGCGAGAGTCAGCGTGCCGCCACTCGGCAGCGCAAGACCGCCGGTGCCGGAAACCGTGCCGTCAATCAACAAGCGGGGCGCGTTGCCGTAACCCCAGAACTGCCCCGCGGCGTTGAGTTGCACCGGACCGCGCCATTCGTTGGTTTCCTGGAAGAAGGCAATCGAGGCATTGAGCACCAGCAACTCGTTGGTCAGGCGCGAATTCAGGCAGTGGATCGAAGCGTCCGTAGCCACCATGGTGCCGGCGGCGGGTGAGCCGGGCCGGCCCAATCCGCTCAATTCCAATTGGCCCGTGTTGACCAGAGTCGCCCCTGAATACGTGTTCAAGGCCGTGAACGCCAGGATGCCGCCGCCGGTCTTGGTGATTCCGGCGGGCGCACCGCCGTCTTGAATGGGTGCGGTGAAAACGACTTTTCCGCCGAGCGAAATGTCGAACACGCGCGTGGAGCCCCCAAGGCTGAACAACGCGTTGACATGGGACGTGATGAGATTGTCGGCGCTGGCCACGTCGCCGTTGAGCGTCAGCACACCGGTCGTGCCAAAGATATCGCCGGCTAACAGCAGTGGTCCCACCGTGTCGTTGAAAGCGCCGATGTCTAATTGGCCGGAGGCTTCAAGTTGCACCGGCGTCGAATTGCCGATCTGGTTGGCCGCGCCCAACGTCACGGTCGGGAAGATGCCATTGATCGATGGAATGCCCGCGCGCAGCAGCGAGCCAACCGCCGTGGCTCCGCCGCTCTTTTGCAGGCGCGCGTTGGAAGAGCGGATCCAGAGCATGCCAGCGAAGATGTTGTCGCCCGATCCGGCCAACACCAACTCGCCATCGCCATCCGAGCGCAAGCCGCCAGGTCCGGTCACCGCACCGTCAACGGTCAGGCGGTTGGTGAGGCCGTTGGCGAGTTCGAATTGCACGCCGGCGTCGGACAAGAGCGCAATATTTCCCGCCCAAACCGACTGGTCGCGAACGTAGATCGAATAATTTGCTGGATGTCCGTGGAGCGTGAGCAATTCGTTCGTGACGCTCGCCTTCGTCAGTTGGAGCACGCCGTTCGGTAGAACTTCCGTGCCGGAAGCCGCAGAGCCAGGCCGGCCCTTGTCCTCCAGCGCGAGAAATCCATCCTGCACGATGGTCGGGCCGCCGTAAGTGTTGGTGGCCGCGAGGGTGAGCCGGCCCGGCCCGGTTTTGGTGATGCCGCCGGAAACCGCATCCGAAATGACGCCGCCCATGTAGAGCGTGCTGCCCGCCTCGCAGTGAAACGTGCGTTGGAACGCGCCGAGCGCCAGGTGCGCGGAAATCAATCCGTTCTGTGCCGGGTGATAGAGGTTGGTCACGTTGCCGTTGAGTGTGAACTTGCCGTTGAAGTTCACCACCCAGCCGCCGTGGATGGTCAGCGAGCCAAACCGATCATCCGCGTTGTTCGCCGCAATTGCGCCCGAGCGCAAAACCTTGGCGTCCACCAGCGTTGGAAATTGGTTCGTGGCCAGAAGCGTCAAGACGGCCGTAATGGCGCTGTCGTTGGTGTTGCCCACCGTGACGCGACCGCCGAAGGCGTCCACGTTCACCGGTTTGTTCAGAACCACTTCACCTCGCTCAACGACCAGGTCGAAAACCGAGTTCACGTTAGGACCAGTGAGATAAACTTTGCCCGGCCCGGTCGTGCGCAGATACCCGCCTGACACGGGGCCGTTCAGCGTAAGGAACTGGTTGCTCCCGCCATAAACGCGGGCGGCGTTGGCGAGAACTGGCCCGGCCCAATAGTTCGAGCCTTCAAAAACCAGCGCGTCGGAAGCGAGCGAACCGATGATGCTCAGCGATTCCTGGCCAGCCACAAAATCGGCGATGCGCAACTTTCCGGGCGAGACCACCACCGTGCCGGCGTTTGTGCTGCCAAGCAGCGGCAAGTTCTGCGCCACGTAGAGCGTGCCGTTGCTGACGGTCGTCACCCCGTTGTAGGTGTTGGTTGCGTTGTAGAGTGAGAGCAGGCCGGGGCCGGTCTTGGTGATGCCCGGATTGAACCCGACCGCGCCAGAGATGTTCGCGTTGATGCCCAGTTCGCTGTTCGTGCCCACATCAATGACACGCGTGAGCAGGTCGAGCGACAAGCGCCCGCTGATCGTCGAGAACGGATTCACGCCCGAGGCACGGTTGGTCACATTGCCGTTCAGCGACAGGAGTCCGGGCGAGGAACTTCCGCCGCCGCTGCCCGTATTCACCAAACCACCCACGAGGGTAAGCGGCCCCAGCGTGTCATCGTGAGTATTGAGCCAGAGCTTGGCATTGGCATTCACCGTGACAGGCGCGGTGTTGGCGATTTGATCGTCGTTGAGCAACCGAACCACCGGCGAAAGCGCGAGGTTTGTGCTGCCGATAATGAGTGCGTTCGGCACGGCCACGCTGGGACCAAAAAAGGCGCATTGCAGGTCGAGAATGCCGTCCGTGACGAATGTCTCGCCGCCGTAGCTGTTCCCGAGAGAGTTGAAATGAAGCGTGCCCGCGTCGGTCTTGGTCACGCCGCCGCGGCCGGTCATGCTGGCGCGGATGGCGAACGACTTGATTGGTGCCACGTCCACCGTGATGTCGTTGGTGAGTACCAGCGTGAGCGTGCTGGCGAACTGACCGTTGTCGCCGGTCGCCTCGATGGTGTCGCCAGCGAAGCGGTCGAGCGTCAATGCCATGACGTTGCCCGGCGATTTGCCGGCGACAATGTAGTTGTCGCCTTGGAACCGGATAGACTTCACGGTCAACCCACCGATGTCGTTCGTGGTTGTGCGCGGCGCACCGGTGTTGGGCAGAACGATGATGAGGTTGCTCTCGCCGGTGGATGGCGCCGTGAGGCCGGACCAGTTGAAGGGATTGCTCCACAGAAAGTCCTGGTTGCCCATGAATCCCACGCCGGTCCAGGTATAGGTGGCAGCGCAAATCTTCAAGGTGCTGAACGTCAGGGCGAGCGCAGCGACGCAGACGGAGGTGATGGTTTTCATGTGTTTCATCGGTTGAATTCTTTGTCCGCTCTCCTTCTACGCGTTCGCGCCGCGGTTGAAAATCGGACCAACGGCCTAGGTCGGAAGTCCTATGCGCGCGGCGTTCTCGAAGACCAGGGGGCAGGACTTGCGACGATGGGAATTCGCGGCGCAAAAGACGTCATCGTGGAAGATTGGGATTTTTCCGCGCCTTGGTAGCGGAATGCGCAGGCGGAAGAATCGCCGCGGAGTGGAATCCAGCGGGAACACCAGAGTCCGCCTGCCGTCTTGCATCGATGCGCCGGGAATCGGCGTGGTGCCGAATCGCCATTGATAAGCCAGCGGCGGACTTCCCGACGCCACAACCGAGAACGTCGCCGTGCCGCCCGGACAGACAGCCTGGCTCAATCGCGGCGTGACAAAGAACGGCGCCCGGATCACTTCGATCACGATGCTGGTGGACGTGTTCGTGGCCCCTTCGTTGTCCGTTGCCACCGCGCGCAGCGTGTGGATTCCAACGGGAACATCGTTCCATGTGAATGAGTGCGGGCTGACGCTGCTCGCGCCGAGTGGTGGGACTGGTCGCGCTGCGATCAGTGGCACCGCGTCCAGCGGTGCAATGAACGGCCTCACGCCCTCCTTAGCAAGTACTGCGGAGGGTGGACAGCGCGACAACCACCACCTGCAAGAACGTGAGCTGCGCCCCCATGCCGCCGGCCTTTCGCCCCGTCCACCGTTTTCCTTGTCTGCCGTTCGCACGCGACCCATTCTTCGCGCGCCTTGTTTTGAAACGTTGACCTGAATCCCGATGAGCGATCCCGCAATCACGCCCGAGCTGGTGCAAAAGCACAACCTCACGCCCGAAGAATACGTCCATGCGAAAGAAATCCTCGGCGGCCGCGAGCCGAGCTACACCGAGCTGGGCATCTTCTCCGTGATGTGGAGCGAGCATTGCAGCTACAAGAACACACGTCCCCTGCTCAAAACCTTCCCCACCAAGTCGCCGAAAATCCTCGTCGGCGCCGGTGAGGAAAACGCCGGCATCATCGACATCGGCGACGGCGTGGCCATCGCGTTCAAGATTGAGAGCCACAACCATCCGAGCGCGGTCGAGCCATTCCAGGGCGCGGCCACCGGCGTAGGCGGCATTGTGCGCGACATTTTCACCATGGGCGCGCGGCCGGTTGCGGCGCTCAATTCACTGAGATTCGGCCCCATCACCGCCGACAATGGCGGGATTGGCACGGGCACCTCGGACGTTGGAACCTCCCCTGCCACCACGCCAGCACAGGCCGCGAACAACCGCCGCCTCTTCTCCGGCGTCGTCAGCGGCATCGCGCATTACGGCAATTGCTTCGGCATCCCGACCATCGCGGGCGAGGTGTATTTCGACAAAAGCTACGAGGGTAACCCGCTGGTGAACGCCTTCTGCCTCGGGGTGCTGCGCCACGAACAGATCGCGCGTGGCGCGGCCAAGGGCATTGGCAATCCCGTGTTTTACGTCGGCCCTGCCACTGGCCGTGACGGCCTCGCGGGCGCGGCGTTTGCATCGCAGGATTTGACCGACGAATCCGCGCAGCAGCAGCGGGGCGCAGTGCAGGTGGGCGATCCGTTCATGGAGAAGCTGGTGTGCGAGGCGTGCCTCGAATTGCTGGCCACGGGCGTGGTGGCGGGCATCCAGGACATGGGCGCGGCCGGGCTGACCTGTTCGACTTGCGAGACCGCCGCACGCGCGGGCACGGGCATCGAGATCGAATTGGACAAGGTGCCGCAGCGTGTTCCGAACATGTCGAGCTACGAGATCATGCTCTCGGAGTCGCAGGAGCGCATGTTGATCATCGTGAAGAAAGGCCACGAGGCCGAGGTTCAGCGCATTTTCGACAAGTGGGACCTGCCCTGGGCCGAGATCGGCTTCGTGACCGACACCGGACGCATGGTGGTGAAGCACCACGGCAACGTGGTGGCGGACATTCCCGCGAAGAAAATCGCTGACGAATCGCCGGTGTACCAGCGTGCTTCCGCCGAGCCTGCATATCTGGCCGGCGTGCGCGCTTTCACGCTCGATGGGATCGCTGACAGCCAGTCGCCGGTTGCTGATCTCAAGACCCTGCTCGCGTGGCCAACCATCGCGAGCAAGAACTGGGTCTATCGGCAATACGACCATCAGGTGCGCGCCAACACCATCGTCGCGCCCGGGAGCGACGCGGCGGTGTTGCGGATCAAGGAGGATTCGTTGCCTGGAGGCGCGATGGCCGGGCGGCCGGTACCCGAGAAAATCATCGCCATGAGCGTGGACTGCAACGGCAGCTACGTTTATCTCGACCCGTACGAGGGCGGGAAGACCGCCGTGGCCGAGGCGTGCCGGAACCTGGCCTGCTCGGGCGCCATCCCGCTCGGGGCCACGGACAACCTGAACTACGCCAACCCGCACAACCCGGAATTATTCTGGCAGCTCAAGGAATCCGTGCGCGGCCTCGCCGACGCCTGCCGCCATTTCAACGCGCCGGTCACCGGCGGCAACTGCTCGCTCTACAACCAAAGCCCGAACGGGCCCATCGATCCCACGCCCACCGTCGCCATCGTCGGGCAGATCGAGAAACCCGAGCACATCACCACGCAATGGTTCAAGGACGCCGGCGACGTGATTGTGCTGCTCGGCGACATCGTGGAC
>CAYQWK010000104.1:0-15997 GCA_964420805.1 uncultured Bifidobacteriaceae bacterium | reverse complement strand
GTGTTGATCTCGCCGTTGTGCGCGAGATAGCGGTTCGGATGCGCGCGCGGCCAGCTTGGAAACGTGTTGGTGCTGAAGCGTGAATGCACCAGCGCGATGGCGGTGGTCATCGACTCGTCAAGCAGGTCGGGGTAGAACTGCTCCACCTGCTCGGGCATCAGCATGCCCTTGTAGATGAGCGTCTTGTAAGACAGCGAGCAGACGTAGAAATGCTCGCCGCCCGCGATCTTCCGGCCCGTGCGCCCGTAGCGGATGATGTTCTCGGCCCGTTTGCGGATGACATAGAGCTTGCGCTCGAAGGCCATGTCGTCGGCCAGCTTCGCGCCGCGCCCGATGAAGACCTGGCGCACAAATGGTTCGCTGGCCCGGGCTGTGAACCCGAGCGAGGCGTTGTTGGTCGGCACGGTCCGCCAGCCGAGCAAGGTCTGGCCTTCCTCGGCCACCACTTCCGCGAAGACTTTCTCGCACTCCGCGCGCTGCCTGGCGTCCTGCGGCAGGAAGACCTGGCCCACGCCGTATTCCTTCGCGCCGGGCAGCGCAACCTTGGCCGACGCCGTCGCGCGCTTCAGAAACTCATGCGGCGTCTGGAGCAGGATGCCCGCGCCGTCGCCGGTGTTGGCCTCGCAGCCGCACGCGCCGCGATGGTTCAACTTCACCAGCGCGCCAATGGCGTCGCGGATGATCTGGTGCGACTTCCGGCCCTTGACGTGGGCGATGAAGCCGACGCCACAGGCATCATGTTCAAACTGCGGGTCGTAGAGACCCTGCGCTTTGGGTGCGGTTAGCATATCAATTCAATTTCTTCGTGCGGTTCGGCGCGTTTTGCGTTCCGGGGTGTGGCCGTTTGGTCCGGGTATGGATTGGTGGCTGTTCTTCAACACGGCGATGAACGCCTCTGTGCCGGGATAAAGTTTGCGCCCCTTGCGATGGATGATGCCGAGAGGTCGTGTGAATTTGCGCCCTGCCAGCGGCACCGCAGCGAGGGTGCCTATCTGAAGCTCGTGCTCGACCGTTGCGCGCGGGAGGATTGCCACGCCGGCGCCCGCCTCGACGGCGCGCTTCGCGGCCTCGATGTTGTCGAAGCGCACGGCCACATTGGCCGTCACGCCGTGCTCGCGCAGATAGCGATCAATCTTCCTGGCGATGACCAGATCGGTGTCGAATCCGACGAACGTCTCATTCTGAAGTTGGGATACGTCGATACTCTTCGTCCGGGCGAGGCGGTGTTGCGGGGTGCAAACCAGGACCATTTCCTGTTCGTGCCAAGGAATGATCGTCAACCCACGCCGCTCGTCGGGATAGGAGATGATTCCCAGTTCCACCTCGCCATTGAGCACACGCTCGAGCACGCGATCCGGATGGGCGTATTCCATTTCGACCCTCGCCTCGGGGTGCTGCCGGCTGAACTCCTGCACCCGCTGCGTCATGTCGCGCATGTTGACGGAATAAATGGCGGCCACGCGAATGACTGCACTGGCGGAAGCGCGGGCTCCCTTCACGCTCGCGACGGTGTCCTCGTATCGCTCCAGCACTTCGCGGCAGCCCTCGTAGAAAAGTCGGCCTTCGTCGGTCAACTCCCACGGCCGGCAGGAGCGGTCGATGAGCGTCACACCGAGGTTTTCCTCAATGTTTTGCACCGCCTGGCTGGCGCTGGACTGCAGCACGCCGTTCTCCTCGGCGCCGCGCGAGAAGCTGCGGAACCGAACGACGTCACAGTAGATTTTGAGTGATTCGATCTGCATCAGAATTTCCGATACAAGACCCGTTTGGGTTCGTTGTTTTTGATGCAGCGTTGCCAAAGGGTCAATCAGTTTTTTTGGCGCCGGGCTTCTCGGCCTCTCGCTCGACGCCCGGCTTTGCTCGTGCCACGTTGAAATCCGCGCTTGGACACAAGGCTGTTTCCATTTAAGAACCCATTCAAACAGCAACGAACACTCAGGAATACGTATGCAGAAGATTGGTTTTGTTGGAGTCGGACGCATGGGCGCGAACATGGCGCGGCGATTGAAAGACTGTGGATACACCGTGACGGCAGTACATGACGCGCAACCTGCCGCCGCCGAGGCACTCGCGAAGGAACTGGGCTGTGAGGCGGCCACCGCCTTGGGGCGCGTCACTGAGTTGTCGGAGGTGATCATCACGGTGGTCACGGACGACGCAGCCATGCGAAGGATTTTCACGGCCGGAAAGGACAATTTGCTTTGCGGGGCGCGCGGCCGTGTTTTCATCAATTGCGCGACAGTGTCCCCGCGGATACACGTCGAAATTGCAAAGCTGGCCAGGAAGGCTGGCGCCAGGTCACTGGAGGCATGCATGGCGTCGAGCATCAACCAGGCGCGTGCCGGCACGCTTTACCTGATGTGTGGCGGGGAAGCGGAGACCTTCAAACAGGTCGAGCCGCTGCTGGTGAAATTGAGCGATGAGGGCAGGCTGTTGCGCTACATCGGCCCGGCGGGCCGCGCGGCGCAGGTGAAGGCGCTGGTCAACATGGTGATGAACATCAACACGGCGGGGCTGGCCGAGGGGCTGGCTCTGGGCGCGGCGCTCAAACTTGATCTCACGTTGCTGCGCGAAGTGTTTTCCCAAACCGGCGCGAATTCGCGCGTCCTCCAGACGGACGGCGAGGACATGCAGAACCGCGACCATTCATGCTTCTTCTCGGCGGCACACGCGGCGAAGGACTCGGGGATCGCGCTCGAACTTGGCCGCGAGCAAAAACTGGAATTGCCCCTTGCAGCGGCGACTCTCAAGCAGTTCAACCAGATGGTGAAGGTCGGCCTGGGCGGACTCGACAAGAGCGGCGTGGCGGAACTCACTTTCAAGGGCCGCGGGCCGAAGAAGGCGGTTCGAAAGAAGCGCTGAACGGCCGCCGCTCTGCAGCAGCCATTGAACTGCATGACCAAGGCCGGGAGGCACCGGCGGCATGGCACTTATTTCGCGCCGAAGAGCCACGCGGCCTTGGCCTGGGTCTTCCGGCGGAAAACCTTGTCGGAGTTGCAGGCGTAGAGCAGATCGCCGTCCTTTCCCGCAAGGCCGCAACTGACCAATCCCTTGTCCTGCGGGCGCGGAATCACGCCGAGCAACTCGCCGGAGGGGGCAAACACTTGGATGCCGAGCAGGCTGGTGACATGCCAGCGGCCGGCGGCGTCCACCGTCATGCCGTCACCGCCGCTCACCGTTGAGTTGGGTGGCGTGCGCAAGTTCATCCTGCGTTTGCCATCAGTCAGCCGCCCGTCCGTGCCGACCTTCCATGTCCACACATTCGTGCCTCGGTATTCGGAAACAGCCAGCGTGTTGCCGTCGGGGGAAAGAGCAATCCCGTTCGGCGCGTTCAAATCCGTCGCGGCGGTGAAGGGAGTGGGGGCGCTGAGGGGCAGACCGATGACCATCTTGCGGCCGGTGTCGGTGTAATAGAGGAATCCGCGCGGGGAAACGATGAGGTCGTTGGGCTGGACGTTTTCGGCTAGGACGGTGATTTCTTTCGTAGCTGGCGCAATGGCGATGATCTGTTTCTTTGGCCCTTGGACGGCTGCGTAGAGGCGTCCATCGGGGCCGAATTTCAAGCCGCTGATGCTTGGCCCATCTTCAAGCCACGCGGTGACTTTTCCGTCCGGCGTGACCTTGTGGATGGTGTTCCTCTTAAGGTCTGAGAAATAAAAGTTGCCGTCGCGATCCGTGCAGGCGGCGTCGGTGAAACCGTAGCCGGCCCCAACCTCCTGCCAGTCCTCGCCTTCGCGGAGCACCTTCGACAGGTCGTCCGCCGCGGTCGCGGCTAGGGCGGTGGTGACAATGAGCGTGGCGATCAGTGCAACGGGTGATTTCATGCGCGCGGTGATAGCGGTTGTTCGCGCGGGCTGCAAAAGAAAACCCGTGAATGGCGACCACCATCCCGCCGCTGCGGAGGCGGGCGACGGTGCAAAAACTTGTTGCTTGTTGTTTCTTCCTCGTGTCCGGCTACAACAACGCCATGCAACGCCTTTTCGTCACGCTTGTTCTCTGCCTCTGCGCCCTTGCCGCGCCTGCGGCCAGTCACCGGTTGAATCTGTTCATCTGGAGCGAATACATCGACCCCGAGATCATCACCGACTTCGAGAAACGGCACGATTGCAAGGTCACGATGGATTTCTACGAGGACGAGGCAGGCATGATGGCCAAGCTCCAGAACGGCGGCGCCTCCCAATACGACGTGATTGTGCCGCCGGACCACAGCGTGCCCGCCCTGATCCAACTCCGCCTGATCGCTCCGCTGCGGAAGGAGAACATTCCCAACATGCGGCACATTGACGAGCGGTTCGCCCGCCCGTGGTACGATAAGGGCAACGACTTCACGGTTCCGTATCAGTGGGGCACGGTGGGCATCTACGCGCGCAAGCCCAAGGAAGGGACTCTTGACGAAAGCTGGGCGCTACTGTTCGACGCGGCGAAGCAGCCCGGGCCGTTCCTCCTCATTGACTCGATGCGCGACAACATCGGCTCTGCGCTCAAATTCAAGGGGCACAGCCTTAATTCCACCAACCACAAGGAACTCATTGAAGCCCGTGACCTGCTCACTAATGCCAAAAAGCGCGCGCTCGGCTTTGAGGGCGGTGTGGGCGGCAAGAACAAGGTGCTCGCGAAGAAGGCTGAAGTGGCGGTTGTTTACAGCGGGGATGCTTTGCGCGGTATGAAGGAGGATTCGGACACGGTCTATTTCATCCCGCGCGAAGGCAGCCAGGTCTGGATGGACAACCTTGCCATTTGCGCCAAGGCACCGCACCGCATTGAGGCGGAACGCTTCCTTAATTTCATCCTCACGCCGCAAGTCGGGGCACGCCTGGCTGACTATAATCTCTACGCCACACCCAATCGCGCGGCGCTGGCGCACGTTCATCCCGACAACCTCAAGAACAAGCTTATCTACCCCGATCGCGAAACCATGGAACGCCTCGAGTTTCTCCGCGACCTGGACAAGCAGGCGACGCGTCTCTATGACGAGATCTGGACGCAGATCAAGGCGAGGTGAGCGCACGGTTGAAGGAACCCGATTGGATGGCGCTGGTGTCCCCGTCTTGGCGCGCGTCTTCGGATGGCGACCTTGCGGTGGTTTGTTTTGCGCCGAATTCTCGCATTGAATTCGCATGTTTCCAAATGAGCTATTGACGGGAAGTTCCCGTTTGATACTTTCGCCGCTCCTTTTATTGGAAACTGGATGAAAACTTATTTGCCGAAAGACTATTTGGAGCAGCGCAAGTGGCATGTTGTGGATGCCGACGGCGTCGTTCTTGGCCGCTTGGCCACCAAGGTTGCGGACCTTCTCCGCGGGAAGAATAAGGCGATCTTCACGCCGAACTGGGACGCGGGTGACTTCGTCGTGGTGATCAACGCGGAAAAAGTCGCGGTGAGCGGCAAGAAAGAGACGGAGAAATTTTACATGAGCTACTCCGGTTGGAGGGGTGGCGAGAAATACACTTCAGTGGCTGATTTGCGCCGTCGGCAGCCCGAGGAACTGATTCATCGCGCGGTGCGCGGAATGGTTCCGAAGAACCGCCTCGGCCGCCAACTCATGACAAAGCTCAAAGTTTACAAGGGCCCGGACCATCCTCATGCCGCGCAGCAGCCGGCCGCTCTCAAGATCAAGGCTTAATCTCGACTCTTATCTTCTATGGCAACGATTCAGGAATTTCTTGGCACCGGCCGTCGCAAAACCTCCGTCGCCCGCGTGCGTCTCGCCGCTGGCTCGGGCAAGGTCACGGTGAACGGACGGGCGCTCGAAAACTATTTCATGGTGGAAACCCAGCGCGAAATCGCGATCTCGCCGCTGGCTCGCGTGGATTTGCTGAACAAATACGACGCCCGCATTAATGTGACGGGCGGCGGCCTTTCCGGTCAGGCGGGCGCGGTGCGGCATGGCATCGCGCGGGCGTTGTTGCAGGTGGACGCCAACCTGCGCGCGGCACTGAAAGCCGAGGGGTTCCTCACGCGCGATTCGCGCATGAAGGAGCGCAAGAAATACGGCCAGCCTGGCGCCCGCAAGCGGTTCCAGTTCAGCAAGCGCTGATTTTGCGGATACCTTTTCGCACACACCTCCGCCGTTCTTACGGCGGGGGTGTTTTTGCGTACGCGCCTCACGCGGAGGGGTGCGCCGATTTTTGGGTTTTCTTTATACAAATCTCACCATTGCGGTGTCTATCCGGGTGAAACTGTGACCGACTTGGACTGGCAACACCGGCTTTATCGCGACAAGGCCCAAGAGCTTTTGCTCTATGGGCGCGCCTTGGGCCTTAGCCATTCCGAGGCGGAGGACGTTTTGCAGGAGACATTTTTGGCGTTGTTGCAACTTGAGCATCGGCCGGAAAACGAATTGCACTATTGCCTGCGCGGGTTCCGGAACCGGGCCTTGAATCACCGGCGCAGTCTGTTGCGCCGTGTCGTCCGCGAGTTTGAGTCGCGGCGCTGGTTTGAGCGTGATCCGGCCGAAACCGGGGCGGAGCGGGCGGCCATGCGGTGTCTGGCCCGGCTGCCGACGGAACAACGCGAGGTAATCGTGTTGAAGATATGGCATAGCCACACGTTTGAGGAGATTGCAGAGATTTTGGAGATTTCGCCCAACACCGCTGCGGGCCGTTACCGCTACGGCGTCGAGAAGCTGAGGGCGTGTTTACAGGAACATCAACATGAAGAAATCGAACTTGATCGAGAGCCGGCTGCGCTCGTGGCAGCCGCGGCGTCCGGCACGGAGAATTGAAGAACGACTGTTCGGCCTGCCCGGTGGCACGTCCGCGCGGCGTCCCTGGTTCTGGCATCACGGATGGACCGGCGCTCTCACGGCTGCGACGTTCATGTTTCTGGCGGCTTGGAACGCTTCGCACATGGGCGGAATCACCTGGGAATCGACGGTGATAACGGGCATGGCTGTGAGCAACCGCAGCTATGCGGCGTCCTTGGCTGCGGTGCAGCACAACTGCTTCACCGCGCCGATTTTCGGTTGGACAACCGATGGCGAAATCCCCACAAGTAGCGGCTCTTTTGACCTTTTGAACACAAACCACTCCTTGCGCTGATGATATGGCTGTAGAACCGACCAACCGTCCCGCCAAGCGTCCATTGACGCCGGCCGAGTCCGCCCCAACCAAGCCCGAAGCCACTCCGGCTGCCAACGTGAAGCCGCCGCCGTTCTTTCGGTTCATCGACTGGGTGGCGCTGGTGCTTGTCTTTGTAGTGTCCTTTGCCGGTTATCTCTACACCTGCGCGCCTGACCTGACGCTCGAGGACTCCGGCGAACTGGCCGTGGCTTCGATGTATGCCGGCGTCCCGCACCCGCCGGGTTATCCGGTGTGGACCGTGTACACCTGGTTCTTCACCAAGATCATTCCGTTCGGGAACATCGCCTGGCGGGTGGCGGTTTCCTCTGCGTTTGCCGGTGCGCTGGCGTGCGGATTGATCGGCATGATGGTGTCACGCGGCAGCAGCATGTTCATCGAGAGCGTGGCGGAGTTCAAAGCGATCGACCGTCGCACAGAGAATTGGATTTGCCTTGTCCCCGGCTTTGTCTCTGGCCTGCTCATGGCCTTCAACGGCTTTTTTTGGAGTCAGGCTGTAATCGTCGAGGTCTATACCATCAGCGTGCTTTCGCTGGTGGGCGTCTTGATCTGCCTGCTGCGCTGGGGATATGCGCCGAACCAGTGCCGCTACCTTTACCTCGCGTGGTTCCTGTGCGGCATCGCCTTCAACAACCACCAGTCGCTGATCGTGATTACTCTGGCGATGGAAGTTTACATTTGCGCCGTGCAGGCGCGGATGGGGCGTCAGTTCCTGCTTTGGAATGTTGTGTTCTTCCTGATGGGCGCGGTGTTGCACATGAAAGGCAAGATGTCGTTGATGAGCGGCAACACTCCGGTGGTGTTGATTTTCTACGGCGTGGGTTTGGGATCGATGGCTGCATGGACCTGGCTGAGCACCAAGATCAAAGCGTCGGGCGCGGAGATAGGCCGCGACCTCGCCCTGGCGGGTGCTGCGCTTGTGGGAGCCGTGATCAAGGGGGCGGCAGGTGGCGTGGTGTGCGTGGCGCTGGTGCTGGCTGCCTTCGCGGTGATGGATTTCATGGCTCGCGGCCAAGTGGTGGCATGGACCAGCCATTGGCGCAAGGCATTCACCGCCGGTCTCGCGTTTGTGATCGGCGCGGCTTTCTACCTTTACATGCCGCTGGCCTCCATGACCAACCCGCCGTTGAACTGGGGTTATCCCCGCACTGCGGCCGGTTTCATTCACGCCTTTACCCGGGGTCAGTATGAGAAGATTCATCCCACCGCCGGTGTTGGTGACAACATCGTCACCCAAACCGTCAGTTGGGTGGTCCGCTATTCCGAGCAGTTCTGGTGGATGCTCATCCGCGGCTCGCTCGAAGAATTCAACCTCGTCTATCTCGGTATCGGCTTCGTGCCGCTTTTGTTCCTGCGCCGCGTGCAGGCGCGGGAACGGGCGTGGCTGATTGGTTTGGTGGCATTTTACATAATCCTCGGTCCGTTCATGTTGGAACTACTGAACCCGCAGCCCGACCGCCAGAGCCTTTCGCTGAATAAAGTGTTCTTCACGTCCGCGAATGTCATTGTGGCGATGGCCATCGGGCATGGCGTGTCATTCTTGCTGTGCGCGCTGCTCACGGGCTACGAACGCGTGCGCCGCCACGCCCTCGCCGGTTTCGCCATTTGCGCCGGCCTCGCCCTTTACGACGTGTATTCGACCATGGAGGAAACGCCATACATCGTCCTGCGCGCCACCGCGTGGGTGGGCTTGGGATTGGCGATCATGGGCACGCTGATCGTTCTCGCTGCCAAAGTGAAGGCGCCGGTTCGCGCACTGCTTTTCGTATTCGCGCTGATGCCGGCCTATCCGATTCTAAGCCACTGGTCGGACAACGAGCAACGCGGGCATTTGTTCGGCTTCTGGTTCGGCCACGACATGTTCACTCCTCCGTTCAAAGGGAAGGACGGCAAGCTGATTTACACCCGCAAGGAACGCGAGGAACTGCTCAAGACTCCGCAAGGTCAGGCAACGGTTTACCCCGAGATGACCAAGGACGCCGTTCTCTTCGGCGGCACGGATCCCGGACGCTTCTGCCCGACCTACATGATCTTCTGCGAGAGCTTCATTCCGCCGCAATATCGCCGGAACCCTGAGTTCGACCGGCGCGACGTTTACATCATCACCCAAAACGCCCTGGCCGATGGCACCTATTTGAACTACATCCGCGCGCACTTCTTCCGGAGCGCGCAATACCAGTATGACACGCCGTTCTTCCAGGACTGGTTGCGCAGCGACGAGGAGAAGGAAAAGAACTTCAAGACCAACCTGCTCGCCCGTGTCGTTGCTGTGCCGCTCGACAATTACTTCACCGACCTCGGCAACAGGATCGAGTACGATCGCCGATCCGGCGCGTCGCGCTTCAAGGCCTCGGACTTCACCGACCTCGCCGCACTCGCGAAGAAGCTCAAGGACGGGCAACCTGCCCCGCTCGCGAAATATCTGAAGGACAATTTCTCGCCGGACACCGTGCAGCGGCTCAACGGGTCGGCGGACCAGCAACTGGCCTCGCTCCTGGCGCGGGATTTCAACGCACTGATCGACCGCGAGTTCGATGCCTACCGCGACGCGCGTCCGTTGCGCGACCAGTTAAAGGTGCTCAAAGCCGACGCGGTCGCCAACGCCGCGCGGATAGACGAAATTCAGAAGAAACTCAGCCTGCTTGATGCCGTTGCGCCGATGTTCACCCCGGCCCGTTTCGAGGGCGTGACAGTCTCCGCTTACTTGAGGTTATTCCTCTCGCAGGATCCACAGCAGGCCTACGGACGCTGCCGGTTGAACCGCCTGCTGCTGGAGGCGGCCTATCCTGAGATCGCGAAGTCGCCCGGCGGCGTCTATCCCGACACCGAGATTTACACGCCATCACCCGAGGATTCGCAGCGGTGTTTCTCGGAATACATGGCCGACGCGCAGGCCCGCATGGCCAAAGGGCAACTCAAGCCCGGCGAAGACGTCCGCGTCATCGACAATCGTGTCCAGGTCTCCGGCCAGGTCGCCGTCATGGCCATCAACGGCTTGCTGACCAAGGTCATCTTCGAGAAAAATCCCGACCGCGAATTCTTCGTCGAGGAGAGTTTCCCGCTCGACTGGATGTATCCCTATCTGACGCCGTTCGGCATCATCATGAAGATCAACCGCGAGCCGTTGCGCGAGTTGAGCGAAGAGATCGTGAAGAAGGACCACATCTTCTGGAGCGACTACTCGGAGCGGTTGATCGGCAACTGGATTACCTACGACACCACCGTGAAGGAGATCACTGCATTCGCAGAGAGGGTTTACGAAAAGAAGAACTACACCGGGTTCAAGGGCGATCCGCGTTTTGTGCGCGACGAGGACGGCCAGAAGGCGTTCTCGAAACTGCGCAGTTCCATCGCCGGCGTCTATGCCTGGCGCCTTGGCACCACGCCGCCCGGCACGCCGGCCTATGAGCGGATGCTTAAGGAGGCGGAGTTCTCCTTCAAGCAAGCCTACGCGTTCTGCCCTTTCTCACCCGAGGCGCTCTACCGCTACGTGAATGTCCTGGCCGGCGTGCGCCGTTTCGACGACGCGCTGCTTCTGGCTCAGACCTCGCAGAAGCTCGACCCGGGCAACCAGCAACTCGGGAACCTGGTCAAGGAACTGGAACGGCTCCGTGGCGGCGGTGCAGGTCCGGCTCCGGTTCCGCCGGCCGTGCAGAAGGCTGAGGCGGCTTACCGCGCCAATCCGGCGTTCTCCAACGCCGTTGCCTATGCCCAGGCCGCTGCTTCCATCGGCGACTCCGGCCGCGTGCTTCGTGTGGCGGATGACATCATGGGCAACACCAAGGCCGATGGCTCGATGGTCAACTTTGCCATGCAGATATACGCGCAGCTTCAGGACTATGCGAAACTCGAGGCGGCGATCACCCGTTGGACGGTGATTAACCCCGTGCCCGAATCGTTCCTTGATCTTGCCGGGGCGCAGGCCATGCAGAACAAGCACCCGCAGGCCATTTCCACGCTCCAGCGAGTCATGGCCATGAACGCTGCGCGCCTCAAGACCGATCCCAAGGCGGCGAACATGGCGACAATCGTCGCTAGCGATCCGCGCTTCGCAGCCATGCAGGCTATGCCGGAATTCAAGGCGTTGTTGGCGACTAACAAATAGCCGGGCTGGCCGCCGGTTTCATCTTCGAGTCCGAAATGGGAACCGCGCAGGCAGTCTAAGAGACTGCGAAGGTCGGAGGCTCTGGGCGTCCTCCGATGACGAGCACTTTTCGCAGCCATCAGGTGGAAGGTGGCAAGGGGCCGCATCTCGCTTTCTTGCGCGATGCACACTTCCCAGTGTTGGGACTCGACGTGCTGCGAAGACTGGCGTCGTGTCAAGCGGTGCAACGGACGGCTTCACGCCCTCCTTTCCGTCCGCCTGCGCAGACGGGGTGGTTATCGCATCGCGAAAACTACTACCTGCAAAATGCGAGATTCGATTAAGGCAAGGCGCGCGATGGATGCCGGGTTGAAGGGAGGATCAGTTGATCCGCTCTGCAACCACGTACTTGAACATGCGCTTCTTCATCCAGCGCACGGCCAGCAAATCGTAGAAGGAGGCGAAGAGACGGTTCCAAACGCCGTAATTGCTCTGCCCGGCAAAACGCGGGTTGTTGCTCACCTCGATCTCCGTCACCGTGTGCCCCTCGATCTTGAAAAGCGTGGGAAGGAAGCGGTGCATGCCCTTGAAGAACTTGAGGTTCTCGATGCACTCGCGCTTGAAGGCCCGGTAGGTGCAACCGGCATCGCTGATCTGCTCACCGCTCAATTTGTTTCGCACCCAGTTGGCGATGCGCGACGAGGCCACGCGCACGAAGTTATCACCCTCTCCGCGCACCTTTACGCGCGTTCCGCAGACGCAGTCGAAGTGCTTCAACTGCTCCAGGAACTTCGGAATGTCCTTCGGGTCGTTCTGCAAATCGGCGTCGAGCGTGAAGAGGTTCCTCCCGCGCGCGGCCTTCAATCCTGCGAAACTTGCCGCGCTTTCCCCGCAGTTGAATTTGAACCGCTGCACGCGGATGCGCGGGTCGGCTGCGGCCAATTCCTGGAGGATCGCCCATGAACCGTCCTTGGAGCAGTCGTCGGTAATGACGACTTCGTAGGGCAGCCCGAGCGGATCCACGGAAGCGCGGATGGCCTTGATGAGCTCGCGGAGGTTGCCCTCCTCGTTGTAGCACGGGATGACGAGGCTGAGTTCGGGGCGTTGGTCGTTGGTGGACATGTCAAAGCAGTTTCCGAAATTCGTCTGGAGTCAAACCTGCGGCGCGGGCGATTCCGCCCATCGTGATCGCATTGATCGGATTGTGCCTGGGGATGTTCAGGCGTGTCCTCCCGTTGGTCATGACGATGTGACCGCTTTGCCGGGCGATCCAAAAGCCGAGTTTCTCGAAGACGCGCACCGCGTCCCGTTGGTTGATCCCGGGAAGTCTTGGCATTTCAAACCGTCACTGCGGCGAGTGTGCCGTGTTCCTGGGCGGCCTCGCGTTGTGCATCCTCCTCGGCCACTTCGAGCCACAGGCGGATTGCTTCACGAATATTAGACAACGCCTCGTCCTGCGTGCTGCCCTGGCTCCAGCACCCTGGCAGGGCCGGACACGTCACGGCAAACCCACCTTCTTCAGACGGAATCAGGATGACCCGGTAGTTCATGCCGTCAGGCTATTCTGCCGGGTGGTGTGGTTCAACCTCACTTCTTCCCGTAGAAATCCGAGATTGCGTCGCACACACGATCGGCGGCTTCGAGCGTCATCTCGCCGTGAACGGGCAGCGAGAGGATTTCCTTCACCGCCGCCTCAGTCTTCGGAAGTTTCGGCGTGAAGGGGAACAGGCCAGTCACGGCAGGTTGAAGATGATTGGGCACCGGATAATGAATGCCGGTCTCAATGCCCTTGTCTTTCAGAAACTTTTGCAACTCGTCGCGCTTCTCCACGCGCACAACGTACATATGATACACCGCCGTTGCCCACGGGCGTTCCGGCGGCGTGGAGAGGACGACTCCATTGAGCCGGTCGTTGTAAAGCGCGGCGATTTCACGGCGGCGGTCGTTGAAGCCGTCGAGGTGCTTCAGCATCACGCGGCCAATTGCGCCATTGATCTCGTTGAAGCGCACGTTGTAGCCCGTGAACTCATGCTGATACTTATCCTTGCGTCCGTGATTGCGGAGCATCCGGAGGCGTTCGGCCATCTGGCCGTCGTTCGTCGTGATGCAGCCGCCATCGCCGAGGACCGTGAGGTTCTTGGACGGGAAAAAGCTGAACGCGCCGAAGTGGCCCATGCTGCCAACCGTCTTGTTCTTGTACTTCGCGCCCTGAGCCTGCGCGCAATCCTCGATCACCCACAAGTGGTTCTTCGCCGCGATGGCGAGCAGACGGTCGTTGTCCACCGGATGGCCGTAGAGATGCACGCCGATGATGCCCACAGTGCGCGGCGTGATAAGCGATTCCACATGGTCGAGATCCATGCCGTAAGTATCATCGATGTCCGCGAACACGGGGCGCGCGCCGAGATGGATGAGCGGCTCCATGGAGGGAAACGCAGTGTGCGAAGGGACGATGATTTCGTCGCCCGGCCCCACCCCCTGAAGTTGGTGCAGCAGATACACGATCATCGTCCAGGACGAGCCGAGGATGCAGTGCTTGGTGCCGGTGTGCGCGGCCAGTTCCGCTTCGAATGCCTGGCATTCTTTTCCGAGGATGTACTGCCCGGAGCGCAGGGCGCGCAGCGCGGCTTCCTCGACCTCAGCATTCACGAAACACTTGGACAACGGTATCTTTTGCATGTGCGTTTAAGAGGTGTGCATTTTCTGAAGAAATCTCCGCTTGAACAGGAATTTTTTGACAGCACATGGGCCGCGCCGCTGCCGGCCCCGGTGAAACGGTCGCGGAGCTGCATGCTCCGCTTTCAAACGCAGCTTGCCGCCGGCTTGCGGGCTGGGGAAACCTCGCTGGCATGGCTGTCTTGTCGCGAATATCCCACCGCCTGCCGCCCGCGATCTTCGCGTTGGCGGCCGCGTTCTGGCTGATCCTCAATGCCCATGGCGCGACCTCGGTCCGGGCGATTGACTTGGAACCGGTCTGGTCCGCGCATCCGGTTGGCTTCGCGCTGCTCACGCATCCGCCGTTGCAATGGGTTGCTTATTACGATGCGCAACGCCGCATGAGCGTCGCCCAACGGACGCTGGATTCGACCAACTGGACCATCACCCGGCTGCCCTCGAATCTCGGCTGGGACTCGCACAACTACGTGACCATGGCGCTGGACCGGAGCAACGTCCTCCATTTGTCGGGCAACATGCACTGTGTCCCGTTGGTTTATTTCTGTGCTGAACACGCGCTCGATGCCGCCTCTTTGAAGCCGGTCGCATCGATGACCGGCGAACGCGAGCGCAGCACGACTTACCCGGTCTTCCTGCACGATCGCGCCGGCCGTTTGGTCTTCCGCTACCGAGACGGCCGCAGCGGCAGCGGTGATGATCTCTACAATGTTTATGACGAGCGGACGCGCGGGTGGATGCGCCTGTTGAACGAACCTTTGACCAGCGGGCGCGGCCGGATGAACGCCTACTGCACTGTCCCCGAACGCGGTCCAGATGGGCGCTTCCATGTTGTCTGGGTCTGGCGCGACACGCCGGATTGCGCGAGCAACCACGACATCAGCTATGCGCGCAGCGACGACCTGGTTCATTGGACCGACTCGGCCGGCCGTGCGCTCGCGCTTCCCATCACGATCGAGACCGGGGACATCGTTGATCCCGTTCCGCCCGGCGGCGGACTCATCAACGTGAATCGCGAGTTGGGCTTCGACAACGCCGGCCGGCCCATCGTCACCTATCACAAATACGACACCAACGGCGACCTTCAGGTCTATGCCGCGCGTCGCGGATTGGCCGGGTGGAAGATCGTGCAGGTAAGCGACTGGACGGGTTACCGCTGGGATTTCAAGGGCGGCGGCACCGTGGTGGTCGAGGTTAAGGTGGGCGCAGTGCGACCGCTGGGAGGCGGCCGTTTGGGGTTGAACTATGATTATCCGCGCGGCGCTGGAACGTGGGTTTTGGATGAGGAAACCTTGCGCGTGATTCCCGGTGCCAGGGTGCCGCGCGAACCGTCCTTGCTCCCGCCCTCATTTGCCCGCGTCGATTCCGACTTTTCGGGTATGAAGAAGCAACGGCGTGCCGATACGGGCCATCTTCCCGCCGGCGTGCGTTACGTACTCGCCTGGGAAACTTTGGAAGCCAACCGCGACCGTCCACGCCCGCCGCCCTTGCCGGAGCCGTCGATGCTTCGCGTCATCGAATTCCGCGATTAGCAATCTGCTGTTGCGGAACTGGCGGTGCGTTTGGCCGCGCCTGCGGAAATCGTTGGCGGCCCTTCGCTCAACGAACCCGGCAATGCACCAGGGTCAGCAACGCGTAGGCGGTGCCGTATTGCTGGTGGTAATTGTAGAGTGGGTAGTCCCACCACGAGCCGTCCTTCTCCTGAAGCGGCAGCAGGATGGCCGCGATGTGGCCGCGATACGGCGCGGCGGTTTCGCGCGGGATGGCCTCGAGGCACAGGCTGGCGTAGTAGTGGCCGTAGTAGAAGAAGTAGCCAGCCACCATGAACCAGGACTCGTGCGGCACGGGCCGCTTGCGTGCGAAGCCGAGCCACTCGTTGCGAACCACAAACCGGTGCATCCAGTTGGTGAGCACCTCCTCCGTGATGTTAGTCGCGCCCCACGCGCGCAAGGCGAGGTTGCAGGCTTGCGAGCGGCCCAGGCTGCCTGCCGGCCGATTGATCTCCATCATTGGCCGCATCTTGAGGTATTCGCCGTATTCGTAACTGAAGTCCTTTTTCTGTTGGCGAACGGTTGAGTCCACGGCGCGTTTCACCAGGTCCTCGGGAATCTTCACGCCAATCTTCTTCGCGTAGTTGATATCGAGTGCGTGCTCTGCATCG
>CAYQWK010000103.1:0-16039 GCA_964420805.1 uncultured Bifidobacteriaceae bacterium | reverse complement strand
GACCGGGACAGCAAGCTGGTGCATGCCGTGTTGGTCATCGCCGCCAACGTGGCGGACATCACCAAGCCGGCGGAGAAGGCGAAAGCCTCCGTGCGGGCGTTCGTGGAGCATCCGTTCCACATCGCCACGTCGTGAAGAACCTGTTTGGGCATCGGAAAGTGCGGGATCGCGGGCTGGCCAACGTGGTGATCGGGGCGTGGCGGGCGGCGACATAAAAAGCTCGAGCAAGCCCCCCGAGGAAGCGGTCAAAAGAACAGTTCCGCCCGCGTTGCATCCAGAACCGGCCGCGCCACCGACCTCCCGAGGAAAAAAGCTTCGTCGCCGGTGGCTCCTGCCACCGTCACGAGCCGCCGAATTTTAACCTCTGGCTTTGTTCAGCGCTTCCCTAGCGATCTTTTGGGAGTTCGGGGGCAACCCGAAATCCAACGCCGGGGTGTTTCGCCTGGCCGATCGCTGGCAATCAAGGCGATGCATCGCGGCCGGAGCATGGAGTTGATCCGGGGAGAACGGCGAACCTGGTCGTCCCCGGTGGCAACCTGCCGCCGGGCGGAACGCATCGGCAGTGCTCGGAGTTCCAGACTCGCATCACGCGCTCTAATGTCGGGCGCGTCGCCCGTTCCACCTGGATTCCACCACGCGGCTTGCCGCCTTGAACCCGATGGCCGCAAACAGACCCACGTCAGCCGTGGATGCTCAGAGCGTTCATCATTCGCGTGCATTCGCGGTTCTCATTCTGGATTCCAGCATGAATTGGGAGAACACCCTTCCCGCGCATTGCCATCAGGGAAATGGTCCGGTTCAATCCGGGCGACAACATGATTCACTCCGTCACATTCGCGGCCCTGGCCGCTTTTTGCCTGTCCACGGTCGGGCTGGTTGCGGCCACACCTCAACGCGCTGCTGGCCAGCGCAACCCCGCTTCCGGCCTCGCCATCGGCGAGAACAAGGCCACGCCGCCGGCGCGCATCAAGACGCTCAAGGATTTCAAAGTGGAGCTGCTCCATTCCGTGCCCGCCGCAGAGCA
This sequence comes from uncultured Bifidobacteriaceae bacterium, assembly GCA_964420805.1. Classification (GTDB taxonomy): domain Bacteria; phylum Verrucomicrobiota; class Verrucomicrobiia; order Limisphaerales; family SIBH01; genus JANNGC01. The sequence goes on along the minus strand of CAYQWK010000103.1, from coordinate 15,015 downwards.
GGGTTCGTGGGTGAATTTGTGCGTGGACCCAAAGGGCAGGATCATCGCCAGCGATCAGTATGGCGGGCTTTACCGGTTCACGCCGCCCGCGCCCGGCCAGAAGCTCGACCCCGCGAAGATCGAGAAGTTGCCCGCGGAAATTCGCGCAGCCAACGGCCTGTTGTTCGCCTTCGGCGCGCTTTATGTCGCGGTGAATGACTACGAGAAGAAGATCGACAGCGGGCTTTACCGAATCACCTCGTCCAAGGGCGACGACACGCTGGACAAGGTCGAGAAGCTGCGCGCCATGCAGGCCCGCGGGGATCACGGTGTGCATGCCATCCTGCCGTCGCCGGATGGGAAATCGTTGTTCCTCATCACCGGCAACGGGACGAAGCCCGCGGAGTTCAGCAGTTCGCGCGTGCCGCCGGTCTGGGGCGAGGATCATTTGCTGCCGCGAATGCCGGACGGGCGCGGCTTCATGCGCGAGGTGCTCGCGCCGGGCGGGATCATTTACCGCGTGTCGCCGGACGGGAAGGAGTTCGAGGTTTATTCGTCGGGCTACCGGAACATATTCGACGCGGCGTTCAACCTCGACGGCGAGTTGTTCACCTATGACGCGGACATGGAATACGATTTCAACACGCCGTGGTACCGCCCCACACGCATCAATCACGTGACCAGCGGCAGCGAATACGGCTGGCGCAACGGCGCAGGCAAGCGCCCGGAGTTTTATTCCGACAACCTGCCGGCCACGTTGAACATCGGTCCCGGTTCGCCAACGGGGATGACCTCCGGGCACGGGGCGAAGTTCCCGGCGAAATATCAGGAGGCGATGTTCGCGCTGGATTGGAGCTGGGGAAAACTTTACGCGATTCACCTCCAGCCAAAGGGTTCGAGCTACACGGCCACGAAGGAGGAATTCCTTTCCGGCACGCCGCTGCCGCTGACGGACGCGGTGATTCATCCCGGCGACGGCGCGATGTATTTCGCGATCGGCGGGCGCAAGGTGCAGTCGGGTTTGTATCGCGTGAGCTACGCGGGCCGCGAGTCCACCGCGCCGGTGAATGCGGCCCCCGCCGCGCCCACGCCAGAGCGCAAGCTGCGGTTGGAACTTGAGGCCTTCCACGGCCGGCCGAATCCGCGTGCGCTGGAACTGGCCTGGCCGGCGCTGGACAGCTCGGATCGTTTTCTCCGCTGGGCCGCGCGAACCGCCGTCGAGCACCAACCCGCCGGAACGTGGACGGAGCGTGCCCTGACCGAAAAGAATCCGGGCCGGCGCGTCGAGGCCCTGCTGGCTCTCGCCCGCGTGACGGGCATTGATCCGCAACATCGCAAGCCGTCCGATCCGCCGTCCGATACCGCGATGGGCGGCAGGATTTCCAGCGCGTTGCTCGACGTGGATTGGAAAACACTCACGCACGAGCAACGGCTCACGCTGGTGCGAACGTACGGAATCTGTTTCGTGCGGTTCGGGCGTCCGGACGATGGAACGGCCACGCGCGTGCTCGCGCAGTTGGAACCGCATTTTCCCGCCGCTTCGTTCGACCTGAACTGGTTGTTGTGCGAGACGCTGGTTTATCTCCAGTCCCCCGTTGTCGCGGCGCGGGCCGTTCCCCTGCTCCAATCGGCGCCAACGCAGGAGGAACAGCTCGAATACGCGCGGTCGTTGCGCATGTTGAAGGCGGGCTGGACGACGGCGTTGCGCACGGCGCAGTTCGAGTGGTTCCTCAAGGCGGCGAACTACCGGGGCGGCGCGAGCTTCGAGAAATTCCTCGAGTTCATCCGCACTGACGCAGAGGCGACGTTGACCGCGGAGGAGAAGTCAGCACTGAAACCGTTACTGGCGAGAAAGCCGGAGAAGAAATCGCCGCTGGCCGCAATGGCGGAGGCGTTTGCCGGGCGGACGAAATTCACGGAGTGGAAGCTCGACACGCTCGCGCCGGTGGTCGAGCGCGGGTTGAAAAAGCGCAGTTACGAGAACGGCCGGAAGATGTTCGGCGCGGCAGGTTGCTTTGCCTGCCACCGGTTCGCAAACGAAGGCGGCATGACCGGCCCGGACCTCACCGGCGCAGGCGGGCGCTATTCCCCACGCGACCTGCTCGACCAGGTGCTCAACCCGAGCAAGGAGATCAACGAGCAGTTCGCCCCCGTGGTTATCACCATGAACAACGGAGACACCATCACCGGCACCATCGTGAATCTGAACGGCGACAACGTGAGCGTGAACACGGACCCGGCATCGCCGTGGCAGCAGGAGAAAGTGGATCGCACCAAGGTGAAGAGCATCGAGCCATCCAAGGTTTCTCCCATGCCCGAGGGCCTGCTGGCGCTGCTGACCGAGGAGGAGATCAAAGACCTGACAGCCTATGTGTTGTCCGGGGGCGACCGGGACAACGCGATGTTCAAGTAGGGCGACGGCTGGCGCAGCTCCGTTGCACCCAGCCGGAACGGCCGGGCTACGTTGCCAAGCGAGGACGCTTACCCCACGACGCTCACCACAACGCCTGCTTTATTCCGCAGCAACTGCCGCGCTCCGCTTCAGGCCGGATTTGAATCCGGAGTGGATGGCGCAGGCACCTCGGCCGCCACGGGAACCGGCGGCGCGGGAGTTTCAGCGACCTCCGGTGCGACCGACGTTTCCAAAACCGCATCAGGCCCTGCTTCCACAGCGGCGGGCTGGGCAACGGCTTCGGGTGCCGGGGTTCCGGCGCTCGTTGATTCAGTGGTCGTGGCCGCCTCGGCTGGCGCGGCCTTTTGCGGACGCGGCACGGGCTTCTTGGCGGTTTCGAGCGTGCCGTTGGCAAACTCGATGACGTGGCCCTGATGAATCAACCAGTGCAGGTCGGTAATGGTCAGGCTGGCCTCGGTGGTCAGTTCCATTGAGGGCGCGCCCTCGGCGGGCGGAACCACGGTTTGCACGGCCGACGGCGCGACAGCCTCGAAAAGCTTCCGGCGCGTGCATTTGGGGTTGGCGTTGATGAAATCCACCAGCTTGCGGACGTTGTCCGAAACAGGCGTTGCCTCGAGGTCGAGGTAGTGCGGCCGGGCCACAGCCACATGGGTGACCGATTTGTTGACCTTGAAGAACTGCAAACCGCGCTGGGCGAACTGCTGGCTGAGAAGCGTGGCGATCTGAAGCGGGAAACGCTTTTGATCATCCCATTTTACCCGCACCAGACGCTGCAATGCCGTGCATCGAATCGCGCGGCTGGCCGGTCCTTCGAGGCGCTGGGAATCCTTCCGCTGTATGATGTTCGCCAGGTGAGTCTGGCGAAAATGCGTGTCCAGTTCCGCACGCGTGGCGAGCTTGAGCGGCTCGGGGACGTTCAGGCAGGTGTATTCCGTCTTCCAGCTCTGGTCCTCGACCCATTTCTTCACCACGGCTTCGTCGCGGACGATCTTGACGCGCGACTTGAACATGTCGAACGGCATGCGCGCGAAGCGCTCGGAGTGAAGTTTGCGCAACTGGTTCTGGTAATCGTGATGGTTGGGCGGCCCGAGAATGATTCCGCTGATGCCGCATTGGGCCACGAAGGTGTAAACACCCTTGGGCGGATCGGTCTGCGTGCGTTCGGCCTGGTAGAAGAGCGCGAAATGCTTGTCGAGCACGTAGGCCACCGCCTCGTCTTCGCTCAACCAAACCGTGTCGTCCACTGCGCAAACGAACAGCGGCTGGAGGGGATTGCCATCCGCGCCTTTCTTGCAGGTGAACTGCACCGCATGCCGTTCCGGCTTCTCGAGGATCAACTGGGCAATGCCGAAGAGCGGATAGGCGCGGCCGGTCATGCGAATCTGGCGCACCAGCGAATCAATGACGTGTTCCTCGGCGAGAAATTGAACGTCGATTTCCGGCAACGGCACCGGCTCGGGACGCGGACCCTGGCCGCGATCCGGCCGACCTTTGCCGCGCTGCGGACCCTGACCGCGACGTTCACCACCGGGGCCACGCCCCTGCCCCTGCCCCTGGCCGGGGCCGCGGTCACGGTCACGAGGCGGTCCGCGCCGTTCGCCACGCTGATCGCGCTGGTCACGGGGCGGACGGGGACCACGCGGGCGGTCGCCGCGATCTCCGCGGTCGCCGCGTCCGCGGCGCTGCTCTTCGCGCTCCGCATCGCGCTCGAAGCGCGAATAGTCGGCCTTGTCCGCGGGTTGTTGCGCCCAGGCGGGAAGAAGTTGCAATTCCAGGTCCAGTTCGGTCTCAGGTGACGTGCTCATTGACTGCTGCAAAGTTTTTGGAGAATGGCTGTCGGATGGGGTGATTGCAAGTATCGCTTGGGTTCGTCTGGTTGTCGCCGCGCCCGGTGATCATGTAGGCAGTTCATAGCCCGGCAAACTCCTTCAGATATTTCACCGCCACGCGCAATGCCTTGGGCATCTCGGCGCTGATGGTGATGTTCTCTCCGGTCACGGGATGCGGCAAGGCCAGTTCGGCGGCGTGCAAGGCGACAGTGGAAATAAGCGGACGCTCGACTTTGCCTGGACCGAGCCGGTAAGCGCGTTTGATCTCGGAAAGATAAAGCGGTGCGCCGCGGTATTGCTCGTCGCCGACGATCGGCATCTTCACCCAGCGAAGGTGGACGCGAATCTGGTGCGTGCGGCCGGTCAGCGGCCGGCATTTGAGCAAAGTGTATCCGCGGAACTGCGTGATGACCTCGAAATGCGTTTTCGCCTTTTTGCCGCTTTGCGGGTTCACCGCCATCAAACCCAGCACGCGTGGATGCGGGCCGAGCGGCGCGTCCACGTCGAACTCGGGCTGCTCCGCCATGCCGTGCGTGATGGCGATGTAAGTCTTCACCGGTCTCTCGGAACCGAACAGATTCGCCAACGTCACCAAGGCCGGTTTGTTCTTCGCCAGAAGAAGGATGCCGGTGGTCTCGAAGTCGAGCCGGTGCGCGTTGGCGAGATAACTCAAGCCGCGCTCCCTGGCCCACGGCCTGCCCTCCGTGATGCCCGCGTGCAGGAGCTTCATGAGGTTCGGCCGAGCCGGGTCATAACGGTCCGGCGACGTCAGCAAGCGCGCGGGTTTGTCCAGGGCGAGGAGATGTTCGTCCTCGAACAGAACTGGAATCTCCCAGAACTCCCTGGTTGCGGGAGATGAGAGTTTGATGACGGGCAGGTTCACGGGAACGCCGGACGCTGCGCAGACGCAGACTCCGGCCAGGCAGGCCGCGTCAACTGCGCCCGCCGCGCGGATTCTGGCGCGGGGCCAGTGCCGGCAACGAGACCGCAGCCTTCTCAACCTGGCGGCGGAACCACTGGTTGAAGATGTCGTTCTGCTTGTAGTAGCGAATTTCGGCCATGAACTTCGGCAATTCGGTCTTGAGCTTCGCTTCGTCGATGGGCAGGCGCTCGGTCACGCGCACGATGTATCCGCCGTCGGGCGGGGCGGAGTTGAAACTGCTCAACTTGCCCGGTTCGAGCGAGAGGAGCACCGAACGCACCTGGCGGAGATTCACCATCGGCGGCAGATTGGTCAGCGTTTCCGTGCTGCGGGAAATGGGCGGCAACTTCACAACCGTGGTCTTGGCCTGCGCAGCGATTTCTGCCAGTGACTTGCCCTGCGCAATCGCCTCGTTGGCCTCCTGGAACATCATGCGAAAGGCCTGCGAGCGGCGGTAGTCATCGGCAACGCGAGTCTGCACGGCGAAGAACGGCTGGTTCTGGCCAGGAATGTGCTCCCTGAGCGCGATGAGGTAGTAGCCATGTTCGCCATCGAGCGGCTGGAAGGAAACCGGGCTGTTCGACGCGTTGAGGGAAAACGCCGTGCGCGTGAAATTATCCCCCACGTTGAGGTTGGTCGGGCCGTTCTCAATGTCGAACGGAATGGTCACTTGAACCTTCATGCCGTTGCTCGCCGCCACGGTCTCGAAGAGTCCAGGCCGAAACGGTTGCCCCTCGGGTGTCTTGCTGGCATCGTCGTACAGCGCGCTGGCCACCTCGTTTGCTTTTTTGCGGGCGAAGAAAAACGACAGTTTGTCCCGTTCCTCCTCACGAATCTTCGCGATGGCTTTCTCGCGCGGCAGGATGTTGCCGTTGGTGTCCTTGAAAGCGTTGGTGCCGGCTTTGTAATAAGCCTCTTCGAGCCGCATGTTCAGGTTGCTGATCGACTCGAACTGCTTGTCCGCATCCGCGAGGAAGTTCGAGCGGTTGAATTCGATGTAACTCACCACGACGCGCTCCGGCGTGCGATAGCGCGCCATCTGGTTGGAATACCACATCGTCAGCGCCTCGTTGCTCACCGCCACGCGCGGCATGTAATTCGACACGCTGAACAGCACCGCTTCCGACGCAAGTTCCTGATGGTCGCGGCGGTACATCTCCTCGGCCTCGACTGGATTCACCAATCGACCTGCGGCACCGACGACCGCGCTCAATTGCTGGATCTCCGCGTCGTGACGAACGAAGCGCTCGAAGTCGTCCGTGGTCAGGCCGTTCGGCTGGAGCAGTTCCTTGGCGAACCGGTCGAGCGGCACCTCGGGTCCGATCAAGCGGCGCGCGAGATCACCCACAGTCGCATCCGACACCTGCACGCCAGCTTCCCTGGCCTTGGCCACGCGCAGCAGGCGCATGTAAGACTCGCGTTCCAGATCGAAACCCATCTGGCTGGCGCGCTCGTCCTGCTCGGGCCACTTGCGGAAATTCAGGAAGTAGAGCAGCCGCGTCTCCTGCTGTGCGTCGCGGAACTGCCGGGCGGTGATGGCGCGACCATTGATGGTGCCGAGACCGCCGCCATCGCGGCCGCCACTGCGGGAACCGCGCTGGCTGGGGTCGAAATAAACGACGAAACTGACAATGACCACCGCCACGACGATGAACCACAGCCAGTTCTGGTGCTTGCGAATTGTGCCAAACATAGAAAAACGAGAGCGCGGAACGTATCCGTGTGCGCAAAGTCCGGTCAAACGGAAAAACCAGCAACGGAAAAGCCAGCCTCTCGCTACGATTGCCTTCAGCGATTCGCCGTCATCCCACCATCCAACGGTCTGCCGCCTGCCGCGGCGCTAAGGAAGCGCTGAACTAAGCAGAGTTTCAAATTCGGCTGATCGTGACTGGGGCGGGAGCCACCGGCGACGAAGTTGTTGCCTCGGAAGGTCGGGGGCGCGGCCCGGTTCTGGATGTAGCGCGGGCGGAACCGCTCTTTTGACCGCTTCCACGGGGGCTCGCCCGAGCTTTTTATGCCGCCGCCAGATGCATGGCGAATGTCACCGGACAAAGCACCCCTTGTGCGTGATACATCAACCGCACGAACTGCCTCACGTCGGTCTTCCCGCGCAAATCAATCACCCCCGTGAGCGGGGAATGATGATGTCCCGTCTCGCCCACTTGCACGAACTGGATGCGCCCGCGAAAATGATCCACCACCTGCTGATACCGCTCCTGCGCCCACCACTTGGCCGTGAAATCCCGCTTCCCGCCCGCCACCACAATCCAGAACGGAACCTCTTCCCCCGTGATTTCCTGCACCTGCGACATCCAGCCCTTCTCCTTGGGCGAAAGACGAATGTCCCCCTTGAAGGCGGTTGGCTCGATGAACACCCCCAACCGCTCGCTCAGGAAGCGCGTGAAGCCGTGGATGAAATGGCAGGGCCGCTGGTTGCTGTGATGAATGAGCGGATACTTGCACTGGACCACCTCCACGTCCGGCGCCTTCTCATCAAGCGGTGTGAGATGCGGATTGTTCTCCCACAAACCTGGGCACGGCGTTCGCACGTCCGTTAGGAACTTCCCCGGCTGACACCTGTGCAAATCCCGCACCGCCGCCGTCAGCATCATAAGGTCGCCGGGGGATTGGGAATTTTTCAGGACCAATTGACGCTTCATGTCAATTGTCCGGAACGATCGCCGCCGGTTCCCATTTCATCCGTGCCTTGATGCGCTCGCAGAAATCATGGAATGGCCGCCGCGCGAACCCGACTGCGGAAGATGATTTACCAAGTCCAGGAGCTGATTTCGCCCCTGCGGGAGCTGATTCTTCGGTTCGGGGAGCGGTTTTAAAACTCCGTTGGCACCGGATTCCGAAGTCGAAACCGCTATTCGGCGCTTAGCGACGCTGATGGGTTGGAATTTGGCATCAGTCCGCCATTGGGACTGGCAGGGCGCGAAGTGGGAACAAAAAAGCCGCATCCCTCGCGGGACGCGGCGGTGAAACTCAGCGGCTTGGCGGTTTAGGCCGCGCCTTCGCCGACCTGGAGGCGGACGAAGCGGCGAATCTTGATGTCGTCGCCGAGCGCCTTGGCGGTGGAGGCGACGTGTTGGGCCACGGTCATTTCCGGGTTCTTCACAAAGCCCTGATCCACGAGGCAGTAGGTCTGGAAGAACTTTTCGCGCATGCCCTGGAGAATCTTGTCCATGGCCTGCGCCGGCTTGCCTTTGAGGCGGTCAGACTGGCGGTTGATCTCGTCTTCCTTGGCAATGACGTCGGCAGCGACTTCCTCGCGAGAAACCACGCCAGGATGGGCTGCGGCGATCTGGAGGGTGATGTCGCGAACGAGTTGTTTGAACTCCTCTTTCTGGGTGGTCTCGTCCTTGCCCGCGCCGACTTCCACGAGCACGCCCACTTTGGCGCCGGTGTGGATGTAGGCGGCGACCAGACCGGTGCCGCCGACTTCGATGCGCTGGCGGCGGCCCAGCAGGATGTTCTCGCCGATCTTGGAGACGGCGGCCACGCGGTCGGCCTCAAGTTCGGCAGCCGGGTTGGCGGCGTATTTCTTCGCCACGTCGTCGCAGAACGCGCGGAAGCTTTCGTTGCGGGCCACGAAGTCGGTCTCGCAATTCACCTCGGAGAGAACGCCAACTTTGGCACCGGGCGCGATGAAGGCGGCAATGACGCCTTCGCGGGCCTCGCGGCCGGCTTTCTTCGCGGCGGAGGCCTGACCCTTCTTGCGAAGGATGTCCACGGCGGCGTCGAAGTCGCCATTGGCCTCGGCGAGAGCCTTTTTGCAGTCCATCAAACCCGCGTTGGTCGCCTCGCGGAGTTTGCCCACAGCGCTAGCAGTGATTTCAGCCATAGTAGTTTCGGATATTGAAATAATGTCGGTTGAAGGCGGGCGCGCGGATGGCACGTCCCGCCTTGAGGAATCGTTCTCGAATCAGGCCGCGGCGGGCGCGGGTTCGGCCGGGGCGGCGGGCTGCTCGGCCTGTTCGGGCTTGCGGCTGCGCTTGGATTCGTGGTCGGCCTTGGCTTCGCCAACCGCCTGCACGATGGCGCTGAGGATGATGCGCACGGAGCGGATCGCGTCGTCGTTGCCCGCGATGGGCAGGTCAACGAGATCGGGGTCGGCGTTGGTGTCCACGATGGCGACGACGGGAATCTTGAGGCGGCGGGCCTCGGCGACGGCATTATGCTCGCGCTTGACGTCCACGACGAACATGGCGGCGGGGAATTTCTCCATGTTCCGGATGCCGTCGAAGTACTTGATCATGCGCGCGTGCTCGCGACGGATCATGGACTGCTCCTGCTTCACGTAGTCGTTGATGCTGCCGTCGGCTTCCATCTTCTCAATCTGCTTCATGCGAGCGATGGACTTCTTGACGGTCTGGAAATTGGTGAGGGTGCCGCCGAGCCAGCGCTCGGTGACATGCAACTGGCCGCAGGCCTTGGCCGCGTCCTTGATGGTTTCCTGGGCCTGTTTCTTGGTGCCGACAAAGAGCACCTGGCCGCCCTTGCGGACGGTGCCGGCGAGGAATTCACAAGCCGCGTTCAACTGCGTGGCGGACTTGCTGAGGTCGATGATGTGGATGCCGTTGCGGGCGTCGAAGATGAAAGGCTTCATCTTGGGGTTCCAACGCCGCGTCTGGTGCCCGAAATGGACACCGGCTTCCAACAGTTCCTTAACTCCGATCGTGGTCATTCTATTTGTTTCCAATGGTTGCGGGCCCCGGCCGGTTCACCCGGCAGACCCATCCCGCGGAAAAACGGGATTCAGTTTGATGTTGTTGTGGCCGCCGCGCCCACACGGGCAACGGATGTTTGAGGCCGTTTTCCCTTTCGTCCCGAAACACACGTCCCGGCGAAAGGGGCGGCACGGTAGCAAAAGCGCCGGGCCGGGCAAGAGGTTATTTCAGGCCGATCAGGGCCAAGGGCGCATCTCACTTTCTTGCAGGTGGTGGTTGTCGCGCTGCGACAACCCCGTCCGCGCGGAGCGGACGGAACCGGGGGCGTGAGGCCGTCCATTGCGCCGATGAACGCGGCGCCACTCGTCGCAGCGCGACGAGTCCCACCACTCAGAAGTGTTCGTCGTGCAAGAAGGTGAGATGCGCCCTCATGCCAACGCGTACCATTCCGGCTGCGCCCTTCGGGCTAGACGCCCCCTGCCCCGTTGGTAGATTCCGCGCGCATGTCGTCTGATTCGTCCGAGAAACGCCACAAGATCAACCTGCGCCGCCCCGACATCATGGAGGCCGTGCAGGCCCAGGTGCTTTCCCATTACCGCAGCGAGCTGGTTGAACGCATCCGCGCGCGTGGCGGCGTGATCCAGGCCGACGGCCTGACCGTCAAACTGGCGAAGGAGTTCGGCTTTTGCTACGGCGTGGAACGCGCCATCGATCTTGCCTACGCCGCGCGCCGCGCTTATCCGGACAAACGCATTTTTCTTCTCGGCGAGATCATTCACAACCCCGAGGTCAACGACCAGATTCAGCGTCTCGGCATCGCCACCATTCACAGCAAGCCGAGCGATCAGGAGATTTCACAGGTCCAGCCCCAGGACATTGTCATCATCCCGGCCTTCGGAACCGAAGTCGCCACGCGACAGAAGTTCGAGCAGCGCGGTTGCACGTTTGTCGATACGACCTGTGGTGACGTGATGAGCGTCTGGAAACGGGTCCGGCAATACTCGAAGGAATCCGTCACCAGCATCATCCACGGCAAGGCCAAGCACGAGGAAACGAAGGCCACCACTTCGCAAGCCACCGCGTACGGCAGCGGCCATTACCTGGTCGTGTTCAACCTCGCTGAGACAGACTATGTCTGCGGATATATCGAACACGGCGGGAGCAAGGAGGAGTTCTTCAAGCGATTCAAGGAGGGGGCTTACTCGACGGGATTCGATCCGGACATCCACCTCAAGGCCGTGGGCGTGGCAAACCAGACCACCATGCTCCGTGGCGAAACCGAGGAAGTGCAACGCCGCCTGCGCGCCGCCATGGTCCGCCGTTATGGCGAGGCCAGCATCGACGAACATTTCCGGTTCTTCGACACCATTTGTGGCGCGACCCAGGACCGCCAGGACGCCCTGCAAAAGCTGCTCAAGGAACCGATGCACCTGCTGCTGGTCATCGGCGGATACAACTCCTCAAACACGTCGCATCTCGCCGAGATGGGCGAGGCCATCCTCCCGACTTACTTCATCAAGAATGCGGCGAAAATGGAGCCGGACAAGATTGTCCATTTCAATCTCCACCTGCATCAGGAGGTCGAAACCCGCGACTGGCTGCCCAAGGGATCAATCACCGTGGGCATCACCGCCGGTGCCTCTTGCCCGAACAACCTGATCGAGGACGCCATCCGCAAGGTCTTCGAGTTGCGTGGCGTGTCGGTGCAGGAATTGTTGCAGGGTTGACCGGGGTGGAACGGAACTTCTCCGTCAGCGACCATCCCGAACCACCGCCGTCGGTTAACGGCGCGAACCTCCATCATTCACGCGCAGGGGCGTGCATTCGCGGCGCAACCTCGGATTTCGGCTTCAACTCGATGCTCTGGTTCGCTCCCCCGCGACGATATCCGGCCAGGTCGAGCGTCACATGGGCGTAGCCAGACTTTTTAATCTCCTCCGCCACGCGCAGGAACAACCCGCCATCCGCCAGGCGCGGCACTTCGCCAGCACCAAGTTCGATGCGCGCGAGATGTTGAACCGTCTCGATGTCCCCAACCAACGCGCGCAACTCATGGTGCCTCACCCGCACGTCATGAAACCCGAGGTCGCGCAGGACATTCTCCGCCGCCTCGATCATCCGCAGTTTCTCCGGCGTGACCCGTTCGCCATGCGGCACGCGCGAACTCAGGCAGGCCATTTGCGGTTTGTCCGCCGTGGGCAAACCGAGCCGGGCTGAATACTCGCGAATCTCCTGCTTGGTCAGCCCGACTTCCTTCATCGGCGCGCGCACCTGAAACTCCGCCGCCGCCTTCGCGCCCGGCCGGATGTCACCGACGTCGCTGGCGTTCTCGCCATAAACAATCACGGCAAATCCCCCCGCCCGGGCCACTGGCGCCAGTTCGGTGAACAACTCGTGCTTGCAGAAATAGCAGCGGTTCGACGGGTTCGCCAGATAGGCCTCATTGTCAAACTCGCCGGTGCGGACCACGCGCAACGGAATCCCGAACTGCCGCGCCAATCCCACCGCCTCGTCCAGCTCCCGCCGCGGCAGGCTCGCCGAGTCCGCGATCACCGCCAGCGCCTTGTCGCCGAGAACCTCATGCGCGACATGCGCAAGAAACACCGAGTCCACGCCGCCGGAATAGGCGACGAGGCACGAACCGTAGGAGCGCAACAGCGCGCGAAGTTCTTCCAGCTTGTCCACGGCGCGAAAACTGCCATCGCGCACTTCCGAAGGCAAAAGACAAAGTAACAGCCGGCCCTTCCTCCCGCCTTCTCCGTCAATGCCTGGCTTCGATTTTCCAATCCCGGCCGGCTCGACATCCGGGATGAACGCCGGCAAAAGCATGACCATGAAACGCGCCCTCACGACCACCTTCAGGCTCGCCATCACGAGCATTCTCATCGTCCTTGTCACCGGCTGCGAGTGCATCAAGGAGAACACCTTCGGCGGACGACTTTGGAGCACCGGCGATTTCGCCCATTACCGCAACCTCGACCGCCGCGCGCCGGCCACGCTTCACCATTCCGCGCTGCGCAATGATTACCTGCTGCGCTACACCGAGGTCCGCGATGGCGACGAGAAGCCAAAGCTCCGCGCCTATTTCGTCCAGGAAAACGCTGAGAACGTCTCCGCGCGTCGTCAGCCCGCTTTTGTTCGGCCGGAGCAGCCCGACTTGAAACCTGTCCCCCTCAACGGCGACACCAACGCCCTGCCCCACGCCCGGCTTAATCAACATTTGACCATCTTCGCACACGACGGGATTTACGGCCCCTTCCCCCTCCCGGAATACGAGGAAACCGATGGCACCGCCGCGAAGATCGCCCTCACGCCCGTGGCAATTGTCGGCGACATCGCGCTGATCAGCCTCATCGGCGCGCTCTTCGCCGCGATCGCGGCCGGCCATAGCGGCATGAGTTACTCCGGCCCGTAGGACGCTGGACCATTCCTCCCGAACCCCGGCTCCATACCACGATCCGGCACAAGGCGCAGCGACCCTGACCGGTCAAAACCGGCTTCAGACCTTCCAGGCCACGGGCGCGGACCTCAGTCCACTTCCACGCGATCAAGGTGCGCCTGCCAGACCGCGAAGGCGATGGCGGCGGCGGCGAATGTGATGGCGGCAATCATTTCTTTTTGCTGATGCCTCACCATACGACGAATCGCGCACGGAGCAACGACCGCAGGGTGACTTGAACGTGACGATTCGATGGCTCCCGCCATTAGCCGGGACGTCGCCGTTGGTCCGTGGGAAGGAACGGCTGACTTTGCCGTTCCCGGCGGCAACTTGCCGCCAAGTCGAACCCCCGGCACGCGCCCACCATCCAGCAGTTGCATTATGCGCGCGACTATTGGGCGGATCGCCCGACAAAACGGGCTTTGGGCCCGTCCGCCCCGGAGTTCCACCGCATCGTTCCGGTTCAGAAAATCGCGGATGGAGCGCGACGGAATGGCACCGGGAGACGCCCCCTGCCTGCTTGGACCCGGATTTCGAAACGGTCCTTGTTCGGCCGGTGAAGACGCGCCTCAACCAAGGATGTTTCCAGTCTCGAACATTCGCGCCCCTGCGCAGGCATCAGGGGTTCCAGGTGCTCACGGCTTCCGCGCGGCAATGTTCGCCAGCAATTCGCGCACGCAAGCCTCCGCAAACGCCGCGTCGTTGATGTTGCAATCCAGTTCGCGCACCGGAATGTCCCGGCGCAGCTTCTCCTTCAATGTCCCGAACAATGCCGCATCCGCCGCGGCGTCGTGGAACGGCTGGCCGGCCGCGCTGATCACGCTGATCCCGCGCAATGGAATCAGCACCGTCACCGGCGCGGTCGAGGCGTTGAGCTTCTCCGCGATGATCTCGCCCAACCGCCGGCACTCCTCCGCCGTCGTTCGCATCAACGTCACTTGCGGATTGTGCTGATAAAACCGGCGCCCGCTGAACTTCGCCGGCACCGTCTCCGGCGCGCCGAAGTTCACCATGTCCAGACAGCCCGGCGTGACAATCGCCGGCACGCCGCATTTCGCCGCGGCATCCAGTCGCGCCGGCCCGGCCCCGAGCACGCCGCCCACCAGTTCATCCGCCCACTCCGTCGTCGTCACATCCAGCACACCCGTGACCAACCCCGCCTCCACCAGTGATTCCATCGTCCGCCCTCCCGTGCCGACGGCGGCGAACACCAGCACTTCATAACCCTCGCGCTCCAGAAGTTTGCGCGCCTGCTCGATGCACGGCGTGGTGTTGCCAAACTGGCTGGCCACGATCACCGGCTTGTCCACCTTCGCGGCGGGCCGCGCCTCGACCATCCCGCAAATCGCCCCTGCCGCGCGCGTGAGCAACTCGCGCGAGATGCGGTTCAACCCCGCCACATCCACGATGCTCGGCATCATGACGATGTCCTTCACGCCCACGTAAGCGCTGACATTGCCGCTGGCCAATGTGCTGACCATCAACTTGGGAAAACCAATCGGCAGCGCGCGCATGGCGGCGGTGCAAATGGAAGTCCCGCCGCCACCGCCGAGCGAAATCACGCCGTCGATCCTCTTCGCCGCGTGCAACTGCGCGAGAACCACCGGCGCGCCCTTGGACATCGCCGTCACGCACTCGCCGCGATCCCGCCGCGCGACGAGGGCGGAAAGATCCACGCCCGCGGCACGCGCGATTTCCTCCCGCGCCACATCCGGCCTGACCTTCGGGGCATCGCCGGTGCACACGTCGATGATCAGTGC
>CAYQWK010000102.1:0-16154 GCA_964420805.1 uncultured Bifidobacteriaceae bacterium | reverse complement strand
CCGCCCGTCCGGTTTGGAGGGAGGGGTGGCGCGTTGCGCCATCCCTACCCCTATCTCGACTCTGAAGCATGCCTGCAACCCATTTCGGGAAGCGTTCCAGCAGCCGGCCTGTAAATCCGGTGTCGCAAAACACGTTGGAAGTGACGACTGGAGCATTACCAGCGCTTCCCACCATTTCGGACTCGTAGCTCAATCAGGCAGAGCGCCCCGTTGTCTGCGGGAGGGTTGAGGGTGCGAATCCCTCCGGGTCCGCCATTCTCCGACGGTGCCGGCGCGTCCAAGGCGCGCCCGGGGCCGTTTCCACACGAAACAAGTCCCCGGCGCCCTCCAAACGCCGGGGCATCCAGCGCGTGGTGTAGCAGCAACATGCTCGGTCCGGAATCGAGGGATCGGAAGTGCAATTCTTCCCGCGCTGACCAATTTCACGGAGCGTAGCTCAGTCCTCAGAGCACCCGGCTTGGGACCGGGAGGCCGCAGTTGTAAATCCTGCCGTTCCGACCAATTCATTGCTCAGTTGAACAACAGTAGTTCACCCGCCTGTTAAGCGGGACGGTGTTGGTGCGACCCCAACCTGAGCGGCAATTTTGCCCGGTGGAACTGACCGCTGGCCGAGACCTCGCACGGTCGAAGTAAAGGCCGGGAGCAGTATCCAGTGCGCCGGGTGATTCGCTTCCGTAGCTCAATCATCAGAGTCCCGATCTTCTAAATCCGGGGATGCAGGTGGAAGTCCTGCCGGAAGCGCCAATCCATTTTCGAGTTCAGATTCACGATTGACGAACGCCTCGAATTGTCATGTTGCCCCAAGTGTTGCAAGTGCTCCGTCAATCGTCATTCACGAATCGAAGATTCACTTCGTCCCGCAGCTCAAGAGCAGAGCGCCCGGCCGATAACCGGAAGACCGCGTAGCGTTAGCGCGCGGGACGACCACTTTCCAAACTGAAACCCGAGACGAAAGGACCATCATGAAACCCGTCATCCGCCACCAAAGCCATTTGCTTTTTCGCAAGAGCTACAAACCGGATCGCGTGATCCGAATCCGGCCTGGTGCCAGGGCGATCAGAGTCTTCCGCCCCACGCGCGCCAGCCCGGCAATCAAAACCGTATGAGGGCCAGAGCTGCACGATGGCCAACGCGGTATTCCTGGACTTGACCGTACTGGTGGGCGCTCTGGAAACGGAGCGTCTCCACCCTCTTTGCCCCGGATAGCTGAGGCAGATTAGCGCGGCTCTGAAACAGCCGAGACGTTGGCGCGATACCAACTCCGGGGACCAGTTCGTCCGCGAATGCAAAGCAGCTCGCGCAGCCGGTCTTTCAAGCCGGGCCTAGCCGGTGCGAGTCCGGCCGCGGACACCATTTCGATTTGCGGTTTGGTATCTCGATTGACAGCCGTGTCGGTGCGCCGGCGCGCCAATCGTCATTCGTGAATCGCAAATTCTCCCCCGCTCCCAAGGTGTAATTAGTCCTGCACGCCGCTCTGCGAAGGCGGAGGCTCGTGGTGCAAATCCACGTGGGAGCGCCGTTTCCCACATGACGAAGCACGAAAGACCAATGACGGACTTCAGGCTCGATCCCGTTTTGTCATTCGACATCTGACATTCCCATGCCCTTGTGCCTCAGCAGCCACCGGAGCGGTTTCGTAAACCGCCATACGTCGGTGCGAGTCCGACCGGGGGCTCGATTTCATGTTGGCCATGATGTAAGAGCAGCATCGCGCCCTGTGACGGCGCCTGTGCGGGTGCAAATCCCGTTGGCCAACCCAATTTCACCGTTCCGTTCCATCGGGGCGGAATTTCAAAACACTCAACCCTCATTGAATCATGAACACCAACAACCCAACTTGCATTCACACCACGGGCGAAGCCACCGGCTTCATTCCCGCGCCGGGTGACAAGGGCAAGCCCATCACCGTCATCGGCACGAATTCCATTCGCGCCGGGTTCGACGTGACCTGCCTCCAGCAGGCGCTCAATGCCCGCAGCGCGCCGGGCGTCGCGGACCTCGTCCTCAATCCCGACGCGCACGCGGGTTACGGCGCGCCGGTGGGTTGCGTGCTCACGTCGCCCACGCACGTTTATCCCGGCCCCGTTGGCGTGGACATCAAATGTTCGATGAGCTTCCTGCAAATGGACCTGCCCGCGGACCAGATCGCGGACAAGACGGTCCGCCGCGCGCTCATCAACGCGATCCTTGAACGCACGCCGACCGGTCCCGGCCGCGGCCAGCGTTCCGTGCGCAAGGCCCGCAAGGTCGGCGACGAGCTCGGTCGCAAGGTCGTGGTGGACGGAGCTTCAGCGGAAGTCTGCCGCGCGCTCGGCATCCCGCCGGACTGGGCGCAGCGTTGCGAAGATGCCGCGCACACCGGTCACGACGACACGCGCGACGCGCTCGGCTCGCGCCTGGAATTCGTGTTGCGCGAACGCTTTACGAACTTCCCGGAGAAGATCAGCCAGCTCGGCTCGTATGGCGGCGGCAATCACTTCGGCGAATGCGAGGTGGTGAAAATCGCCGACAACGACCGCGCCCGGCGCGCGGCCGAAGTGTTCGGGCTGCGCGACGGTCGCGTCGGCTTCCTCTCGCACTGCGGTTCGCGGGGCTTTGGCCACGCGCTGGCGAGCGGACAGTTCCGCGACCTCCAGCGCAAGTTCGCGACGTGGGACATCCCGCTTCCTGGCGAGGACAGGGAACTCGTCTATGCGCCGCTCGGCACGCCCGAGGCCGACGCATATCTCGATGACATGGCGCTCGGCGCGAACTTCGCGACCGTGAACCATCTGCTCATCAATGCGCTCGTGCTCGAAGCATTCCAGGAGATCATTCCCGGTGTGCAAGGTTCGCTGGTGTACTTCATCAGCCATAACATCGCGCGCAAGGAACTGATGCCCGACGGACGCGGCGGGTTCTCCGGCGAAGGCTGGGTGCATCGCAAAGGCGCGACGCGCGCGTTCCCGGCGGGCCATCCGTCGCTGAAGGATACGCCGTTCGCGGAGACCGGCCATCCGATCCTGCTCCCGGGCAATCCCACGGCGGGCAGCGTCATCATGGTCGCGGCCGCGGGCGCGCATGTGGCCGCTTACTCGGTGAACCATGGCGCGGGCCGTGCGATGGGACGCAAGGCCGCCGACCGCGCGCTTGATCAGAAAACGGTGGACGCCGAGTTCACCGCCCACGACATCCTGACGAATTGCCGCCAGTATCCGAAAGACGAAGCGCCCGCCGCCTACAAGGACTTCGACGCCGTGCTGAACTCGGTGAAAGCCGCCGGCCTGGCGAGCGAAGTTGCCCGGCTCAAGGCGCGTTTCGTGATCAAGGATGCCGACTCGAGCCTGCGCGGTGCCGCGTAGGTGAAGGGGAAATTCCGGAACATCAACGCGGGCGGGTGCGAAAGCGCCCGCCCGCATCGCTTTCAACCGCCGTCTCACGGCCCCCGTTTCCCATGAAACCCATCCACGCCTCCGCGAAGCTGTTTCGGCTCAAGCTGCTCTCCTATGCCGAGCGGCATTACATTGATTGCGTGACGCGCCTGGAGTCTGTCCTGGCCACGCGACCGTCCGCGCTGCGCCTGGAGTTGATCGGGATGGGCGAGATCCCGGCCGACGCCGCATTGCTGGTGCGCTCGGTATTGCTGGAGCGCGCGCCGGAGACTCATTTGATCACGCAGGCGCGTTCCAGTTTGCAGGATGGCGCGGTGCTGATCTGGCTGCTGGGTGACACCCGGTTGATTCGCGAGGACGCGCGGCTTCATTTCCGCCGCGCGGCTTTGGATGAAGATGACGAAGAAGATTGGAAATCGACCGAGGAATGGAAAGCCAAGCCCAACCACTGGGGTTGCCTGAGCGAATGCCTTCCGGAAGAAGGCGACCATGACGCGGTACTCCGGTGCATCAACCAATTTCTCCCGGTCAACGAACTCGCTGGCCGCCTCATCGGCGTGCCCACGTTGCGGCAGCTCGGGCTGGTGGACTCCGAGCGGATGGACCGGTTTCTGGCGGAGTCTTTCGGAGGCACGCGACGAGACATGGTTCTCCCGGAACAGGATTGACCCCGCCGCACATGGCGGACACCGTGCGCGAAATCTAAAACCCGGAGCGCACCATGATCATTCCGCCCACTTGGAACCTGCCCGAGTCCGTTCGGGTCCGGCTCGGACAGAACACCTACGGCCGCCAGCGGGCCATCGTCGAGGAGGGGCATTTGCTGCTCGTCCTGCACAAGCCACCCGGCCCCGATGATCGCGGGCGCGAAGGCGTGCTCTTCTGGCGGAACCCAGCCGGCGAGTGGCAATGCAACCGCGGCGGTCCCGGCCCGGGCGGATTGAAGCGCCACGTACAGTCCTACGCGGAACTTGAGGGAAAGCTCACGCAGGATTACGAATCCGCGGACGCGATGACCGCGCTCTTTGATTTGCAGGAGACGCTCACGCCACTGGTCCGCGCTTCACGGGGCATGCATGGCGCGGTGCAAACCGCGCGTGAAGCGATCAAGAACGACGCCTTCATCATCGAGGTTCGCGACCTGGCCTACGAGGTCGAGCGCAACATGGATTTGCTTCTGGAGGACGTGCGCAACGCAATCCACCAGGCCGCCGCCCGCGAGGCGGAGGCGCAAGCCCAGGCCGGCAAGGAGGCGCTGACGGCCAGTCACCGGTTGAATGTTCTCGCCGCGCTCTTCTTCCCACTCACGGCCACGGCAAGCCTCTTCGGCATGAGTTTTTCGCGCGGGATGGATGAACACATCCCGGGCATGTTCTGGCTGATCCTCGCGGCCGGCCTCGTGCTGGGCTTCATGATGATGAGCTGGGTAACGGCGAAACCCAAACCCGCCGCAACCCCGGCGAAAAGCAAGCCCGGCCAGAAATCGATTTGAACCGGTCAGCAGCCATCCCGCCGTTCGCGGGGCTGGTCCTGCAATTCAGCCGGTTCGAAGTAGCTCAGAGGTAGAGCAACGGTCTGATAAACCGCTGGACGTGGGTTCGAGTCCCACCAACACACAGTTCGCGGCAGCGGAACCAGCGCGGCTATGCGCAATCTGGAAGCGGCTTTGCGAGAATCGCCCGCGCGATTCTCCCGCCGCGGACGGGTGGTTCCCTGCCGCGGGCTTGCAAACTTTCCGCGCCGTGGACGGCGCAAATCAACAGTTCAGAAAGGAGAAAACCATGAAGATCGAAACCACCCTCACCATTGCCGTCGCGTTCATCGCGTTCCTGTTCCTCATCGCCGCGCTGGCGAAGCTGCCGCGGTTCCGCCATGCCTTCATTGTGCCGGAGGGCTACGCGGGCCTGCTTTACCAGCACGGCCGGTTCGTGGAACTGCTCGCTCCGGGTCGCCATGTGCGCTGGGGCCGCGGGTTCACCGTGGACGCCAGCGACATCCGCAAGGCGACGCTCGCCGTGCCCGGCCAGGAAGTGCTCACCGCGGACAACATCGGTGTGAAATTCGCCCTCGTTGTGACCTACCAGATCGCGGACCCGGTGAAGGCGGCGCACGGCACGCAGCACTGGACCGGCGACCTCTACCACGCCGCGCAGCTCGCGCTCCGCGCCGTGGTGAGCGGCGTCACTGCCGAGGCGTTGCTCACGCAGCGCCCCGACCTCGCGCCGCCGTTGCTGGCCCGTGTGCAGGCCGAGGCGGCGAAGATCGGCCTCAACATCCATGCGGTTGAAGTGAAGGACCTGATGCTGCCGGCCGACCTCAAGCGCGCCTTCGCGGACACGCTCAAGGCGAAGCAGGAAGGCCAGGCCGCGCTGGAACGCGCCCGTGGCGAAAGCGCCGCGCTGCGCAACCTCGCCAACGCCGCGCGTGTGCTGGAAGGCAACCCGGCGCTGATGAACCTGCGCGTCCTCCAGTCGCTGGCCACGGCACAAACCTCCGGCCACACGCTCGTGCTCGGCATGCCCGCCGGCTTCGTGCCGTTGCAGAACGGCAAGGCTCCGGCGCGGAATGACGCGAGCGAAACGTGATCACTGCGGGCGGATCATCCGCGCCGCAGCTCCAAATCATGGGTGCGGTGCGAAGGTTCGATCCCTAAGGGGGAAGGACCGGCGCCGGAAGCGGGTTTAATCCGAAACTCGATCCAACATTGCCGGCAGGGTGCGGAATCGCGCCCTGCCGGCATTGATCACTCACGCCTTGGCGGTTGCCTGGCCGTTGGTTTGTTGCTTGAGCATCACGCCGAGCAGCCCGTCCACGAGTCCGGCGTTGGCGCTGGCGCCGGTGACGGCCACATCGGGCACGATGCGCACGTTGCGTTCGCCCACGATCTGCATGAGTTGCATGACGGTGTAGCCCTGCGCGCCGAGCGCTTCGACGCCGGCACGGTACGCCTCGGCCTTCGCGGTTCCGGTGGCCCTGATGGCTTCGGCATCACCGCGGGCGCGGAGGCGGACGGATTCCGCCTCGCCCGTTGCCTGTTTGATGTGCGCGTTGGCCTGGAGTTCAGCAATGCTCACGCCCTGCTCCGCGCCGACGACCTGCTGCTGGATGTCGGCGAGCGCGGTTTGCCGGACGAGCTGCTGGCGCTGTTTCTGCGCGGCTTCCTGCACCTCGTAGGTCTTGCGCTGTTCTTCGGCGATCTTTCGTTCCGTCTGGGTCTCCATCAATTTCGCCGGCGGGTTGATGTCGCCAATGAGCGTGTCGATGGCCTGCACGTCGTAGGCGGCGAGCGCCTCGCGGATGTGCGCCGCGGCGTCGATCTGCCGCTGGCTGCGCGCGCCCAGGAAATCGAGCACGGTGAAGTCCTGCGCGGAATTCCGGAAGTAATTGCCGACAATCGGCTGCAAGACGTGATCCACCAGGTTTTGCATCGAACCAACGCGCGAAATGACTTTCGGGGCGTCAAGCGCGCCGACGTGTATGATCTGCGACACGTCGAGGTTGAATGCGAAGCCGTCCTTTGAACGCACGGTGATGGATTGCAGCTTGTCGTCGTAATGATGCGCCTCGGTGCGCGTGGCCCAATTGAGCACGATGTTCGTCGTGGGAACCAACTCGACCTTCATCACCCGCAAGTTGATCGGATGCTTGCCGGGATAGAGCGGCGTGACCCAAACGCCTTTGTGTCCGGCGTTGACGAGATCGCCATGCTTGAATTCCGCGCCGCTCACATCAACGTGCGCCTGACCGACGTAAGAGATCACGACGCCGACATGGCCAATGGGAATTTGCGCGAGCGCGACCTGCTCGACCTGCGCGAACCACGGGTTCAAGTTCCACGAGCCGCTCAACAGGATCTGCTCCTGCAGTCCACGCCGCCCGCCGCCATCGAGGAAGGCCTGCGCGTTCTGGAAGTTGTCGTGCCCGGCGATGACCGGGCCGGCGATTTCGTTCGCCTCGATCGGCTGGCCGTCGAGCGTGGTGACGATGCCCAGAGTGTCCGGTTCGACGCGCTGCAAATGGAGCTGCTCCGGCGCCATACCGTTCTCCAACGCGGATCGCGAGGTGATGACGGTGAACAGGGCTGTGTTGATGCGATACGTGCCCGCCGTGAGGATGCCAAGCTGGCGCCCCTTCTCACCGCCGTTCAGGAGGAACTTCCGCGCGTCCTGGAAATTGTCGCACTCCACGACGCGGCCGAGGATGCGCCCCGGATGAATGGCCGCGCCATCCGCCGCGAGCAGAAGCCCGATTTCTCCCTGTGGAACCAGGGTGACCGGCATTTTGAGGATGCGATACTGCCAGCGCCAGTAGCCGAAATGCAGCCCCGGCGGCAGCGTGTCGGCCTGATAACCGGCCTCGCCGTTGAGCGCGATAAGCCGGCCCGGCGGCAAGGCGCCGCCACCGAAGCGTTTCACCACGATCCCGACCTGCCGTTCTTGAATGAGCACCGCGCCGAGCAGCAGCGGCACAAGGACCAACAACGCGAACACAAGCAGACCGGCCACGGTCCACACCGGCGATATTTGAAGCAGAAGCAACGACGTTTTCATAACAAACCACGGATGCGTTGCACGGCGCGATGGCGATAGCCGGGCGTGCCGTGGCAACGCGTTGACGTTGGGGTGACCGTGGGTGCCCGCACACGCGGGGCCTAGAGGATCGCCCTTCCAGATGCCGACGAGGTTAGCTGACGGGCTCGGTCCTGAAAGTGACCGCGACGATGGTTCGCCATCGCCGTTCGCCCCGTCCCCGGATTTTCATCCGAGGAATTGGGTTCCCCGCGCTGGTCCGCAGGAAGGCAGACCAGCTTAGGCTGCATTACGGGGGGATTGATCACACACCGCGGCGATGCTGTCAAATCGGCTGCGGCCGGCGTTGGAGCAAGCCTGCGGACCTGCTAGAAGTTCGCCCGTGCGCATGAACTTCATCACGATGA
This sequence comes from uncultured Bifidobacteriaceae bacterium, assembly GCA_964420805.1. Taxonomy (GTDB): domain Bacteria; phylum Verrucomicrobiota; class Verrucomicrobiia; order Limisphaerales; family SIBH01; genus JANNGC01. The sequence continues at coordinate 7,847 of CAYQWK010000102.1, read as the reverse complement.
TCGTGTCGGCGGCCTTGCTTTGCCTGGCTGGTTGCTCTTCCGTCCGGCGAAACGCGACGCCGGACTTTCAGAGCTACACGTTGAACTACGCCTCGCCGACGGACGCGATGTTGCAGGCGAAGGTGGAGGGCATTGACACCGCGTTGCGCGCGAGGTTCGGCATGGCGGCGGAGCAGACTTCAGCGGGCGTGCTGGACCTGGCCTCGTTGAAGCTGGCGATGGTGCGGCCGGATCGCGGGGATTACGCGGCAAGCGTGCCGAAGATCGGAATCCTGCTGGCCTACTTTCAACTGCATCCCGAAGCGGCGACGAACCTTGATGCGCAGACCCGGCGGGAGCTCGGCGAGATGATCAAAATCTCGAGCAACGAAATGGCGGCGAAGTATTCGCAGCAACTTGGATTGAAGACGATTCAAGCAGTGCTCGACTCGTACGGCTTTTACGACGCGAAACGCGGTGGCGGCCTTTGGGTCGGCAAACATTACGGCAGGGGCAGCGAACGCCATGGCGATCCCGTCGGAAACAATTCCCATGCTGCGACCGTGCGCCAGTTGTTGCGTTACTCCCTGCTGCTAGAACAGGGCCGGCTGGTGTCACCCGCCGCGTCGAAAACCATGCGCGAGATTTTCGCCTCACCGGACATCGCGCACTTGAATGACAAGTTCGTGAAGGGGTTGGCCGGTCGCGACGCGCAACTCCTGCGCAAGTCCGGCTGGTGGGAAAACTGGTTCCTCGACACCGCCATCGTCACCGGCGGCGGGCGGCATTTTCTCATCGCGGCCATGACGCATCATCCGCGCGGGGAGGAATACCTGGTCGAATTCGCGCGGGAGGTGGATGAAGCGCTTGGCGCGGAGCGGGCGGGGCCATGAATGCCGCGGCTACTTTCGCGCCCCCTTCAGTTCCGCGAGGAGAAGCGGCAGAACCACCCCGGCCTTTCCCGGGAGCGCGAAGCGGGCTTTCGGCGTGAACGGAGTTGGGTCGGGATTGATCTCCACGGTCGTCGCGCCGCCGCGCAACGCCTCGAAGGGAAGTTGTGCCGCTGGATAAACGACGGTTGATGTGCCGATGGAAAGGAACACGTCGCATTTTGAGGCGACCTCCCAGGCGCGGTTGCATTCCGCCTCTGGCAGCGATTCATGGAACCAAACCACATCGGGTCGCAAGAGTCCGCCGCAGCGCGGGCATTTCGGCGGAGGCGTCCCGGTTGGCTCCCAATCGGCGACCAACGTTCCTTCCTGAAAACATTTCGTGCGGGTGATGTTTCCGTGCAGTTCCACCACCTTGCTGCTGCCGGCGCGCTGATGCAGGCCATCAACATTCTGGGTGATGAGCGTGAATTGCGGAAACAACCTCTCCATCTCCGCGATGGCGCGGTGCGCAGGATTGGGTTCGGCGCGGGCAACCAACTGACGCCGCCATTCGTACCATTCCCACACCAGCCGCGGGTTGCGGAGGAAGCCTGATGGCGTGGCGAGATCCTCGGCTTTGAAATCCGCCCACAAGCCCGTTTGCGCATCGCGGAATGTCGGCACGTCACTCTCGGCCGAAACGCCGGCGCCAGTGAACACGGTGACTCTTTTCGCGGCCGCAAGACAGGCAACAAGATCGGGCGGAATCTTCACGACGAAATCATGCGGTCCGAATGACCGGGCCACAAGCGGTATGAACTCCAGCAAGTTCTTCGCGACGCGATTGCCGGTGCCGGCCAGGACCTCACAGGCCTGGCTGCGGCGGTTCAACTCCGCCATCGCGTCGCATTTCCATTTCGGGTCGCAAGCATTGCAGTGATGCAGCGGTCTCTTAAACCGCAGAGCACGGGGCGGCACCGTGGCGGCCCACCAATTTCAATGTCGAATGACCAATGACGAATCGGACGGCGTTGCAGTCCGCCTGCCCGAGACTCGTCGTGAGCCGGTTCCCCGTCCCAATTTCGAAGGAAGAAAGGTGGATTGAAAAATAGTTGAGCGTCTGGTCCGGCGGCATGGCCGGGCGAGATGCTGCCTTCCGCAATCTTCCTTCGTCCCCCATTTGAATGCGGAGTGCAGAGCGCGGAATCGCGCGCGCCGCACCGGATGTTCTGCATTTCATTTCGCTCCCGTGGCGCAATTGCCAGCGCGCCGCGCTTCGAACGCGGAGGTTGCAGGTGGGATTCCTGCCGGGAGCGCCAGTTCCATTTACGGTTCGGGATTGCCGATTTTCAACGGCGTGTGGTTCGCCCCGAACAGCAGAGGGGCCGGTCTCAGAAACCGTGAGCCTTGGAGGTGCAATTCCTTCCACGCCGACCATTCCAGAGTAGCTCAACAGTAGAGCAGCCGGCTGTTAACCGGCAGGTTGAAGGGGCAGAACCTTCCTCTGGAGCCAGCTTCACGCAGTCGGGCCAGTGCCCGGCCGTGCATCATAAGCACAGCCCGCCCGGAGCGTCACCGGGGACTGCGACCATTTGCCTGCCCCGTGGCGGAATTCGCAGACGCACCTGACTTTGACTCAGGGAATTGCCGGTGCAAATCCGGCCGGGGCGGCCAGCTTTCAAGCGACGAATCTCGAATGACGAAATCCGGTTCGCGACCATGAACTCGCTTCGCCATTGGGCATTCGTCATTTCCAGCACACGGAGGGCACCAGCCGTGCAGAGGAGTCTCCAAAACTCCCCGCGTCCGGGGCAGCACCGGAACTCCGTGCCAGGCTTCATTCCAAATCACGGGCGGTGTTCCCCGCAGCCGACTGAAAATCGGCCGTCACCTTCCAACGCTTGCCGCGACCAGGCCGGCGGGACACGCTGCGGTCATGCAGCCGCGTTGGATCAGCATCGCACTCGTCATGGCCGGACCGGCCGCGTTTTTCCTCTCCGCCGCGCCGCTGGAGACTGCCGATGGCTATCGCGGCATCTGGTATTACAACCAGCCGACCAAGGACGAGTTCCGATACAAATACAGCGGTGGCATGGCCACCTATCCGCAACAGCACGCTCCCATCGCCATTTACCGCAAGGAGGTGAACAAGACCTTCTTCGTGTACGGCGGGACCACGGCGCGCGCGGATAATGACAAGCAGCAACTTCTGCACATGGTCTCTTATTTCGACCATGCCACCGGCACCGTGCCGCGTCCGCGCATCCTGCTGAACAAACGGACCGACGACGCCCATGACAATCCCGTGCTCTCGATCGACGACTCCGGCCACCTCTGGATTTTCTCGCCGTCGCACGGAACCTCGCGGCCTTCCTACATCCACCGCAGCACGCGCCCCTGGTCCATCGACGAGTTCGAGCGGGTGGCGCAGACGAATTTTTCCTACCCGCAGCCGTGGTTCGTTTCCGGCCGGGGATTCCTTTTTCTGCACACCCGTTACGGCGGCGGAAACTGGGGCGTGAAGGCCGCGCGCGTAACCGGGGCGACATTGAGCGCGGACGGACGCGATTGGTCACGGGGCAGCGCGCTGGCGGCGATTGAACTGGGCAGTTACCAGGTGAGCTGGCCCGCGGGATCGCGCGTCGGGACGGTCTTTGATTTTCATCCCGCGCCGCTGGGACTCAACGCCCGCGCCAACATTTACTATCTGGAGACATCTGACCTTGGGGCCACGTGGAGCACCGCCTCGGGGAACGCCGTGGCGGTTCCGCTCACCAACTCGCGCAATGCCGCGCTCATTTATGATTCCGTGCGCGAGGACAAGCTCGTTTTCCTCAAAGACCTGAATTACGACGCGCAGGGCCGCCCTGTCGTGCTGTTCCTCACCACGAAGGGCTTCGAGCCGGGACCAGCGAACGGTCCGCGCGAATGGAAGACCGCCCGCTGGTCGGGACTTGCGTGGGAGGTGCGCGACGTCACCACTTCCGACAACAACTACGATCACGGCTCCCTTTACATCGAGGCTGACGGAACGTGGCGCATCATCGCCCCGACCGATCCCGGCCCGCAGCCGCATAATCCCGGCGGGGAAATGGTGTTGTGGACCAGCCGCAATCAAGGCGCGACATGGCGGAAAGTCCGGCCGATCACCCGTGGCAGCGCCCTGAACCACACCTACGCGCGCCGTCCCCTCGATGCCCATCCAGGTTTTTACGCGCTTTGGGCGGACGGACACGGACGCCAGCCCTCGCAGTGCCACCTCTACTTCACCGACCAGGAGGGAATGCACGCGTGGCGTTTGCCCGTGCAGATGACCGGCGACTCCGCCAAGCCGGAACTGGTTGGCCGCGACCAGGAGAAGCAACGGCGTTGAGTTGCCCCGACCGACTGTTCGCGCCGCCTGCACGGCGCAAGCCGCGCGAAGTCATTTTCAGGAGAGTCAACCGGACCAGCGGGCCGGGCCTCGGTGCTAACGAGTGCGTCCTTCCTTTGGAGGATGTGGAGCATGACCACGGCTCTCCGCCATTTGGATGAGGTCCGGCACAGACGAGGACACCGACTCGAAATCGGCTGCGGCTTCAAAACCGTCGCGGGTGCGATTCCCGCCTCATCCGCCAGTTTCCAAAGCCCCGTTGGCCGAGCAGCCCAGGCAACGGTTTGCAAAACCGTCCAGGTCGGTGCGACTCCGACACGGGGATCCAGTCTGCGCGTCGATAACTCAACCAGTCAGAGTGGCGGCCTTTTAAGCCGCAAGTTGTGGGGGCGGATCCCACTCGACGCACCAGCTTTCATCGTCCGGTGGTGAAATAGCATCACGGCCGGCCTACACCCGGCAATCGAGGGGGCGGAACCTTCCCGGACGACCATTTGCCCCGCCCGCGCCACGGCCCACGGGCGCGCGCGTCCGACGCCGTTTCAACAAAGAACAAACACCAGGACTCAACGAACGCAGAATTTATGTCCGACATCCTGAACAAGAACATCGTGCTCGTGCTCAACCGCAACTGGCAGGCCATCAACATCCGCACGCCGGCGGATGCGTTCTGCCAGATGGCCACGAACGCCGCCACCGCGCTCGACATCGACCTCGATGGCGCGGGCGAACCACGCACCATGCGCCCGGTCGCGTGGGACCAATGGATCACCCTGCCGGTCCGTCCGCAGGACAACGCCGTGCGCACCGCGCGCGGCGCGATTCGTGTGCCCGCCGTCATCGTGGCCGTGAACTACGCGCGTGTGCCGAAGCAGCGCCCGAAGCTCAGCGCGAAGAACATCCGCGAGCGCGACGGCAACCGCTGCCAGTACACCGGCGTGTTGCTGCACCCGGACGAAGGCAGCCTCGACCACGTCGTGCCGCGCTCGCGTGGCGGCGTGGACTCGTGGGAAAACCTCGTTTGGTCCGCGAAAGACGTGAACCAGCGCAAGGCCGACCGCCTCCCGCACGAGGCCGGCCTCAAGCTGCTGAGCGTCCCGCGCGCGCCGAAGGAACTGCCGGTCACGGTCCACCTGCGCAACGCCCACGGCGTCGCCGAGTGGAAGCTGTTTATCGGTGAATAACCAACGGAGGAGCGGGCACCGCGCCGTGCTCGCTCCTCCTACCAACATTCGATTATTACCATCACGATGAACGCAGAGGAAACCCTCCGCACCGCGCTCCTGTGAACGACACGGCGCAACGAGAGACGATGCTGTCGAGCTTGCGGGCTTTGCCACGCCCGGCGTGGGTGCTGTTTGCCGGCACGTTCATCAACCGGTTCGGCGGATTCGTCGTACCCTTCCTGACGCTGTATCTGACCGGCCAGGGCTATTCGGTGACGGCCGCGGGACTGGCGGTGAGCGCTTACGGCGCCGGCAACCTGTTCGCCTCGCTGATTGGGGGACACCTGGCCGATCGCCTTGGCCGGCGCGAGACGATTGTGATCTCGATGTTCAGCGCGGCGGCGGCAATGCTGCTGCTCTCGCAGGCGGACACGTTGCCCATCATCGTGTTGCTCACCTTTGTCACGGGTCTGGCGGGTGAAGCGTATCGTCCCGCGAGCGCGGCGTTGTTGACGGACATGGTGCGATCCGAGCTGCGCTTGACGGCATTTGCCACGTTGCGGGTGACGTTGAATGCCGGCTTTGCGTTCGGTCCGGCAACCGCCGGGTTGTTGGCCGCGTATGGTTATATCTGGTTGTTCGCGGGCAATGCTCTTGCCCTTGCACTTTTCGGATTGATCGCCCTGCTGGCGCTGCCCGCGGTGATCAAACGATCCACCAAAGGTGGTGCGAAGTGGGGCGAGGTCCTCGCCGTGGTGAAGCACGACCGGCGGTTTCAGCAGTTGTTGCTCGCGAACTTTGCCGTGTCGCTGGTGTTCATGCAAATGGCCTCCACCTTTGGCTTGTTCGTGACGAGCCTGGGGTTTTCCGCCTCGACATACGGAGTGATCATTTCGCTGAACGGCGCGCTGATCGTGCTGTTCGAACTGCCCCTGACCAGTTTCACGCGGCGTTTTCCGGCACGCAAGGTGATGGCGCTCGGCTTCGTCCTTATCGGCGTCGGCTTTGCGTTGAATCATTTCGCCCATTCAGTGCCGGCGCTGATGGCCTGCATGGCGGTGTTCACGCTGGGCGAGATGCTCGCGCTGCCGATGGCGTCGGCTTACGTGGCCGACCTCGCGCCGGAGCACATGCGCGGACGTTACATGGGCGTCAACGGCATGGCGTGGGCGGTGGCCTTGGTCATCGGCCCAGCCGCCGGGTTGAAGCTTTTCGCCTTCAACCCGGCGGTGTATTGGGCCGCATGCCTCGCGCTCGGCGTGCTGGCGGCATTGGTCATTTCAAAGTCGCCAGCACAGACGTCTTCGCGTTGCCGGGTGGAAGCTGTTCCTAAATGAGTGAACAACGGGAGAGCGGGCGAAAGCTCGCTCTCCCTCAAACCATGAAATAGAACAACAAAACTATGAACGACGCTCACGAAGAGCTTTCTGACGGAGAACGACTGGAGAACGCCAAGCGAGACTTCGTTCGGATTCTTTCGATTGCGATCCGAGCGAAGAACCAAGCTGATGGAACCTCAATCGACCGCCAAGGAATCATTGCGGACACTCTGTTGCTCCGAAACATCCTGACAGGACTTACGATTCATCAAGTCTTGCATCCCTCCGTAGTCGGTGAAATGCCTAGACTCGCCGTTCCGGACTTCGCTTCTGTGGCTGTTTTGGCGCGCACCATTCTTGAGAGCTATCTCGCGATGTACTGCATGGCGGTGCAAAAGTTCTCATCCGAAGAGCGAGGGATTCGATTGCTGTGGTGGGATTGGCATGAGGTGAACGAGCGCATTCGGACACGCGACAACATCAAATCCAAGCAAGCTACCAATCTCGACAAAGCGAAAGCCGGCCTCTCGGCCCAAATTCGAACTCACGTTGCTTACGGCAAGATACCTAAGAAGCTCCGTGAAGACTTTGAGAAAGGGCACCCGCCGAAAAAGTCGTTGTTTGAATCGAATGCCGTAATCGCCAAGAACGCTGGCATCCGGATGGAGCACTTCGATGTGCAGTATCAATTTCTTTCTTCTGTTGCGCACTCGCAGCCAACGATCGTTCAGATGATCAGCAAGCATGACCCGAATGCACCCGAGGTCGTTGTCTCACTGCTTCAAGCGTTGGAATATTCGGCTGCGTACTTGGCCTTTAGTGTTCGGGATTTCGCTGAATTGTGCCCAGGGGTCAAGGCGGTGCTGAATTCTGGCTTTGAGGATTTCGCGATGTTTTGGGCCACTATTTTTGCAACGCCATTTCCAGAAGATTGAAAGCGACCCTACTCACCCGCCAGTCCGAGCACACGTTGACGAACAGTCGGTCCAATCCAGAATTGCGCGTCGCGTTCCAATGCGTCGAGCAACGGCCGTACTTGCGGGACGAATCCAGAGTTCTTGGCTTGGAGCAGGATGCCCAGCACGCCAATGGTTTTGATGCCCAACTGCACGGCGACTTGATGACCGCGCCGTTCATC
>CAYQWK010000101.1:0-16161 GCA_964420805.1 uncultured Bifidobacteriaceae bacterium | reverse complement strand
TCGCGAAGCCGCGCGGGTTTGGTGGTATGATTCCTCCGCGCGCGCCCTGGCCGCGGGGCATCAGCAACGGACATTCACGGTTCGTGAGGTGGACTCCGTCGCCGCGCGACCGTCGACTGAATTTCTGCCGGGAGATCTCGCGGTGACCACCGACGGTGTTCATGTGATCGCGTCGTTGGGCGACGGGCGATGGATCGAGGCGGACCCTGACTTGAAGAAGGTCGTGATGCTGCCGCAACCCGGTGACAGCGGCGTGAATATCTGGCTGAACGTGCCGGTGGTCGTGGTCCGGTGGAGTTTGCTTTCCGCACCGCCGGCTCGATAAGTGCGAGATGCCGGCATCGGAATCGCAACTCGCGCAATCGATCCTTCTGCGCCGGCTTGTGCCGGGCCGCCGGGCCGCGCAAACTCGCGCCGATGTTTGAAGGGTTCTCACTGTTCGATCTCGCGGCCTGGTACGTGGTCTTTCTTGGTTCGACCACGTTGCACGAGGCCGCGCATGCCTTCGCCGCTCTAAAACTGGGCGACGACACGGCCTACCGCGCGGGGCAGGTCTCGATTGATCCCATGCCGCATATTCGTCGCGAACCGTTCGGCATGGTGCTCGTGCCGATCATATTCTACGTGCTGGCCGGCTACATCGTCGGCTGGGCCAGCGCGCCGTATGATCCCGACTGGGCGCGGCGGTATCCGCGCCGGGCCGCCGTGATGGCGATGGCCGGGCCGCTCTCGAACTTGCTGCTCATGCTGGTCGCGGCCGGGTTGATCATCATCGGCTTGAAGGCGGGCCTTTGGGGCCTGGCGCAATACCCGCGCGGCGACCATGTCGTCATCGCCTTTCAGGAGGGCTGGCCGAGGTTGTGCGCGGTGATGCTGAGCATCGTGTTCTCGCTCAACCTGCTGCTCTTCTGCTTCAACCTCATCCCGCTTCCGCCGCTGGACGGCAGCAGCATCCCGCTCTTCTTCCTCAGCGAAGAAGGGGCCGCTCGTTACTCGGAATTCCTCCGGCATCCGGCCCTTGCGTTGATCGGCATGGTGGTGGGCTTCAAGGTATTCGGCGCGCTATTCGGGCCGGTGCAACATTTCGTGGTGCAACTTTTCTTCACTTGAGCGCACGGCCGCGCGTGCGCATGTAGTGGAAAAGATACTGCTGCGCGTAGCCGGCGTGCGGGCCGAAATGCGTGGCCGTGAATCGGTCGAGTCGCTTCTCGCTGGCGCGGCGTTTGGGGAAATACAATTCCTGCAACGCCTTCCGCACCCAGACATCCACCGGGAACGCCCGCTGAAATCCGAACCCGAACAGCAGCGCGCAGTTCGCGATCTTGTTGCCCACGCCAGGGCAGCGCAGCAACTCCGCGCGCGCCACGGCGACATCGAGCCGGGACAACGCGGCCAGATTCAGTTCCCCGCTGTCGATCAGCCGCGCCGTGCGCAGCAGGTTCGGCGCGCGGAAACCCATCTTGCACGCACGCAACTCCGCCTCGTCGCACATCGCCACGCGCGCGACGGTGGGGAACGACCAGGCTGGCGCGGTCCCATCCGGCACGGGCAGTGGATCGCCGAGCCGCGCGCACAGCAGCCCGATGATCTGGCGGATTTGCACGATCTGTTTCGTCGAGGAGAGGATGAACGAGGCGAGGCATTCCCAAGGTTCCTGGCGGAGCAAACGCAGGCCCCGGCACGCGGACACGGCGGCGCGCATTGGTTCGTCGTCTGGGAATCCCGCCAGCACGGCGTCAAGATCCACGTTGCTTTGGAGGTAATGCGCAAGCCAGTGCCAGTCGCGTTGCGGCATGGTGGTTTCCGCGAAGATGCCCTCCGTGTTCTGCCGCAAGCGCACCCAGTTGTTCCCGACCACGCCGGTCCACGCGCTGCCGTCCCGCCGCCAGCGAAACGCCTGTCCGCAATCCAGCGTCGCGGCCAGGTCGTAATCGCGCACCGCGAACTGATGCTGGCTGGTGGGCGCGGGCATCAGCGCAGGTTCCGGCAGGCGAAAACCTGCACCGTGTGCAACGTGCGTCCGCGATATTTCACCGGAAAGCGGCCAATCTCGGTCACCGACTCGAACGACCTGATGACATCCGGCGGCGGCGTGGCGGGCTTGTCCTTTTCGATGACGTAAATAGCGTTCTCGCCCTGCCGCGTGTTGAGGTAGCCCGGCCAGAAATGGAATTGCGTCCTTGGCTGTTTGAGCTGGCGGCAGTACACAATCGGTGTGCGCGTGACCGCCGCCTTCGCCTCCGGCATGTAAAACGACAGCAGGCTCGTCGTCCCGTAATGTCCGGCCACCACGAACACCGGCTTGCCCTCCGCTTCGAGCTTTCGGCGTTCGCGCGCGACGATCTTCGCCATCTCCGGCCATCCGCGCACACGGCGCAGCGGATCAGCCTTGCCGGAAAGCGGCTCGCGCGAAAACCGGGCGAGAATCTTGTTTGTTCCACCAATCCACCAATCGCTCTCGTGCATCATCGCCACCGCGACGACGCCGGCGACCACGGCTGTCGCGAGCCATCCGCGCACAGCCCGAGCGCCGGCGCGTTCGCGCTCGTCCCAGAACGCCGCCGTCATGCACCAGAGCGGGATGATGGCCGCCGCGATCCAGTTGATCTGCACCGACGAATGCAGCGTGTAGAGCAGATAAACGAGGAACAGCGGCGCGCCCATGGCGAAGAAATAGCGGGGCAGGGGATTGCTCCCGCGCCAGAGCCGCGCCGCCGCCCAGATCATCGCGAGGAAGATCACCGGATGCAGCAGGCCGGCCGAGCCGCCGAGAAATTCCAGCAACGGCGCAAATGAGAAATGCCACGCTTCGTCCAGCTTCGCGTCCGTGGCCACGTGCGTGGCGGTGATCCATCCATGCTGCGCGTTCCAGACGATCACCGGAATCATGCACAGCAAATTCACCAGGAGCGCGAGATAGGGGCCGGGCTTGCGCAGATGAAGCCGCGCCGGTGGCCAGATGACGAAGAACGTGGCCCAGCAGAGCCACTGCAGCAGCGCAGTGTATTTGCTCAGGAAGCCCAGCCCCATCCACAACCCGACCAACAGCCAGTCGCGCGTCCGGCCTCTCTCCCGTACCGCCTGCCAGCCCGCCGCCATCGCCAGCGTCCAGAACAGCACCAGCAACGGGTCCACCGTCAGCAACGTCGAGCCGAGCGCGAGCAGCGGCGTCACGTTCACCATCACGACGAGCCAGAAACCGGCCCGCGCCGTGAGATTCCGCGCAAAGAACCGCAGCATGACCAGGCTGCCGATGGCCGCGCAAACCGGGGAGAAGAACCGCACGCCCAACTCGCGGTCACCGAACAGGTGCGTGCCGAGCCATTGCACGTAGGCGATCAGCGGCGGCGTGCTGAAATATGAAAGCGCGAGGTGCTTCGACCACAGCCATTGATACGCCTCGTCTTCGCTCAGGTTGATCCGCGCGCTGGCGATGAATATCACGCGCCCGATGAACACCAGCGTGATGAGCGCGTAACCGAGGCGGAGCCAGTGTTGGTCGATGGTGTCGCCACGTGTCGAGGGTTGCGGAATGGAAGGCGCGTCGGCTTCTGGCGCGGGCAGCAGCGACGGCAGCTTCTGCCACCAAAGCGGAAACCACTCCCGCCCGACGCGCCGCCAGAACGCGTTCACCGCGAACGGGATGGCAAATCCGTAACCCGCGCCAATCACCGCCCCGACCAGCACGTCGCTGGGATAATGCACGCCGAGATACACGCGCGAAAAGGCCATGAGGCACGCGAACGGCAGCAGGACGAACGCGCTGCGCCGGTAAAACAACCACGCCACCATTGCGGCGGAAAACCAGTTCGAGGTGTGGCCCGAGGGCATCGATCCGCTGCTGCTGCAACCGCGCCGGCGGAAATCATCCTCCGCGTCCGCGGCTCGGCTGCGCGTCAACGGCAGGTTGACTCGCTCCAACGTGAGGCACGGTCGGGGCCGTTCCACCGCGTGCTTGATCGAGTTCGTGATCCAGCCGTCGCCGAGCGGGATGACGATGGCCAGCATGAGCGCCATCAATCGCGCCCGCGCGCCGCCCTTCCAGAGCAGGAGTGCCGCGGCGGCGATGAGCACGGGAAAGAACCACACGTTCCCGGCCATCCACGGCATGGTCGCGTCGAGGAAGGAATTCGAGAGTGTTCCGTTGATGAAACGGAACACGGCGACATCGAGCGACAGGAGCCAGGACACGGAGCGGACGTTAGCCGTCGCGCGCGGCGGCGTGCAAGGGAGTGCTCCGCCTCAGAGCAGCCGTATTTGCGCCTGCTCGTGGGCGAGGGATTCGCCTATGGTCTCGTGGCGGGCGCGGCGGCGTTCCATGATGAGTTTGTCCACCGAGGGATCGTACTTCACCGGATAATTGCCGTCGTAGCACGCCATGCAGAACGATTCGCGGCCCAGTCCGGTGGCGCGCACCATGCCGTCCTGCGAGAGGTAATGGAGCGAGTCGGCGTTCAGGTACTTTCGGATGTCGTCCAGCGAATAGTTTGCGGCCATCAGCTTGTTGCGGTCCGGGAAGTCGATGCCATACACGCACGGGTGCATGTGTGGCGGGCAGCTCACCAGCACATGAACCTCTTCGGCCCCGGCCTCCTTGAGATTGTTCACCCGCGCTTTGCAGGTCGTGCCGCGCACGATCGAATCATCGACGATGACGACGCGTTTTCCGCGCACCAGCTCGGGGATGAGGTTCAATTTCACCCGGACATTGAAATCACGGATCAACTGCGAGGGCTGAAGAAAGCTGCGCCCGATGTAATGATTGCGGACAAACGCCATCTCGAAGGGCACGCCACTTTCCAACGAGTATCCGAGCGCGGCGCAATTGCCGCTGTCGGGCACGGGAATCACCAGGTCGGCGTCGATCGGGCATTCGCGCGCCAGTTCGCGGCCCATGTCCACGCGGACCTTGTACACGTTGCGCCCCTGGATCGTGCTGTCCGGCCGGGAGAAATAGACGTACTCGAAGATGCAGAATGCCCGGCGCTGGTTCTCGGGCATGTACTTCACGCTGCGCAGTCCTTCCTTGTCGATCACCACGATCTCGCCCGGCTCCACGTCGCGGACGAACTTGGCGTGGATCAAATCGAACGCGCACGTCTCGCTGGCCAGCACCCATGCGCCGTCCACTTTGCCGATGGAGAGGGGACGGAATCCGTGCGGGTCGCGCACGCCGATGAGTTCGTTCTCGGTCATGATGACCAGCGAGAAAGCGCCTTCTATGCGGCGGACGGTTTCGATCAGGTTGTTGCCGTGGCCGTTGAGGCTTGGCTGCGCCATGAGGTGCAGGATGATCTCGCTGTCAACGGTGGTCTGGAAGATGGAGCCGCGCGCCTCGAGTTCCTCGCGAAGCTGGGCCGCGTTGGTGAGATTGCCGTTGTGGGCGATGGCAATCTGGCCCTTGGCACAATCCACTGTCAGCGGCTGAGCGTTGCGGATGTGCGAGGAGCCCGTGGTGGAATAGCGTGTGTGTCCCACGGCGACCGGTCCGACGAGATTGTGCAGCACGTCGCCGTTGAAAATCTGCGAGACCAGTCCCATGCCGCGGTGTACGCGGAACTGCTTGCCGTCCGAGGCCACGATGCCGGCGCTTTCCTGGCCGCGGTGCTGGAGGGCGTAGAGGCCGTAGTAGGTTAGTTCGGCGGCATTCGGATGGCCGAAGATGCCGAAGACACCGCAGTAATGCTTGGGATGGGCGCGCATGGATCGCAAATCGCGCGCGACAGTATCGGGCGACTGGCGGCGTGTCCATTGCGGCGTGGCTGGTGGTGGTTGACCGCCACTCTCAATCGCATCCGGCGGCCGTTGAAAGTTTGACACATCGCAAGGTTTCCTTAGCCTCGCCGCGCTAAACGAACCCAACAAATTTATGAGACTCGGCATCAACACGTTTCTGTTCACGTCACCTTTCACCACTGACAGCGTGAAGCTCTTTCCCACCTTCAAGAAATGGGGCTTCGCCACCGTGGAAATTCCCGTCGAGGATCCGTCGCACATCGACCCCGCCGCCGTGAAGGCCGCCGCGGACAAGGCCGGTCTCGCCATCGGCTCGATCTGCGCCTGCATGGGGCCGGGCCGCGATTTCCGCGGCACGCCCGAGGAGCAAAAGACCGGCGTGGATTACGTGCTGACGCTCATCGACCAGGCCGCCGCGATGGGCTGCCCGTCCATAATCGGACCGCTTTATTCCGTCGTCGGGCGCATTGGCGCGCACACGGACGCGGAGAAGAAGCAGCACTTCAAGGATGTGGTGAAGAACCTCAAGGTTCTCGCCAAGGCCGCGCAAAAGAAGGGCGTCACCCTTTGCGTCGAACCGCTGAACCGCTTCGAGACGGACTTCCTAAACACTGTCGAGCAGGGCCTTGAACTCGTGAAAGCCGTCAACAGCCCGGCCGTGAAGCTGCACCTCGACACGTTCCACATGAACATCGAGCAGAAGAACCAGGCCGCCGCGATCAAGAAGGCCGGAAAATTGCTCGCCCATTTCCACGCCTGCGGCAGCGACCGCGGCACCCCCGGCAACGACCACATCGACTGGCCGGGCATTGCCAAGGCGCTCAAGGCCGTTGGCTACAAAGGCGACGTCGTCATCGAATCTTTCACCACCGACGTGAAGGTCATTGCCCGTGCCGCCGCCATCTGGCGCCGCATGGAACCGACCCGTGACGAGATTGCCACGAAGGGCGCGAAGTTTCTCAAGAAGACCCTGCCGGTGTAAGGCCGGCGTTGGGCTTCAACCGGCGGGTGGCGTCGTGTCGAAAGAGCGCCGCCATCGATGGCTCGCGTTCACCCGGCTTCCCTGCGCTGGCGAAACCCGCCATTGTGGAACGGCTCAATCGGGGCGACTCTCGTGCCGATGTTCTTCCATGACTCGAATCATGGCCACTTCGTTCGATCCGGTGTTCGCTTTGCGCTGCGCATGACGCCGGGAACGCACCGTTGCCGTTGGAGTAGTCTTCCTGCCTTCCCGAGATGCTCGCTTTGCATTCGTTGAATCCACTCCTGCGCCGTTTGCCTTTCGCCGCGGTCGTCGCATTTCTGATGGCCCTGCTTCCGGCTCATGGTGCCGTCATCACGCGCGGGCCGTACCTCCAGCGTGCCACGGCCACCAGCGTGGTCGTGCGCTGGCGCACGGACGTTGCCACGGACAGTCGGGTGCGATTCGGCACCAATGTGGCCACGCTCAACCGCACCAACGATGTTGCCACATCCGTGACGGACCACGAAATCGCCATCACCGGTTTGTCGAACGACACACGGTATTACTACGCCGTGGGCACGACGGGCGGGATGCTGACCACGACGAACAGCAGCCAATATTTTCTCACTCATCCGCTTCCGGGCACCAAAAAGCCGCTGCGAGTCTGGGTCATCGGCGACGCCGGCACCGCGAATGCGAATCAGACCGCCGTGCGCGATGCGTTTTACACCTACAACGGCTCGCGCGATGTGAACGTGTGGCTCCAGTTGGGGGACAACGCTTACAATTCCGGCACCGACGCCGAGTACCAGACCGCCGTCTTCAATATGTACTCGAACCTCCTGCCGCGCGCCGTGACATGGCCGACGGTGGGCAATCACGACACGGCACAGTCCACGGCGTTCGTGGACACGTATCCGTACTTCAGCATCTTCACGCTGCCGATGGCGGGCGAGGCGGGCGGCGTGGCCAGCGGGACCGAGCATTACTATTCGTTCGACCACGGAATGGTGCATTTCATCTGCCTCGACTCGATGACCGGTGGGCGCTCCACGAACGGCACCATGGCCAACTGGCTGCGCGCGGATCTCGCCGCCACGACCAACCACTGGATCATCGCCTATTTTCATCATCCGCCGTACACGCACGGCTCGCACAACTCGGACACCGAATCAGAATTGATCCAGATGCGGCAGAACATCCTGCCGATCCTGGAGGCCGGCGGTGTTGATCTGGTTCTCAGCGGCCACAGCCATTGCTACGAACGCAGCAAGTTCATCAATGGCTTCACCGGCACCTCTGCCCAGTTCAACACCAATTTCGTGGTGCAGTCTGGCGATGGCCGCGGCAACGGCGCCTACATCAAGAACAGCGACGCGGATGGTAGCCCTGCTGCCAGCGCGGGCACGGTCTATTGCGTGGCGGGCAGCAGCGGCCAGGCGACCGGCGGCACGCTGGATCATGCGGTCATGTTCACCTCATTGAACAATCTTGGCTCAATGGTCCTCGACATCACGACCAACCGGCTTGACGCCATCTTCCTCCGCGAAACCGGCGGCACGAACGACTGGTTCAGCATCCGCAAAGATTACCCTGCGCCCGTTACCAACGGCGTTTGGATCGCAACCGGCGGCGGCAGTTGGACCAACGCAACGAAGTGGAGCAACGCCGCCATCGCCAACGGCATCAGCCGCACCGCGAATTTCGCGACCTTGAACCTCACCGCCAACGCCACGGTCACCCTCGACGGCCCGCGCCTCGTGGGCAGCCTGCTGTTCGCCGACACCACGCCGACGCACAACTGGATTCTGAACCCCGGCGCGGCGGGCAGGCTCACGCTGGATGTGACCAACGGCTCGCCCTCGATCAACGTGTCGAACCAGACCGCGTTCATTGGTTGTCAACTCGCGGGCACCAGGGGTTTCACCAAGACGGGTGCCGGCTTGCTGGTTCTCTCGGCCCGCAATCCCATCGACGGCCCGATCGCACTGAACGAAGGCCGGCTGCGGATCAACGGCAGTCTTCTCACCATGAGCAACCTGGTCGCGGCCACGAACACCTGGCTCGAAGGCAATGGCACCATCCTCGGCCGCGTCACCATTCCGTTCGGGGCCAACTTCGCGCCCGGCTCGAATGCTGTCGGCACGCTCACGATCAGCAACTCCCTCACCCTGGCGGGCACAACCATCCTTGAGATCGCGAAGACGAACAACACCAGCGACAGCGTGACCGGCCTGACCAGCGTGACCTACGGCGGAACCTTGCGGGTGACGAACCTCGCCGGATCGCTGGCCGTGGGCGACAGCTTCAAGTTCTTTTCCGCCGCGAGCTACGGCGGCGTATTCACAAACATCATTCTGCCTGCGTTGCCGAACCAATGGGGGTGGTCGAACACCCTCACCCCCAACGGCACATTGTCGGTCTATTTGCGCAGCACCAACGTCGATCCCGTCGCCGTCGATGACGTGGCGGCCACTGCCGAGGAAACGCCGGTCAACATCAAGGTGTTGGCCAACGACAGTGACACAAACAACAACGTGCTTTCCATCCAGACCGTCACCCAGGGCACCAACGGCGTTGTCACGGTCTCGGGAACCAACGCGGTTTATTCCCCCGCTACAAACTTCAGTGGCGTGGATGGTTTCACCTACATCGTGATCGACGGCCGGGGCGGCAGCGCGACGGGACTGGTGACCGTGACGGTCTCTCCGGTGAACGATCCGCCATTCGCCGCAAATGACGCGACAACTACGGCTGAGGACACGTCAAAGCTCGTGGCCATCCTGATCAACGATGGCGATGTGGACGGCGATGTGCTCACCATCCAGTCTGTTTCGGCCGCGGCGTACGGCGCGACTTCAATTTCGGGCACGAACATTCTCTATGTTCCGGCGACCAATTGGAACGGCACCGACTCGTTCGGTTACGTCATCACCGACGGCCACGGCGGGTTTGCCACCGGCGCGGTGTCCGTCGTCGTCACGCCAGCCAATGATCCGCCGGTCGCGGTCAACGACTCCGTGACCACGAGCGAGGACACGCCCGTGACCATCGGCGTGCTGGTGAACGACCTCGACGTCGAGACCAATACGCTCGCGCTCCAGTCCGTCACGGCTGGCACCAACGGAACCACGTCGATTTCCGGCACCAACGTCATCTACCGCCCGAACACGAACTGGAGCGGCGGCGATGCTTTCAACTATGTCTTGAACGACGGCCAGGGCGGCGTGGCGACCGGGCGCGTCTTTGTGACCGTGCTCCCCGTGAACGATCCGCCGCGCTGGGCTACGAACTTGATCGTCCTTCCAAATGCACTGCTTGGGAATGTTTACAGCAACACCCTGGCGGGCCGTGCCACTGACATCGACACTAACGACGTGCTGACGTTCTCAATGGTCAGCGGACCGGCTTGGCTCAGTGTTGCCGCGTCAGGCATACTCACCGGCCTGCCGCAGGGCGGTGACTTGGGGACGAACTTCTTCACCGTGCAGGTGACCGACTCTGGCGGTGCCACCACCCAGACAACAGTGCGCGTGTTCGCGTCCAGCAACGCCACCTACGAGGCGGAACTGGCCGCGTTAAGCGGTGCGAAAACGGCGAGTACCTATGCCGGATACAGCGGCACCGGCTATGCGGATTACCAGAACGCCAGCAACGATTACATCCAATGGACGGTTCCTCTCTCCGTCGGAGGCCCGTATGCACTGTCATTCCGTTACGCCAACAATTCAGGCACCAAGCCGCTGCGGCTTACGGTCAATGGTGCCATCGTTGGCACGAATACTTATGCCGCCACCGGTGCTTGGACGGCATGGAGCAACACCGTGCCCATCATGGTCACACTCACCAACGGCACCAACACCATCAGAACGACTGCGATTGGATCGAACGGCGGGAACATTGACTACCTGCTCGTCACCAGCTTCATCACGAACCAACCGGTGGCACTGCGTTTTACCTGGCTGGCCATGACTAACGGCGCGGGACTCGCGCTGTTCGGCAGCGGGCCGGCCGGACAGTCCTACCGGGTGATGGCCTCGACGAACATCGCGCTGCCCTTCAGCAACTGGAACCAGATCGGTGCAGGAGTGTTCAGCAACAGCGCATTCGTCATCACGGATCCGGAAGTGACAAACTTCCCGGCGCGTTTCTACCGCGTGGTGACCCCCTGAACTGCGATTCAAATTCTCGTGCTGAGGGGCCATTCGGGGCAACTACCTTGGTCCTGCCATGCGGTGATTGCCTCGGAATTCAGGAGCAGATAGATGAGCGGTGAGAAGATATGGCTCGGTTTTCTTAGATTCCGCTGACTCAACTGGTCTGACATCGACGGGCCTCAGTCCGTGGCCGTGATCTTCAAACGCACAAACCGGCTCCCTGTCCCGCCGGCGGGCAGGGTGGCCTGCATGGTAAGATTCGTCCCATTGTCGGCGATGACTTGCTGCATGACACCGGCACTGCTCCACGAACCGGGAGCAAGCGTGTCGCTCCATTCCACCGCGTAACCCGCATCGCTAATCACACGCGGACGCTTGTAACTGTAGGTGAGCAGCACGCCCTGCACATTGAACTGCCACCACGGCGCGTCGGGTTGCTTCGGGTTCATGCCCAGAGTGTGTTCCTGCCAGTTGCTCCAGCCATCCCCGTCAAAGTCGGCCTCCGGTGTGGCACTCGCTGCGTTGGTGTTGGAAATGCCGGCGGCGGCCAGCCATTCCGCGAACCCGCCGGTCACCGGCCTGGAATAAAATGCAACGGCAAGCGTCGCCGGCGCGCCGCCGGCCTTGTCGAACGAATCCGCGACCCGCTTGCCGGTGCCGTTGATGATGAACACGAGCGGGTTGGTGCTGACCCAGCTCGGGCGGGCCACGACTTCGGCGACCACGGCGGCCAGATCGGGCGTTCGTTGCGCGGCGGCGCGTTCGCCCACCGTGAGCCATGGTTGCGGCGTCCACACCACGGAGCCGATCGTCAACAGGCGGGAGGTCAGGTCATTGAGGTTGGTGCTCAAGGCGGTCGCGTTGCCCGAACGATGGGCGTGAACGGTGAGCGTGGTTGGTTCGCCGTTCGTTTCATCAGCCGAGAATTGGATGTTCGCACTGACGATTTGCGCGCCCACCGGAAGCTGGAGGTTCTCAAAGCGCAGGCCCACGGTTTGGTTGCCCGCGCTCGTGCTTTCGTCGCGTACGAGTTCAAGGTCCGTGCTGGTCAGGCTGACGGTTCCGTTCGTGGCTTGTTCCGCGTCCTTGTCGCTGCCGGTGATGCCCGCACTATTCGTCAGCAACGGTCCGGGCATTTTGTACGTGACCAGCAGCCGCGCCGGGGTGCCGCTGGCCTCCTCGAAAGCGTCACCTGTGCGATGGCCGGTGCCGGTGATGAGAAACGCCATGGCGCTGGTGTTGCTCCAGCCCGGGCGGGACACAACCGCCTGCACCAGCGTCGTCAGGTCCGGCGTGCGTTGCAGGGTGTTGGATTCGCCCACCGCCAGCCAGGGCGACGGCTGCCATAAGACGCTGGTGCCAACCACCGTCCGGACGCTCAACTTGTTGCTGTCGAACCGCGCCGCGTAGTCAGCTGCTTCGACGCTGATGGCAAGGACCGTGGGCTCGCTGTTGGTTTCATTGGCGGTGAACTGAATGCTGGCGCTGGTGACGATGGCGCCCGGCGGCACGGGGACATGAAATCGCAGGCCCACAATCTGGTTGCCCGTTCCCGTGCTGTCATCGCGCACGAGTTCGAGGTCGGTGCTGGTGAGATTCATGGCGCCGGCGGCCGATTCCTCGGCGTCATCGACGCCCTTCGACACAGGCACGACCACCGTGGGCGGCCCGTCCGTCGGATTGGTGCCGGCGAGGTATTCGGCGAGATTGCTGACCCCGTCGAGGTCGAAGTCGCCATTACCGGGTTCACCCAATCCGCCGAACCATTGCCGTTCCCACGGATCGGGCATCCCATCCCCATCCGTGTCGCCGACGATGACGAGCGTGTTGGTCAACGCAGCCATCGTCCCGTTGAACACATCGCGATCGACATTGCCGGAAACGCCCGGAACGGTGCCGGTGGAAGTGTGCTGCCACGCCACCCAGGTGCCCCACCAGTTGTAGCCGCTGCAAACGCTCCACGGCGTGCCGGTCTGCGGGTCCTGGCCGTTGTAATTCGCGATCCAGGGAATCCACTGTGCGCAGGAGCTGTCGAAATAATTTGCATGGCAGGCGCTCACGTAGATGACTGGCCTCACCGTGAGGCCGGCCGCGGCGGCATTGGTGACCACGGTCTGGCACCATTGATTGACCCACGCGGCCAGTTGCGCCGGCGTGTAGCCCGCGTTGGAGGCCTCGACATCCAGCATGGGCATGAGCGTCTTGCCGTCACCCTGGATGAAATTCTTCGCGAAGTTCCAAAAGTAATTCGCCTCCGCCGTGGCCCCGGCGGTGCCGGCATTCAAGTCGTAGCGCGCATAATGATAAGCCCCCATCAACACGCCGGCCGCCTTGCCGTTGTTCTGGTTGCCCACGAAATACGCGTCCTGATAATTGACCCCTTCCGTGGCCTTGGCGTACGCGAAGGAAATGCCCGCACCCGCCACGCTCGACCAGGTGATGCTTCCCTGCCAGTGCGACACGTCAATTCCCAGCGGACGCGCTGCCATCAGCCGGCCGGGCGACCAAGCCGCCCAGGCCATGACAAAGCCCAGGCAAAGCCATTTCTGTGGGTTCATTCGCCTGCAAGGTTAGCCCACCGCGCCGGGAAGGAAACTTCTTTCCCCAGCGCGAACGCACCGAATTTGGGGGACCGCTCACGCTGCGAGCCGTCGCGCCGCGCAGAGCCCCGTTACACCGCTTCCAACACGAGTTCCGGCGTCGGATCGCAGCCCCCATGCGCCGATACTTGCCTGCTGAATTATTGTCCGCGAACTCTCCGCCCGACCACACCTCGATCACCGCTCCCCTCCCAAACTCCGTCGCCTCGATCAACAGCCGCCAGTTCCCCGCCGTCGCGTCATGAAACAACCGCGGCGACGCCCCTCCAGCATCCGCGCCGACGCAGGTCCCGGGTCACGAGACGGTCGCGAGCCGGCAGATTCCTTGGAGCGCAGCGTTCCCTTCGAGCATCCGTGAGGAGTAGATCGCCACGCGGAACCGAGATGCGGCGGCGTCCAAAGAGTTTTGCGCGCCCTCGCGAACAACATGGCACGCGTAATCGCCTTCGAGAGTTTTGATGCCGGCCTCATTGAGGCCATTGAAGGCCCACTACTGAGAATGGCGGAAAATCAAGTGAGATCATGGCTTTCTGGCGTTTGGGCCGGCGGCTCGGGCGTCTTGTAGCTCGGGGCCGGGCCCGGGCCGGTCCAATGGTCGCGCGAGCTCATCCGGCGATGGCTGGCCGCACGGTAACTTGCGCTCTTGCGGGCCCGCGCGTCGAAGGTCTGTTGCTCGATTTTCTCCCGCAGTTCGTTCAGGTCCTGGACGGCCTCGGCGGCCACGGGACCGTATTCGTTGAGGGACACCTGGCACGCGGCCACCATGCGGTGCGCGCCTCTGGCATCACCCGCGTCGAGGCGTTGGATGCTTTCCTTGATCGCCTGCGCTGCGCGCTGGAGCGCCACCCACGGAATCACCTGCGCATTCACCACAACCTGCGCCGGGTCCTGCGTGGACTGGATGCGCATCACCTGGGTGAAGGTCTTGGAGGCCACGCCCTCGGCGGTGAATTCGTCGTAGGCGAGTTCGATCTCGATCAACTGCTCGCCTTCGAGGCTGGTCACGGGCCGGCCATCCACCGCCGGCAGCGGCAGGACGGACAGGGCAAAGACGACGACACGTTCCTCGCCGCTCACCAGGTCGCCCAGGGCGAACTCGGGGCGGCCGTCCGGAAGTTGCACGGACGGGTAATCGCCCAAGGGGACACAACCGTCGCAGAAGTCGAGCGGCTTGAGCCGCAGCCGGACGTTCTGGGCCGCGAGCTTCTGGAGGCCCTGCAGCTCGGAATCGAAGATGGCCGGGAATTTCTCGGGCGACACGGCGTCGTAAAACACGCCGCCGGTGGCGGCGGCGAGGCCGGTCATGAGGTCCTCGTTGTAGCCGTCGCCAAAGCCGAGGCAGGAGGTGCGAATGGCGGCTTGTTCCAGTCCGCTGGCCACAATGCCCCGCACCTGGGCCGGCTCGATGATGCCGGCATTGAGGTGACCGTCGCTCAGGAGCAGGGCGCGCCTGCTGGTGCCGGCGGGGGCGCCGGTGAGTTGGTCGCGGCCGAGCATCCACCCGCCGGTGAGGTTGGTGCTGCCGCCGCTGCAGATGGCGGCCACGGCCTGGTGAAGCTGTTGTTTGTCCTTCGCCGGCTGGAGCGGGATCACCGTCCGGGCCTCGTCGTCAAAGGTCACGAGGCTGAAGAGGTCGTCGGGGCGGAGGTTCTTGATGGCGACCTGGGCGGCATCCTTGGCGCGTTCGAGCGGCACGCCGTCCATGGAGCCGCTTCGGTCGAGCACGACGCAGAAGGCGGCGGGATGCGGGCGGGCGGCGGTGATTTCCGGCGCCTGCAACTGGAGCGCGAAGTAGATGGGAACAGCCTGGTTGGCGAGGATGGTCTGGTAGTCGAGGTGCGCGGTGATCTTCATTTCAATGCCTTTCGTTTGTGTTTGCCGCGGGCGGCGGGCCACCGCCGTCCTGGTTTCGCGGGACAGTATCACTGGTGGGGGGTGACATCCGTGGACACTCCCCAGTGGAATTCCGGCGGCGGTTTCCGGGTGGGAACGGTTGACAGGGCCTGTCACCGGGGTGGCAGACTGCGGGCATGGCCAAGAAGAAACCAGAGGCGTATTCGCGGCCCGCGTGGGAGCGGATGATGCGGATGCATCAGCTCATCCAGAACGGGGAGTATCCCAACTGCCCGAAGGTGGCGAAGGAGTTCGAGGTGTCCACGCGCACGCTGAAGCGGGACGTGGACTTCATGAAGGTGCGGCTGAAGCTGCCCATCGAATACGACGAGCTACGCTACGGCTTCTTCTACAGCCAGCCGGTGGACCAGTTCCCGACCGTGGCCGTGACGGAGGCGGAGTTGTTCTCGCTGCTCGTGGCGCACAAGGCCATTGCCCAATACCACGGGACGCCGTTTCAGGCCCCGCTGGAAGCCGCCTTCCGAAAGCTCACGGGGCAACTGGACCAGGGCGCGAAGTTCACGCTGAGCAATCTCGACGGGATGGTGTCGTTCCGTCCGCTGGCGCCTGAGGACACGGACCTGGCCACGTTTCAAACAATTGCCCGGGCCGTGCAGGAGCGGCGGGCTTTGCGGTTTGTGTATCGCAACCTGGGCGCGACCAAGGCGCAGCGCCGGCATGTGCGGCCGTATCATTTGGCCTGCATCGAGAACCACTGGTACCTGTTCGCGTTCGACATCGAGCGCGCGGCGATGCGCACCTTTGTGCTGACGCGCCTGCGCGAGGCGGCGTTGACGAAGGAGAAGTTCAC
>CAYQWK010000100.1:0-16206 GCA_964420805.1 uncultured Bifidobacteriaceae bacterium | reverse complement strand
GGGCGGCTTCAAGGCGGTATGGCATCACCAGGTCTTCGCGCAATTGCTCCTGCCCGCGCTCACCAAGTCCGCCTCGCGCGCCGCCCGCGCGCAGTCCACCGCCAATCAGGCCGCCATCGCCTGCGCGATCGAGCGATATCGCCTGAAGAATGGGGCCTTGCCGGAGAAGCTTTCGCAACTTGTGCCGCATTTCATGGCCAACGTGCCGAATGAGGCGGTATCCAGCCAGCCGATGCGTTACCGTCGCGAGGGAAATGGCTACGTGCTGTATTCGACTGGCTGGGACCAAAAGGATGATGCCGGCGCCTTCCTCGGCACAATTGACAAATCAAAGCCCGAGCATGGCGACTGGGTTTGGAAGATGCCGTGAGGGCGGTTTCGTCACCGTCGGAACCGCGCGAGACACCGTTTCAACCCCAACGGGGCTGTGGTCGATCCCGGCATGGTTCCCCAGGGTGGCTCGTGCCTAGCAACTCATGTGATTACCCACATTTTTCGCCACGGGGTGGAACTTGTCGCGCTGCGTCAGAGCGGCGCAACGAACTCGCCGCCAGCGGCGCGTGGTCGGACCGCCCGGGATCGCACAATATGGCTCCGCGCGAGCGCAAAACCGTTTTGCGCGACCGCACCGCCGTTTTGCGACGGTGCAAAATGGTTCTTCGCAATGGGAAAACGGGGTGGAAGGGCGCTTTTTCCTCATTTTTTCCTCTCCCCATCGAGAAGGGGGCCGAAGTTTCTACATAAAATAAGGATGGAGGGAGGAACGCAGCCATGCCCCGCGCGTGGCGCATCGAGCATCCAGGCGCCATGAGCCGCACCATGATGTGGACATCATGACCTGAAGGTCAGTCCACCAACCGGCGGGTTAAATCCCCATACGCATCGATGCGCCGGTCGCGGAGGAAGGGCCAGTGGGTGCGCGTCACATCGACTTTGTCGAGGTCGAGGGGGATGAGCAGGTTTTCTTCTTTGTCCACGCCGGCTTTGGCGAGGATTTGGCCCGAGGTGCCGGCAATGAAGCTTTGTCCCCAGAACTCGATGCCGTCGCCGCCGCCGGGTTGTACGAGTCCGACACGGTTGGCCACGGCCACGTAGCAGCCGTTGGCCACGGCGTGGCTGCGCTGGATAAGTTCCCATGCGCCGTGCTGGTTCACGCCGTATTCCTGTTTCTCCTTCGGGTGCCAGCCGATGGCGGTCGGGTAGAAGAGGATTTCCGCGCCTTGCATGGCGGTGAGGCGCGCGCCTTCGGGGTACCATTGGTCCCAGCAGATCAGGACGCCGATTTTGGCGTAGCGTGTCTGCCACGCCTTGAAGCCGAGGTCCCCGGGTGTGAAGTAAAATTTCTCGTAGTACAGCGGGTCGTCCGGGATGTGCATCTTGCGGTAGATGCCGAGGAGTGATCCATCCGCGTCGATGACGGCGGCGGTGTTGTGATAAACGCCCGAGGCGCGTTTCTCGAAGAGTGACGCGATGATCACGACCTCGTGCTTCTTCGCGATCTTCTGGAAGGCGTCGGTGCTGGGGCCGGGTATGGATTCGGCCAGCTTGAAGTTCTCGTGGTCTTCGCTCTGGCAGAAGTACTGGGAGCGGAAGAGTTCCTGGGTGCAGATGATCTGCGCGCCCTGCCGGGCGAGGCGCTCGGTTTCGGTGAGCGTCTTCTTGAGGTTTTCCGCGGGATTGGCGGAGCAGGCGGTTTGAATCAACCCCACTTGGACGATGTTTTTCCTGGCCGGGGAAATGGCCGGGGCTTTTCCGGCCGTGGAGCGGCGCGATTTTTTTGCAGTCATTTAGCGAACGGGAATTTTGCCGGCGACCCTGGTCCGCCGGGTGTTGCGGGTCTGGCGGGTGGCGCGGCGGGTGACGCGCGCGGTGCGTTCGAGCAGGCGGGTGCTGCCTTTGGCGTCGCGTTCGGCCGCGGCGGGATCCATGCCGCAAAGTTCGCGGACGAATTTTCCGAGGGTCTCGTTGGTTGGGCCGTAGCCGGAATGGTAAATCTGGTATTCGAGCGCGTAGAGCAGTTCGTCGGCGGTCGCGTAACGCTGCTTCAAGTCGCGCGCCAGTGTGCGCTGCAGGATGTCATTGAGTTTGTCGTCAATGCGCTCGTCGAGTTTGCGGAAGTCCGGGATGGCCATGGTCATGATACGCTCGCGGGATTTCTCCGGCGTCGGGCCTTTGAAGACATTGTGATCGAGGAGCAGATGCGCGAGGACGACGCCCACGGAGAACAAGTCGGAACGCTTGTCCGTGATCTGAAAATCCGCCTGTTCCGGGCTCATGTAATCGGCCTTGCCGGCCACGACTTCGCCTTCGTTGTCGATGAGGAACCCCTGCGCCTTGGCCACGCCGAAGTCGGTCAGTTTCACGTCGCCCTCGTAGGCGATCATGATGTTCTTGAAGCTGACGTCCCGGTGGACAATGCCGAGCGGCCGGCCGTCCTTGCCCGGTTTGTTGTGCGCGTAGGCCAGGCCGCGGCAGATGCGGCTGGCAATGAAGACGGCCAGTTCGACCGGCAGGCGCTTTTTCCGCTCGGCCAGGCGCAGGCTGAATTGTTCGAGGTTCACCCCGTTGATGAACTCCATGGCCATGAAGTACACGCCATTCAATTCACCGAGGTGGTAGGTCTGGACGATATTGGTGTGGATGAGGTCCGCGACGAGGCGCGCTTCGCCAATGAAGTTGTCGATGAACTCCTTCTGGTTGGCGTAATTCTGACGGATGACCTTGATGGCGACGCGTTTGACGAAGTCGCGCGCGCCGTGTTGCTCGGCCTCGTACACAATGCCCATACCGCCCTCGGCGATCTTGCGGACCACCTCGTAGCGTTGCTCGCCGCGAATGGAGAAAAGGCTGGCCATTGGGCGCGCATGTTCCGGGAACGTTCATTCAAGTCAAGCCCGTGCTCGGGAAGCAGTGTCCGGAAGACGGTCCTGCGCCCCGCCCCCATGGCCGACGACGCAAACTTCTCTCTTGTCTTGGCGCGCGCACGCTGTACGACGGCGGGAACAAACATGAAGATTGAACTGAAACCAAACTGTCGCTACGCCCTCGTTGTCCCGACCAGCATGGGTCTCCGCCTCACGCCGCCCAACGGCCAGCCCGTCCACACGGCCGGGACTTTCGTTGTCCAGGTCACCAGCGCCGAGACCAACGTTGCCGCGGTGGCCGCCTACCTTGGCCTGCCGGTCAAGGTGCTCACCATCTTCGTCAAGGGCAGCCCCATCGCGCAGATGATCAAGGACAGCCTTCGCGCCCGGCACATGGATTACGAGGGTGCTGAGGTTCCGCAAGGCGGCCCGTGGGGTTTCCGCCACCAGTTTAACATCGCTGATAGCGGTTATGGCTCGCGCGGTCCGCGGGTCTGGAATGACCGCGCCGGTGAAGTTGGCCGCACTCTCAACGTGAAGGACTTCGACTTGGACCGCATCTTTGGCCAGGACGGCGTTCAGATTGTCCACCTCTCCGGACTCATCGGCGCGCTCTCGCCGGAGACCGGCCAGTTCTGCCTCGAACTCGCCCGGGCCGCCAAGAAGCACGGCACCAAGATTTCCTTCGACCTGAACTATCGCGCCACGTTTTGGAAGGGGCGCGAGAAGGAGCTTTCCGCCATCTTCGGCGAGATCGCCAGCGTCGCTGACATCCTCGTGGGTAACGAGGAGGACTTCCAACTCTGTCTCGGCGTCAAGGGTCCCGAGGCCGGCGGCAAGGATATCAAGGCCCAGATCGAAGGCTTCAAGGAAATGATCAACCGCGTGAAGAAAGCCTACCCGCACGCCCAGACCTACGGCACCACTCTCCGCGAGGTGGAGAACACCAACCACCACCTTTGGGGCGCCATCATGCTGGCCGGCGACCAATGGCACGTCGTCGAACCCCGCCCCATCACCGTGCTCGACCGCATTGGCGGCGGCGATGGTTTCGTGGGAGGAATGCTCTACGCCATCCTCAGGGGCTGGGCACCGGAGAAGTGGGTGCAGTTCGGTTGGGCTACCGGCGCGCTTGCGACCACCAGCCTGAACGACTACGCCCAACCCGCTGACGAGGATCAGGTCTGGAGCATCTGGAAGGGCAACGCCCGCGTACAGCGATAATCCGTCCGGCGAGAATTTCCACGACGTCAGGCCGCGCCTTGCCAGGCGCGGTCTTTTCTTTTGGTTCAACAGGGCGACAAAGTTGTTTGCGGGAGGGAATTCAAGGCTGAGTCGGTTGTCTGGAATGAGAAGTGTCGGCTGTCCCATTCCATCTGGCATTTCGGCTGCTAAATGGGGCGCGTTATGTCGCTGCCGTTTGCAAGAATCTCCAACAAGGGCCGGGATGAAATCATCGCCGTGGACCTGGGCGGGCGCCACACCAAGGCTGTCCATCTTCGGAACAGTGGAGGACGTTTTAACCTGGTTGCGTACACAATTCAGGACGCGCCCAGCGAGCAGGGGACGGTGTCGGTCGATGTCCTGACCGACCATTTGAAAAGTGTCTCGAAGGCGTTGGGAAGCAGCGTGAAGCATGTGGCGGTGGCGTTGGGGGCGGCGGACACAGTGGTGCGCCGGTCGGAGATGCCGGCCGTGCCGGTCGGTGACATGCGGCAGATGCTCAAATTTAATGCAAAGAGCTATCTCCAGCAGGATTTTCCGGCCCACGTTTTCGATTGCTCCATCATTGTGCCCTCGCAGCCGGCGGGAAAGGCAGGTGCCGACGCGCCTAAGCCGGGTTCTAATCAGAAGTTGAAGGTGATCGTTGGCGGCGCGAAGCAGCAACTGGTCAGTGACGTGGAGACGGCGGCAAAACAGGCTGGGCTGGTCGCCACAGTGGTGGCACCGGGCCTGGTATCTCCGATCAACGCCTTTGAGTTGGCCGAGCCGGAGGTTTTCGGGAAGGAGGCGGTGGCGCTGGTGGATTTGGGTTTCCGGAATTCTACGATCTGCATGCTGCAGGCCGGGGAGTTGGTCATGCACCGGGTGGTGAACATTGGGGGAGATCGTTTCACGGCGGGGCTGGCAGAGGGAATGACGATCAGTTACCCGGAAGCGGAAGGGATCAAGATCGGGATGGCGAGCGAGGTGCAAAGCACGCTTGAGCCGTTGATCATTGCGCTCGGGCGGGAATTGCGGGCTTTCATTGATTTCTTCGAGCACCAGCAGGACACGGTGGTGTCGGAGGTGTTCTTATGCGGCGGTTCTGCGCGCAGCGAATTGATTGTGCAGACGCTGCAACTTGAGCTGCTGGTGGCGTGCCGGGTGTTGAACGCGACTGCCAACTTCCAACTGATGCTGCGGCCGGAGCAGATGGTTGATTTCGCCAGCGTGGTGCCGCAACTGGCGGTGGCCGTCGGCACCGGCCTGAGCGCCCTCTGACCTATGCCCATCCGTATCAATTTTCTCGCCGAGGCGCAGGCTGCCGAAGAACTACGTCGCAAGGATCCGGTTAAACGGTCCATCTGGGTTGGCGGCTTCGTGGTCTTTCTGGCTTTGCTTTGGGCCGGGACGTTGCAGCTCAAGATCATCAGCGAGCGCTCTGCCATCAGCGCGTTGCAGGCGAGTTGGAAGAACATCGAGACCAAGGTGAATCTCGTCCAGCAGCACAAGAAACTCACCCGTGACATTGAGGGCCGGCTCTCCGCTCTCGACCAGTTCACGACCAACCGGATGCTCTGGGCCAACACACTCGACGCGCTTCAGCACACGATGGTGGACAACGTGCAGATCGTCCGCCTCAAAACAGAGCAGACCTTCCAGCGCGCCGAGCCGGTGAAGGCGCCGGTGGATGTGGCTGCCGCGGCCGCTGCAGCCGCCGCCGCGGCGCGCGCGGCGACAGTCACGGAAAGGGCCGCGCTGATCCTTGAGGGCCGAGATTATAGCGCGCGTCTGGGCGATCAGATTCCGAAGTTTAAGCAGGCGTTACTCGACGCGCCGTACTTCGCGGCGAATTTACAGAAGACCAACAAGGTGCAGTTGACGAGCCTTTCGGCCCCGCAATCGGAGGGCAACCGGTCCTTCGTCAGCTTCGGCTACCAGGTCTTCTTCCAGGACAAGGAGCGCCGTTTGCATGAGTAACATCCCCAAGGAAAAGCGCGACAAGATCATCGCCGTGGCCATGGGCGTGGTCATGGCGGTCGGGGCCGTCTGGTTCTTTGTCATCCGCGCGCAAGGCAAGACGCTGGAGGAAGTGCGTAAACAGAAGGTTGCGGACGAGCAGCGCGTGGCGCAAGGGCTGGCCACGCTCAAATCCACCGAGTCCGTCAGTCAGGCCTATGAAGCCGTGAATTCCAAACTCAAGGCATGCGAGAACGAGATGGCCAGTCCGGGCGACATGTTCTCGTGGCTTACGCAGACCCTGAACACTTTCCGCCTCGGGCACGAAATTGAGATTCCACAGTTCAGCAGGGAAACGCCGGCGGAAGTCGGCATCTTCGTCAAGTTTCCCTACGCGGCTGCCTCATTCACGGTGCGCGGCTCCGGCTGTTACCACGATTTTGGCAGGTTTCTTGCCGCCTTCGAGAACGCGTTCCCCTACATCCGCGTTCAGGATATCGAGCTCGCTCCCACCGGGGACATCGGCCCGGGCGGCCGGAACGAGAAACTGACCTTCAAGATGGAATTGCTCACCCTTGTCCGGCCCGCGTCACCATGAAAACCACGCAGCGCGCATTCCTCATCTCCGCCCGGTTCGCCTGCATGGTGCTTCT
This sequence comes from uncultured Bifidobacteriaceae bacterium, assembly GCA_964420805.1. GTDB lineage: Bacteria > Verrucomicrobiota > Verrucomicrobiia > Limisphaerales > SIBH01 > JANNGC01. The sequence goes on along the minus strand of CAYQWK010000100.1, from coordinate 9,527 downwards.
CGCCACGGCGGGTGGCGCGTTTGCCGCAGGCACCAATGCCGTGCCGCGGTCAGGCTTCTCCGACGATCCCAACAACGGCAAGGATCCTTTCTTTCCCGACTCGACGCGGCGCTTGAAGCAGGTTGGCACAACCTCCAACGCCGCGCCCGCCCATGTCTCGGGGCAGCTCACGCTCAGGGGCATTGCCGGCACCAAGGCGCGCCCGCTCGCACTCATCAACAACCTCACATTCTCCGCTGGCGAGTTTGGTGAGGTGAAGTGCGGCCACCAGAACGTCCGCATTCGCTGCCGCGAAATTCGCAATCGCTCTGTGATCGTTGAAGTCAGCGCCACCGGAGAGGTCGTGGAACTCAAACTCAGGGAAGGCATTTGATCTGCCGATACATACCGCAACAAAAATCATTATGAAGACCGTCCAACTGTTCGCCGTGGTCAGCCTCGCGTTCGGCCTGTCCGTCCGGGGCCAGGAGAATCCTGCTCCCGCTGCGCCGCCGCCGGCCCCGACCAACGCGCCTGCCGCGCCGACCAACGCCCCGGCGACGCCGCCCGCCGTGCCCGCCGCGCCGCCCGAGGTTGCGCCCGCGGATGGCGTGAAGCCGGCCTCCGAGATGAGCGCCGCCACTAACGCGCCCGGCGGCGAGATCGTGCCGCTCATCGTCATCGACGACGTGCCGCTGATCGACGCGGTGAAGAACCTCGCACGGCAGGCCGGGCTGAATTACATCCCCGATCCCAAGCTCTTGTCCCTGACCAACCAGCCGAACGTCACCCTGCGTCTGGAAAACGTCACGGCGCAGGACGCGCTCACCGCCGTGCTCGAAACCTACAACCTCCAGGTCGTCCACGACCGCCACTTGAAGGTCGCGCGGCTCACCGTGAAGGATCCCAAGGCTGAGGACCCGCTTTTCACGAAGATCATCCAGCTCAAGTTCACACCGCCCACCAATATCATCGAGATCGTGAAGAAGACTCTTTCGCCGCGCAGCCAGGTGCTTGGCGATCCGCGTACGAGCCAGTTGATCCTCGTGACCACGGAGAAGGAGTTTCCCGCCGCGGAGGAACTTATCGCCAAGCTCGACGCGCAGACCAAGCAGGTGTTGATCGAGGCGCAGCTTTGGGAAACCTCGAAGAACCCCAAGACTGCCAAGGGCATTGACTGGCAGGGCACGTTCGAGGCGCAAAACGTGACCTTTGGCAACGGCCGCACCGTGGGCGAGGTGAAATACACCGAGCCGGGCGATTCAAAGACCATTACCACCCCCAAGGGCACGACTATCACCCGCACCGACAAGTCCAAGACCGTCACGGATTTGCTCACCACCGTGGGCAACGGCGGCCTGAGCCTCAACACCGCCAAGGGGCTGCATCCCGCCACTGCGTTCCTCGATGCTGACGGGTTGCGCGCCGTAATCTCGTTCTTCAACACGGACAACGACACCGAGATCGTTGCCACGCCGCGCGCGGTGACTCTGGACAACCAGCAGGCGATTCTCTCCGTCACGCGCGCGTTTCCGATCTTCAAGATCACGCCGGGTTCGGCCAACACGGCGGCGGGCGGCGAGGTCACCTACACCAACCTTGGCACCGTGCTCACTGTCACGCCGCGCATTGCCGCCAACAGCAACATCTTCCTGCGCGTCATTCCGGAGGTTTCCGATATCTCGGCGGTTGACCGACAAATTCTCAACGGCGACGAAAACACGGCGAACATCTACTCGATCCGGCGCATGGAGACGCACGTCATGGTTCCGAGCGGAAACACGCTGGTGCTGGGCGGCCTCATCAGCGACCGCAACGCCAACGCCATGAACAAGGTGCCGATCCTTGGCGACGCCCCCGGCCTCGGCTACTTCTTCCGCAAGCAGACCAAGTCGCGCGACAAGGCGAACCTCGTCGTCTTCATCACGCCGTCCATTGTGCAGGACTACGACTTCCAAGTGGCCAGCTCCGACTTCCTCCAGACCCGCGTGCCCGACCGGCCCGAGCCGAAGGATAATTTCATGGACAGCGCCAAGCCCTACGACTGGACCAAGCCCAAGACGGACGATCCCAAGACCAAGATGTTGCCAGCGCCGACGGATCCTCCGAGCACACGCCCCGCTTCGCCCGCGCAGTGATCCAAACCCACCACCAGCGAAAGACGCTTATGAAGATGGTGAAACAAATCCGGCACTCCGTCCGAGCATGGTGCGGCGTGGCGCTCCTCCTGGGGGCGTCGCTGGCCTGCCAGGCGGCCGAGGTGAAGACGCTCGGCGGCGGGCCGACGCAGCGCAACCGCGCCCGCGCCGGTTATGCTAACGGCCCGACGCTTACGCACGCGAAGTTCAACCAGCCCTCCGGCATCGCCGTCGAACTGGATGGAACCCTTGTCATTGCGGATCGCAACAACAGCCGATTGCGCGAAATTTCCTTGCCTGGCTCTGACGACACGAGCCTCACCTCCGACCTCGGTTCTTCGCGCCTCAAAGGCCCGGTCGGTGTCGTTGTCGGTCCCAACGGCCTCATCTATTCCGTCAGCCAGCGCGACGGCTCCGTGAACGTCCACAACGATGCCGGTGCGCTCCTGCGGACGTATCGCGGATTCGTGAATCCGACCGCCCTCGCCGTGGATGCGATTACAAATGTGTTCGTCACGCAGATGAACGGCCAGGTGCGCGTTCTCTCGGCAGGCGGCGTCATCAGCAATCTGGCCTCCGGCTTTCGCCAGCCTTCTGGTGTTGCTCTCTTTGACCCCACTTCGATCATCGTCAGCGACGCGGGCCAGCACGCGCTCTTTCGCGTCAGTACCTTGAACGGTGCGGTCACCTTGTTCTCCGGCGTGGCTAACAGCGCCGGGGCTGAGGATGGGGCGCTTGGCGTGGCCCGCTTCAACTCTCCGGCCGGCATCGCTCGTGCCTCGAACGGCAAGATCGTCGTGGCCGATCGGCTCAATCACCGTGTCCGGGTCGTCTCCATCGATGGCAGTGTCAGCACAATTTACGGCGGCTCGCGCTCCGGCTGGGTGCGGCCATTTTCGGGCTGGCTGGATGGCGATGACACCGATGCGCTGGCTCGCGAACCGGTGGCGGTGGCCCCGACCACCAACGGCACGGTCTATGTGGCCGAGCGCTATTGGAACATCATTCGCGCCGTCACCGGCGTGACGCAGCTTGGCGGCACGAATCCAAACACGACCAACGGTTCCGCCCCCACCATCAGTTGCCCCGCCACGATCGTCACGAATGCCGTGAGTGAGAGCGGAACCGTTGTCTTCTTCACGACCGGCTCGGCTGCCACCTCGAATGTAGTCATCTGGTGTTTCCCTGCGTCCGGCGTCACGTTCCCGATTGGCACTAACACCGTGACCTGCTACGCGGCCAACACCAATTTGTTCATCACCAACTCCTGTTCGTTTACCATCCGCGTGAATCCCAGCACCGACACGGTTCCGCCGGTCCTGTTCGATTGTCCGGATGCCTTCACCGTTGCGGCCACCAGCACCAATGGCGCAGTGGTCAATTACACCCCGCCCGGGGCAGTGGACAACGTGGACCCGGCGCCCACCGTGCTTTGCAGCCCGGCCCCCGGCTCGACGTTCCCGCCCGGTAACACTTTAGTCGTTTGCACCGCGAGGGATGCGAGCGGCAACAGCAGCGCGTGCAGCTTTGCGGTGAATGTGCCGCTCAATCCGCCTTCATTCTCGCCTGGCAGCGGCTACTTCCCGATGGGCGTCGATGTGGTGGTGACGAACCGGTTTCCCGCCCTGGTCTATTACACGACTGACTCCACGGAACCCACCGACACAAGCTTCTTCATCGCGCTCACCAGCGTGCTCGGCACGAACCGCGGCATCATTCAATTCAGCGATCCACTGCGCGATCTCCGGTCGCTGCGCATGAAGATCATCGTCGGCGCGGAATCCAGTCCGGTCGTCGGTGGAGTGCCGGTCTCCGAAAACCAGGTAGGCGTGCCGCGCGATGTGGTGGCAGGAATCGGGTCAACCATCGTCGTGCCCGTGGTCGTGAACATGCGGACCAATTCCGAAATCCGCTCCATTCAGTTCCGCATGGAAATCACGCCGCTCAACGGGGGCCCGCCGGTGCTGCCGCAGTTCCGCGGCATTTCGATGAGCAGCAACGATTTCATACGGGTGGCCGGCGCGTCCGCTCCGAACACAATCGGGGTTTACAGCGCGGCGCCTTACACGATTGGAACGACGCGCGGCCTGGTCATCACGGCCATCGGCACTAACGCGAATTTCCTCGTCCAGGACTTCGCCACCGCCGCCATGCTCGTCATCCCGGTGGATCCGGGTGCCAGCGAGGGCCACACCTACAAGATTGAGACGCTGGTGCCTTCGGCGACCTCAAACGGTTTCTTTGGCGAAGTGCCGATTGCCGCGCTGCCGGCCCGGAAGATGACCATTGCCAACCGCACCTGGTTGGTCGGCGACGTGACCTCGCACGCCTGGTACAACGCCGGTGACTTCGGCAACGGCGATCTCGCGAACAACGATGTGAACGCGGTGTTCTACTCCTCGCACGGCGTGCGCGCACCGTGGCCTTTCACCGATGTTTTCAATGCCATGGACGCCTATCCCGCCGAGGAAGACGGCGGCTCGGCGGAAGGCGATGGTTTAATTGACTCGTTCGACCTTAACGTCGTGCTGGGTCGTTCGTTGCGACTGAATCCCTACAACTGGATCCGCTATTGGACGCCCGGCGGCCTGCACTGGTCTGATTTGGTCTCATTGCCGGCCCCGCCGGCTCCGGCTCCGCCGCCGGCGACCGGGGCAGCCGTCGAGGGTCCGGGTCCGGGCAGCGTGTGGGTGCGTCAGGTCACGGTGGGTGCGGGCCAGCTTGGCTATGTAATTCCGGGCGAGACCTACGAGGTTCCGGTGTACGTGAAGGTTGCCCCCGGCTGTTCCGTGTCCGGCCTGAACCTGCGCGCCGCCGTGGTGCCGGAAGACGGCGCGCCGGCGATGGGCGTGGTCTCATTTGTGCCCACGCTGGGCGCGGGGAATTTCATCTGGGCCAACGGCGTCGCGCCGAACGAGGTGCTTTGCTCTTGGTTGATGACGCCTGTGGCGGCGTTCGCGCCCGCGCTGACCGGCAGCAACATTGTGGGCTACCTGCGCTTCGTGGTGCCGCACAATGCCGCGCTCGGCCAGACCTACCGCATCCATTTCCCACGCTTGAGTGGTGGCGCGGACATGGCCACGCCATACCAACTGGAAGGCATTGCGTCGCGGTTCTGGATTTTCTCGCACGACGCGCACACCCCCGAGGTTCTGCCCGATGAATGGAAGGCGTTCTTCGGCGCGGGCACGAATGCCTCGGTGGCGGACGCGCAGGCGGATTCGGACGGCGACGGCGTGGCGAACGGCCAGGAGTTCTTCGACGGCACATCTCCGCGCGACCCCGCGTCGCGGCTGGTGCTGAACCAGGACAACTCCGGCGGCGTGGTCACGCTGTCGTGGTTGAGCGCGCCGCTCAAGCTCTACACCGTCGAACGCGGCCTCTCGGCCACCGGCCCGTGGGCCATTGTCGCCAGCGGCGTGCCGGGCGACGGCCAGGTAAAACAAATCGCCGATGACACGCCGCCCGGCGGCGCCTTTTACCGCGTTCGCGTTCAACCCTAGTTCCAGGAATCAGACCTTATGAAGATCACACGAACAACGGGCTTGCTGGCCGCGCTGGCTGTGGCGGGACTTCTCTGCGCCACCCCGGCGGCCGCGCAGACCAGCGTGGACACCGCCATCAGCGCGGGCCTGTTTGAGCCGTTTGGCGTCGCGGCGGACAACGACGGAACTTTCTATCTCACCGACACGGCCAATCACCGGATCGGCAAGGTGCTACCGGGCGGAAATTCCGTCGCCACTCTCGCCGGCCTGACGGGTGTCTCCGGCACCAACAACGGCATCGGCAACTTGGCCCGCTTCAACCAACCGCAGGGCATTGTCCTCGCTCGCGGCGGCATCGTGGTGGCGGACTCAGCCAACCACACACTCCGGTTCGTCAGTTTCAACGGCACGGTCTCGAATCTCGCCGGCGCCCCCGGTGTGTTCGGCCTCGTGAACGGTCCGGCCGCCTCGGCCCGGTTCCGGTTCCCGGCCGGTCTGGCCGCTGACGCGGCCGGCAACATCTACGTGGCCGACGCCTTCAACAACGCGATCCGCAAATTGGACACCAACAACAACGTCACCACGCTGGTTTCGAACCTTTTCCAGCCCGCTGCCGTGGCGGTGTCCACGAATGGGGAAGTTTGGATCGCGGACACGCGCCGTCATTGCATCAAGCGGCTGGACGCCGGGGGAAACCTGACTGTGGTGGCGGGAGTCTCGGGCACGGCTGGATCGGATGATTCGCTGGACGCGCAGACGGCCTTGTTCTCGAACCCGCGCGGCCTGCTCTACATCGGCGGGCCGAGCGGCCTGCTCGTGGCCGACTCTGGCAATCACACCGTGCGGCGAATCTACTACAACACGAACCTGAACATGTATTCGGTCGAGCTGTACGTGGGCACGCCCGAAACCTCTGGCGCGGCCAACGGCCCTGCGTTTAGCGCTACGTTCAACAACCCCATCGGCCTGGCGCGTGACCTTTTCAATGGTGCCTTCCTCGTCGCCGACAAGGCCAACAACCAGATTCGCCGCATCAACACCGGCGTGACCCAGCCGCCGGTCACCGAGCCGCAGATTGGCTGGATCACGATCATCAACTCGGAGGTGGTGCTGATCCCGGTCATTTCCAGCACCTTCAACAACGACGTCATCATCGCGATCAGACGCGAACTCGGGACCGACGCCCATTACACCATGGCCGCCACCTCGCCGGATCCGCTCATCGACAATGTGCCCGATCCCGGCATCAGTGATCCTTCGCCGCCCGAATGGCTCCCCAACACCATTCCTTCCGCAATCGAAGTTAGCGAGACCATCAAGGGTGATTTCACGATGAAGGTGATCGGGATGCAGACCGGTCGGCGTTCGAGCGAGATTGTTCAGGGGCGTTTCCAGTTTCGTGCCGGCAATCCCAGCATCCTCGGCGACAATGCGGCGTCCTTCCGGGTTGATTGCGTCACCACCAACGCGCAGATGTGGTACACATGGGACGGCTCAGATCCGACGAACAACGCGGCGGCCAACACGAACGTGATCGGCCCGGTCATCAGTGGCGACAACATCTCCTTCAACCTCAACAACTCGAATCGCACTTTCAAGATTCGCTCCTATCGTCCTGGCTACCGGCCCAGCGAGGTCGTGACCAAGGTATTCACTCCGGAGAATTTCGATGCCAACAAGATGAGCCTCGGGTTCGACAGCGGTGAAGGCTCCAGCTACTTCGTGGCCTCGGCGGGGCAGCGGTTTTATGCGCCCATCACCCTCGGCTTGCTGCCGCAGCAGGCGATCTATTCGTTGCAGTTCAACTTCACCGTGACCAACCAGCAGGCGGTGCCCGTGGACGGCAGCACGCTGGGCTTTCGCAATGCGCTCGAATACGAGGTGTCCGTTGATGGCGACCAGGTCGGCACCGACGGGAAGCACTACGACATGATCCGTCCAGCCGTATTCATTGACTACGACGAGTCGGGTTATCCGATCTACCAAGATCTCCTGTTCACAAACACCACGATCAATCTTCTGGGAGTTGGCTATGTTACGCGGCGTGGTTTCTTCGACATTTACCCGAACAACCGGCAGGATCTCGTCGCCTTTTCCCAGCCGCATGACACCGTGTTCCTGTCCAGCGCCGGCAAGGTCGTGGTGGGAGGTTGTTCGTTTGTCGTGCCGAGCGAGGCGACCAACGGCTCGACCTACCGGATTCAGGTTGGCCGTGTTTCCGCCACATCGGACGGAGTGAGCAAGAACGTCTTCATCGACATTCCTACCAATGGAACCCTGGCGGCTGGTTCGGTGAACGGAACGAAAATCGTCACGGTGGGTTCGCCCCGCTACATCGTCGGGGATGTCGCGCCGTTCCGCTGGTACAACGCCGGTGACTTTGGCGACACCAATCTGCTCAACAACGACGTGGTGCAGGTGTACGAGTCGGCGATCCGCGGCATCAACCTGCCGCCCGAGGGCAGCGACTTGCTCGATGCAATGGATTCATCGGATGGAGAGAGCAACGCCACCTTCGAGGGGTCAAATTACGCCATTGATAACATCAAGTTCGGCGATGGCCTGCTCATGATCGACGACGTGTTCGTGACATTCCGCCGATCCCTCGATCCTTCGCTCAAATGGTACGCGCGCTACTGGTCCGGCGGTCTGCGCCGTGTCGAAGAAGTCCCCAATGGCGCACCCACTGGCGGCGGCGCTCCTCCGCCCCCTCCGCCTCCTGCGCCTCCGGTTGCGCCGACCTCGACGCCCTCCGTCGTCGGAGCATTGGATGACGTCATCGCGACCGCCGGCAGCGTTGTCCAGGTACCCCTGCGCTTGCACCTCTCCGGCGGCCTTCCGGCGCGCGTGGTGGGTTTGAATGTGCTCGTTGAACCGCTCGACGGTTCGCCGGAACTCGTCACGTCCATCGACATCAGCCCCAGCGGCAACATTGGCACGCCGACCATCCGCACCCCCAACGGCCTTAGCGGACTCTCGGTGGCCTGGCTCGACACCTCCGTGGCCGGCATCAGCGGCGACGCGACGCTGGCCACGCTCTCCGTCCCGATTCCTGCCGCCGCCGGGCCTTCATCCGCCTATCGCGTCCGCGTCAAACACTTCTCCGCGTCGCCGAACGGGTTGGGCCTGCTCCGGGCCAATACCTACGACGGCGTGATCACGCTCTCCGACCGCACTGGCTCAAGTTGGAACGACGGCGTCTCCGACCTGTGGCGTCTGCGCTGGTTCGGCAGCGTGACGGATTTGCGCTCGGCAGCGGACACCGACGCGGATCATGACGGGCGCAGTAATCTCGACGAGTTCCGTGCGGGCACCAATCCGATGAACCTGCGCTCGCGTCTGGCGCTTGACACTGCTCGCACCGTGGGCGGCTTGCAGCTTCGTTTCCCCACCGGCCTCGGGCGCACCTACATCATTGAATGCGCGCCGCAGCTTGGTTCGCCATGGGTGCCGATAATCACCAACGCGGGCGACGGCGGTTTTCGCGAATTCATCGATCCCTCGGCGGGCGGTGTTCACCGCTTCTACCGCGTGCGCGCGCAATAGCTTTTGCCGGTTGAGCGGCAAGAATCAGAAGGGAACACCAGGCCCGGTGGCAACGCCGGGCCTGCCTGTTTTCCAGCGGGCTACTTGATCTCCAACTGCTGCTTGATGCCGAATTTCTCGACGCGCTTGCGCAAGGTGGCGCGGGTGATGCCGAGCAGCTTGGCCGCCTGAACCTGATTGCCGGAGGTTTCCTTCAGCGCGTGAATGACCAGTTCGCGCTCCATGAACGGGATCAGCTTCACTGTCTTGTCGCGCCGCGCGATGGCGAATAGCGCGGCCGCGATGCTGGCGGTGTCATTGAGGCTGGCGGGTGCCGAGGTCGGGGCCGCCGCTGCGACGGCGCGGGTTTCTTCCCGTGTGCCGCCAGTGACTTCCGGCG
>CAYQWK010000099.1:0-16258 GCA_964420805.1 uncultured Bifidobacteriaceae bacterium | reverse complement strand
CCCTGGCCCGTGGCACGAACCCGCGTTGGGAAAAGTTCCGGGAGATATTGCGGCAGCCATCCGTAAAACGCGGCGGTAAAGAACCCGACCACGCCGACCATGAGCAGGAATCCGGTGTTGTATTCGTGGAAGGCGCGGAAGAGGACACTGCACGCCAGCAGTGAGCAAAGGCAGAGGAGGAAATAAACCGGCCGCCGCCCGATGCGCCCGCCCAACAGCGGCGCGGCGAGACAGCCGAGGATCGCGCCGATCGACGACGCAAGCTGAATGATTGCTTTCACCTTTGGCTGTTTCCCCGCCGTCATCTGGTCCGCCCAGAGCGGAATCCATTGCACAATTCCCCATGTCACCACCAGCGCCACGGATGCGAACGCGATGGCCAGCAACGTGTTCCTCACCAGGCTGGCGCCGAAGATTTCCCGCAAGGGCCGCGCCGCGCCTTTCTTCACCGATTCCTTCCACCGCTCGGACTCGGGGACGAAGAGGCTGATCAACAGCGTCAACAACGCCGGGGCCGCGCCGACGAGCATCACCCAGCGCCACGAGCTTTGGGTGATTTGAAAGAATATGCCGATGCCTGCGATGATGGCGTAGCCGCAGTTTGCCGCTGCGCCGATCAATCCCGCCATCAACGGCCCTTTGTCGCGCGGCCAGGTTTCCATGACCAGCGCCACGCCCAGCGACCATTCTCCGCCCATGCCCAGCGCGGCGATGAAACGGAAGGCCCCGAGATGCCACGGTTCCTGCGCGAAATAGGCCAGGCCGGTGAACAGCGAATAAGCCAGGATGCTCAACGTCATCGCGCGCACGCGCCCGATCCGGTCGCCAAGCCAGCCGAAGACGAGGCCGCCCGCCGCCGCGCCGAGCAGGAAGAGCGCGGTGATCCGGCCCATCCACAGTTGCACGAACTGCTCATCGAGGACGCCGGCGGTCTGCTGCATTTGTTGCAGCGCTGGCCGGGCCACCAGCGGGAAGATGCCCATTTCCAGCCCGTCAAACATCCAGCCGAGAAACGCCGCCGCCAGGACCATCCACGGCGCGTGGCGCGAGGTGTGAGTGCTCATGATGGTCGCGATGATATGGACGCGGCTGGCGGTCGGGCGAGAGATTGTTTGCACCGGCGCCCCGGCCGGGCAGGCTCTGGCCGTCATCAACCGGTTTCGGAACAGTTTCTCCTAAACCTCGTTCGCGGACCGTCGATATTGAGGTTGGTGGAATGTGCCTTTGCTTCGCGGGTTGGCGGCACTCGCAGCCGGGTAATTTTCGCATGAAGCAACATGTGCAGGACTTGCGTCGCCTAATTGCTGCCGGGGTGGGATGAATGGACCGGCAGCTTGAAAGGCTTTGGTTGCGCGTGACCGGACCGGAATCCGTGCCGCTGGAGACACGCATGTTCCGGCTGATTTGCTTGGCCTGCAGCGTTCTCAGCCTCGGCGTCGTCCTGCCGGTCAACCTGTTTCAAAATCTCCCCGCGCTCGTCAACATGCTCACGGTCGCGCTGGGTGGCATGGCGGGTTTCTGCTTCTGGCTTTCGTGGCGCGGGAGGGACTATGTCAAAACATTCACTATTGCCCTCATCCCGCTGATTGATCCCGCTTGGTTTCAGAACGGCGGATCGGAGGGCAGCGTCACCTTCTATTTCTTCCCCGCCATGCTGTTCCCGCTGGTGATCTGCCGCGGCCACGCGCGCTGGTTGTTGAGCGGCCTTTGGGTCGTAAATCTGGTCGTCCTGCTGCTCCTTGACCATTTTGTGCCGTCGCTGACCGTGCCGTTCAAGAATCCGACGGACCGGCTGCTGGACCTGACCACAAATGGAGTCGTCGCGGCGTTCTGCCTCGCGCTGCTGGTCCTGATCATCCTCTCGAATTACAAGCGCGAGCAGGAGCGCCTGTCCCGTTTTGCCCGTGACCTGGCGGCGGGCGAAAAGAACTACCGGGAAGTGGTCGAGAATGCCCAGTGCATCATTCTGCGCGTGGATGGCACGGGGCGAATCCGCTTCTTCAACCGCTTCGCCGAGAACCTCTATGGTTACACTCGTGCGGAGGTCATCGGCCGGCCGCTTCTGGGCACGCTGGTCCCGGACGTCTCGACGAAGGGCGAAGATCTTGCCGCCGTGGTGAAGTCCATGCTCGAAAAGCCCGGCGACATCCCGCTGCTCGAGATCGAGAACCTTTGCCGCGATGGACGGCGCATTCGTGTCACCTGGGCCAGCGAACCGGTGCGCGACGAGCGCGGACAGTTGCAGGAAATACTCTGTGTCGGCTCCGACATCACCGAGCGCGCCGGCCTGATCGAGAAGTTGCAACTGACCCAAACGACGGTGGACGCGGCGGCCGAGCAGATCATCTGGCTCGATTGCTCGGGGCGGATTCTCTACGCAAACGCCATCGCGCTGGAGGCCAGTGGTTGTTCGGCGGAGACCATCCGCCGGACCCGGCTTTCCGACCTGCTGCCGGATGTGCCGCAAGCCGCGTGGGACGAACGCTGGCAGGCGCTCAAACGCGAGCGGGCCGTCACCTTCGAGGCCGCCCAGCGCCTTCATTCCGGGGACCGCCGCCCGGTGGAACTCTCCCTCACCTACATGAACATAGGCGGCGCGGAATACGCCGCCGCGTTCATCCGCGACCTGACCGGGCGCAAGCAGGCTGAGGAGAAACGAATCCGGCATGAGCAGCAGATGTTGCATCTTCAGAAGCTGGAGAGCGTCGGCTTGCTCGCCGGCGGCATCGCGCACGATTTCAACAACCTGCTTACTGTCATCCTCGGGAACATCTCGCTGGCCCGGATGAACCAGCCGGCGGGAAGCGAGGACCAGGAACTGCTCGACGAGGCCGAGCGGGCCACGCTGCGCGCGCGCGAACTCACCGCGCAGTTGCTCACCTTCTCCAAGGGCGGCAAGCCCGTCAAAGGCGTGATCGTGCTGGAACAGGTGATTGCCTCCAGCGCCAGCCTGGCCCTGCGCGGCGGTTCGGCCAAATGCTCCCTGCAACTGCCACCCGGTCTCTGGCCGGTCGAGGCCGACGCCGCCCAGTTGGGCCAGGTCTTCAGCAACCTGCTCATCAACGCCCAGCAAGCCATGCCTGGCGGCGGGCAGATCGTCATCGCAGGCCGCAACGTCGAGCCGGCGGAATTGGCGGACCCGCTCCTGGCCCGGCGACGCCATGTCGAGATTTCCGTCCGCGACCACGGCGTGGGCATTCCGGCGGAAACTTTGCCGCGCATCTTCGATCCCTACTTCACCACGCGCCAGACCGGCACCGGCCTGGGGCTGGCGGTGGTGCATTCCATCGTGAAGAACCACGGCGGAACCATCCGCGTGAATTCCCAACCGGGGGCGGGCACCACCTTCATCGTGCTGCTGCCGGCCGCCGAGATGGCGCCGCAGACGACATCCACAACAACGGCGGGTCCGCCGGTCCAACGCCGCGTTCTCGTCATGGATGATGAGGACATGGTGCGGAAGGTTCTCGCGAAAATGCTCACGCGGCTCGGCTGTGAGGTCGAGACCGCCGCCGACGGCGCGCAAGCCGTCGAGCTTTTCCGCCAGGCCCGCCAGAACGCGCGCGCGTTTGATCTCGTCATCATGGATTTGACCATCCCCGGCGGCATGGGCGGGCGCGAGGCGATCACGCATTTGCAGAAGATCGACCCCGGCATCAAGGCCCTCGTCTCCAGCGGTTACTCCGACGATCCGGTCATGTCAGACCACCGCGCGCATGGCTTTGCCGGCGTTGTCCCCAAGCCTTACGCGGCGGAGCAATTGAAGAACGCGATCAAAGCCGCCTTTGGCGAATGAACCCATGATGAAGAAACTCCGAACGACCCTCGTGGCCAGCCTGCTCTCGGCTGGCGTCGCCCTCCAAGCGTTCGCCGCCGGCGGGAACGTGGCGGAGAAATCCGCCCTCGTGCGCTGGGCGGAGCAGGACTACTTGTTCGGCGATTGGGGCGGGCTGCGCTCTGATCTGTCCCGGCGCGGCGTCGATCTCGAACTCTTCTACGCCGCATCGCTGCCGGACAATCTCTCCGGCGGCCTGCGCACCGGCACGGCCTATCAAGGCGGCCTGCTCATGGCGCTCGACTTGGATTCGCAAAAGCTCGCCGGCTTCGCGGGCGGCACCTTCCAGGTCTCCGGCCTCTGGCTGCACGGACAAAAGCCGTTCTCCGCGCGCTACGTCGGCGACCTCAACCGCGTCAACCTGCTCGACTTCGACGACGTCTCCCGCCTCTGGGAATGCTGGTACCGGCAACGCTTCGCCGGCAATCTCCTCTCCCTCAAGCTCGGCAAACTCTCCGTGGATGGCGACTTCATCGTGCCGGAACTGACCGGCACGTTGGGCCAGTCACCACTGATCAATCAGACCTTCTTCTTTCCCACCCTGCCGTTCGACCTGTTCGCCATCCCGGGGCTGCCGCCGCATGCTCGCGGGCTTCCGGCCACTCCGGCCGCCGCGCCGGGGGCCGTCCTGACGGCGGACCCGGACCCGCGGATCAGCGCCCGCGCGGGAGTCTTTGGCGGACGGCCCGACACCTCGACCGACGGCACGCGCCTTGATCTCGAAGGCTGCGACGGCGCGCTGGCTTTTGGCGAACTGGGCTTCCGTCTCAATCCCGGCACTAACGCCCCCGGACTGGAGGGGAGCTTCAAACTGGGCGGCTACTACCACACCGCTCGATTCAACGACGTTCACGATGGCGTCCAATGGGCCTTCTTCCGCCGCGCCGGCCTGCCGCTGCCGCCCGTCGAGGAACATCGCGGCAACTACGGCGGCTACCTGCTCGCCGAGCAGCAGTTGTTTTCGGAACACGGCAAGGCCGATCCCGCCCGGCAAGGTCTGCTCGGCTTCTTCCGCCTGCTCGGCGCGCCCGCCGACCGCAACCTCGCCCGCTACGAGGTGGACGGCGGCCTTGTTTATCGCGGCCTCCTGCCGACGCGCGATTGGGACACCTTCGCCTTTGCCGTCTCCTACCTGTCCATCAGCGACGACATCCGCCGGGCGCAGCGCGAAATGAACCTCCTGGCTCCCCGCGCGTTCACCCTGGCCGACTACGAACTGGTCTTTGAATGGTCCTACAAAATCCAGGCCACGGCCTGGTGGACCCTTCAACCCAGCCTCCAATACGTCGCGCACCCCGGCGGCTCCCGCGCCATCCCCGACGCGACCGTCTTCATCCTCCAGTCCACCCTCCGGTTTTGAATCGTCTGCTGGCTCGGGCAGCCGGGCCTATTTGGGTGCTTCGTTGGCCTGCCGGGCTGCGTATTAAAAATGGCCTCGGCAATTCTCATTTTGGCGCGCGGCGTTCACGCCGCTTCAACACTCGCATCGGTCAACACGCGGAAAACTTACGAGAACCATCCGTAATTCCGTGGCCGAAGCGACCTGAAGGTCGCGCTCCAAGTCAAAGTGAGAATTGCTGAGGATGCCTCCTCGACTATTGAACTTCCCGCGCGGCTCGCTATGCTCCGCCCGTTCCATGAGCGCGAGAGAGGTTCAATGGCCATTCCGCCGCCGGGTCAAAACCCCGACCGCCGCCCCATTGCCCTCCGCGCCCCGACCCATCCCACAGACCAAACTCCTCGCCGGTCGGGTGCCCTTCATAATCCCACAGACCCCACAATTCTTTAGTCTGGTGCCCTCTGTGTACTTGCAGACCCCACTTTTCCACAGCCGGATGCCCTCTGTGTACTTGCAGACCACACTTTTCTTCAGCCGGATGCCATCTGCAATCCCACAGACCCCACTCCGCTGTAGCCGGATGCCCTCTGTGGATCTGAAAAACCCGCTTTTTCGTCAAAAACCGGCCGTTATATCCCGGCTCAAGCCAGGAAACGCCAAAAAAAGCCACTTTTCACCCCTCACCGCCGTTGCAACTCCCAAAATCATGTAAAACCACAACTCAACCGCTTGACCCTGAAACCTTAACCCAAACCACCCATTATGCCCTTCCGTCGCCTACCCAACACCACCGCCTCCGTCATTCGCACCCTCAAAACCGCCGGCCAACGCTGGAAGAACGCCACCGGCCCCGGCGACCGCGCCATCAGCACCGAGACGTGGGCCGTGATCAACCCCGACGAACCCACCAGCCTTTACAGCCGCTTCGTCAAGGAAGCCGGCGACGTGGACCTCGCCCTGGCCGCCCAGGGGCCGTTGACCAGCGCCACCGCCCAGAAAAGCGCGCAACTCACCCTCTTCGTCTCCCACTTCCACCAGGCCCTCGATAACGGCATCCTGCGCGGCACCTTCGCCCCCGGTGCCCGCGCCTATTACGGACGCGACATTGCCGCCACCACCATCCCGGACCTGGCGAGCTACGACGCCCTGGTTGAAGCCGCCGAAAAAATCGTCAGTGGCGAAGCCGCCCGCGCCGCCGCCGAAGCCGGGCTGACCTTCGACAGCGGCGCGACCCTCGACAGCGGCCTGCATTTCGACGGCACCCATGTGGCTATGAGCAATCCGAGCGCGGCGGAAGTGGGCGAGAAACTCGACGAATTCAAAACCCTGCGCACCCAGAGCCAGGCCGCGCAACGCAACACCAACACCCAGCAGGAAGAAGCCCAGGCCCTCTACCCCGAGGCCCAGGCCAAGGCCGTGGACATCTGCGACGAAGTGGAATTCTTCTACCGCAAAGACCCCGACGCCTCGAGCCGCCGCGCCAAGTGCGCCGAATGGGGCGTGGTGTATGTGTATGAGGACGGCACCACCACGCCGCCGCCCGCGCCGTCGGCGCCAACGCCGTGAGCGAGAAGGGACGACGCCACCAGCCCAATGAGAATGAGCCACGCCCGAACAAGGACAACCACCCGATCTCACCGCGCCTTCACATTGGTGGAGTTGCTCGTGGTTGTGGCGGTCATCGGCATTCTCGCCGCGCTGTTGTTACCCGCGTTGAGCAAGGGCAAGAAGAAGGCACAGGCCACCACATGCCTGAGTAATCTCCGCCAGCTTCAACTGGCGTGGACCCTGTCGGCGCATGAACACGATGACCAGGTGCCGCCGAATCATGGCGGGGATCTCGGGGGCCGCACGGCGGAGAAGGCAAGCTGGGTGGCAGGGAGGTTGCGCCTGAATTCAGATGGCGGCGATCTGAGCGACAGCACCAACACAGACTTGTTGGTCGGTGAGAGCTTCGTTCCCTTCGGGTCGATTGGCCGGTTCGCGGGCAGCGCGGCCATCTACCGTTGTCCCTCCGACCGCAGCACGGTCACCATCGGCGGGCGGGTATTCCCGCGCGTGCGGAGCATGTCGATGAATGGGTACATGGGCGGCGAGCCGGGGCAGAACAAGCCCTTGAAACGCTTCCGCGAGTTCAAGCTGTTGACGGAGATTCCCAGCCCGAGCGGCACGTGGGTGTTCATCGACGAGCGGGAGGATTCGATCAATGACGGGTTCTTCGTGGTCGATGTGGCAGCGCATTACGCGATCATTGATTACCCCGCGAGCTACCATGCCGGGTCCGGCGCGCTCTCGTTCGCCGACGGGCACGCCGAGTACCACAAATGGGTGGAGCCGACGACGACTCCCATGCTCCAGCCGGGGGAGAGCCTTTCCGGCGGATCAAAACCGACCGGGCCGACGGATCGCGACATGTCGTGGCTGGCGGAACGAACGACGGTCTTGAACACACCATGAGGCGCGTCTCATTAAAGGGCGGTGGCCGCTCGCAAGGCGGATTTGGCCGGGTCGAACTCGCGGCGGTGGTCGTGGTGCTCGGGCTGCTGGCGTGGACGGGTTGGAGTTGGCGGCGGCTGGTCCTGGTGCGGAGCGAGCGGGCCGCGTGCGGCAATGTGATGCGCAAACTCAGCGGCACGTTCCATGAGTTCGCGGCGGACACCGGACGTTACCCCGCCGCTGGACGGACCAAGCAACCCAAGACGAATGACTGGGTGTACTGGCAGACCGACCGCGAGTTCAAGGGAAGCGCGCTGGCGCAGTATTTTCCTTCGTTTGAGCCACGGGTGCTGCGTTGTCCCAAGGATTCATGGATCGGCCGGCAGTTTATTTACAGTTACACCATGAACGGATGGACCGAACGGTTCCGTCCGCGCGAGATCGCTGGCGCGGGAGTGCTCATGGCGGTCGAGGAAAAGAAGCCCAACGACGGGTGTTGGGGATCGGACATCGGCGGGGAGAAGTTGACGGCACGGCATCAGGGCATGGCCATCGGCGCGTTCGGCGACGGGCATCTGGAATGGCTCAAGACGAATTTTGAGGTGAAGAAATGAAGCGGTGCCTTGCATGCCGTCAGCGTACCCGGCGCGCGTTTTCACGGGCTGAACTGGTTCTCCTTGCCGGAACGGCGGCGCTGCTCATCGCCATCGGACTGGCGCGGATCAAACCGCTGCGAACGGACAGTCAGAACTCGGTCTGCCAGTCGCGTTTGCGCGCGTTGAGCCAGGGATTTCTCGCCTACCAAAGCGCTGAAGGGCGAATGCCAACCTCGGGCCGCAACAGCAGGCTTTGGCCCACGGACTGGTTGCACTGGCAAACAAACCGGAGCCTTGGCCAGAGCGCAGTGGCACAGCATGTCGCAAGCTGGGACGCGGACATTCTGCGGTGCCCGCTGGACCGGACCTTCGATGAGCGGCGCTATCGCTTCAGTTACACGATGAACGAACGCCTTGAGCGGATGGCCATCAAGAACTACGGCCCCGCCGGGGCCATCCTGCTCGCGGAGGAAGTCGCCCCGAACGACGGCTCATGGGCTCCCGGCAATGTGGACGATCAACTCACCACGCGGCACAACGGTCACGGCAACGTGGCGTTCGGAGACGGGCACGTGCAGGAAATCCATCAAGGAACCAACATGTCGGTTCCCCGGTTGTTTGACTTTTGAAGTTTGAGGAGCCGGCCCGGGCGAGGAAGCGCCGGAGAATATCGTTCGCGTGCCGGAGGGGCGATCGACGCGGGAGGAGCAAACACGCCGGTCCTCATGTTGCCCGTCAGTCGCGCACTCCAAAGCGCCGCCGCTCCGTGTCTCCGTGGTTCCAATGACCGCTTCCGGCCAAGCCTGAGGTTCACGGAAACAGCCCGCGCAGTTTCTTCGCCTCTTGCACGCGCCGGACGCCGAGGCTGAGCGCGGCCATGCGCATGGGGATCTTTTGTTTCCGGTGCAGGGCCAGGGTTTGCATGAACGCGCCTTCGAGGATGCGGAAGAGTTTGTCCATCACCTCGGTCTCGCTCCAGAAGAAGCTCTGCAAGTCCTGCACCCACTCGAAGTAGCTCACCACCACGCCGCCCGCGTTGCAGAGGATGTCGGGCAGGATGAAGATCTCCGGGCGCTGCGCGAGGATGGCGTCGGCCTCGGGCGTGGTGGGGCCGTTGGCGGCCTCCGCCAGGATGCGGCAGCGCACGCGGGCGGCGTTGGCGCCGGTGATCTGGCGTTCGAGCGCGGCGGGCACAAGGATGTCGCACGGGGTGATGAGGAGTTGTTCGTTGGTGATGGGTTCGGCGCCGGGGAAGCCGGAGAGGGTTCCCGTTTGAGCCGCGTGTTGCTCGACGGCGCGGAGGTCGAGGCCTTTGGCGTTGAGGATGCCGCCATTCACATCGCTGACGGCGACGATTTTGACGCCATATCTGGCCAGGGAATGGGCGGCCACGGAGCCGACGTTGCCGAAGCCTTGCACGGCGGCGGTGCAGTATTCGGCGTTGAGGCCGAGGACGTCCATGGCGCGGTTGATGAGGTAGCCGACGCCGCGTCCGGTGGATTCGCGCCGGCCAAGGGAGCCGCCAAGGGCGACGGGTTTGCCGGTGACGATGCTGGGCACGGTGCTGCCGGCGTGCATGGAGTAGGTGTCCATCATCCAGGCCATGGTCTGTTCGTTGGTGCCGACGTCGGGGGCCATGACATCGACCTGGGGGCCGATGAAGGGGATCATTTCCTGGGTGTAGCGGCGGGTGATGCGTTCGAGTTCGGTGGTGGAGAGTTTGCGCGGGTCGCAGGTGACGCCGCCCTTGGCGCCGCCGTAGGGCAGGCCGGTGAGGGCGCATTTCCAGCTCATCCACATGGCCAGCGCGGCGACTTCGCCGAGGGTGACGTCGGGATGGTAGCGCAGGCCGCCTTTGGTGGGGCCGAGGGTGAGGTGGTGTTGCACGCGGTAGCCGGGGAAGACCTGGATGGAGCCGTCATCGCGGTGGATGGGCACGGCGACGGTCATGGCGCGCTTGGGGAACTTCATGCGCTCGCGTTCGGCGGCGGGGATTTGGAGATGGTCGGCGACGGCGTCGAACTGCTGGCAGGCCATTTGAAAGGTCGGATGGTCGTACACGTTCATAGCGCGTTCAGCGTAAGGTGTGCGGCCGGGAAAGGGAACTTCGAGAATGTTGCCGGATGTGATTGGAAGTGGCGATCAGCCATCGACACGCTCCGGAATGCCCGAGAGGTGGAACTGGTCGCGCTGCGACCAGTAGCGCCGCGTTCAGCGGCGCAATGAGGTCTGCGAGACGCCCGATTGACGGGTCTCACGGGTCGCCCGCTGAACGCGGATTTGTTTTGTCGCAGCGCTGCAAAACCCACCGCCCCTGGCCGCCACTTCCAATCGCACCCCCTGGTCCCGGCCAAGGGTTGAACCCGAACTCCGAAGCAGATGCGCCTGCGCGTCGTGAAGCGCCGTGGCGCAGACTGGCAGTCTGCGGTATCGCGGGCTGGCAGCCCGCAGCCCGCCCGCACTTTTCCAAGCTGGCCTCCATCTTCGCGTGCCCGCGCCGATTGCCAATCGGCGAAACAGCAGACTGCCAGTCTGCGCTACAAGGTTCATATCCGACTTCGGAAATCGGGTTGAATGCGTGCGGCAAAGGGCGTGCATGAGTCTGGTTTTCGTCGGGAAAACTTCTTGAGTTCGACGTCCGGCCCGTCGATGCCCCGGCTGAAGGGGCGGAAGGCGCCCCAGTGGATGAAACACAAAAAGATAAACGGTCATCGGTGCCAAGATTGCCTGACTTTGCGACGGGATGCTTCGCGCCTGATTGTGCGCTCGGAAAGCGAACGCGCCCTGGTCGCGCGAAGGCTGCACGACGATTTGGGGCAGAAGCTGACGGTGGTCGGGATGGAGCTTTCCCTTTGGCGCGCGGAACTGGCGGCCAAACGCCGGGTGCCGGTCGAGGCGGTCCGCGCGCGGATCGGCCATCTCAGCGAACTGGTCGAGGCAATGGTGGGCGGGGCGCGGAGCTTGAGCGGCGCATTGCGGTCGCGGTCGGTGGAGGTGTTTGGCCTGGCGGGCGCGATGGAGGCGCGATGGTCGCATCTCCTGCAACGCACCGGCCTGCAAGGCGGCTTGCAGATTCCCGCCGAGCGGCTGGCCGTGGATGGCCTTGCGGCGGCTCAGTTTTTCCGTGTGTTCGAGGCGGTGGCCGAGGCCTGCGGTTCCGCGCCCGGTTGCCGGCGCATGGACGCGACGGTGACGGCCACGTTGCGGCGCGTCACTCTGGAAATCCGCAGCGAAGGCGCGGGAACCGTGCTGCCGCGGGAGACGGCGGGCCTGGTGCGGGTTTTGGGCGGGCGGGCGATTTGCCGCGGAGCGGCGCTGCGGCTCTGGCTTCCGGCGGTGTTGTCGGTGGTGTGATTTCTGCAACCGCCGTTTTCCACGGCTGGCGGGCGGGCGCACGGATTCGTGCGCTGGCGGGACTATTTGAGCAGCAGCCGGTACCCCACCGCAGGCTCGGTGACGATGAGTTCAGGCGCGGAGGCATCCGCCTCCAGCTTTTCCCGCAAGTGCGCGACATGCACGCGGAGATAGTGCGATTGTCCGACGGCCTTCTCGCCCCACACTTCGGTCAGCAGTTGCCGGTGGGTCAGAACCTTGCCGGCGTGGACGACCAGCAAGCGGAGCAGTGAGTATTCGATCGGCGTCAGCTTGATCTCCTTGCCGTCCTTGAGCACCAGCCGCTTCGCCAGGTCCACTTCCAGGTTGCCGCTGCGGAAGATGGCTTCAACACCCTGCGGCTGGGTGTGGCGCAGGGCGGCGCGCAGGCGGGCGAGCAATTCGCCGCTGTTGAAGGGCTTGGTCACGTAATCGTCCGCGCCGGAATCCAGCGCGGCGATCTTGTCCTCCTCCTGGTCGCGCACGCTCAGAATCAGGATGGGAACCTTGCTCCACTCGCGAATGCGTTTCAGCACGGTGAGGCCGTCGAGGTCGGGCAAGCCCAGATCGAGCAGCACCACGTCCGGCTTGCGTTGGGCTGCCTGGACCAAACCGTCGTTCCCGGTCGCGGCGTCGAGGACGCGATAGTCGCTGGCTTCCAAAGTCACGCGCAGCAGGCGACGAATCTGCGGCTCGTCATCAATGACCAGCGCGGTTTGAACGGGTTTGGTGGTGTTGGATTTCATTAACCTGCCTCGACGATGGGCGGCCGGTCCGGCTGCGGCAGGCGCAGCGAGAAACACGCGCCGCCGCCGGGCCGGTTCTCGACGCTGACCCGTCCGCCGTGCGCTTCGACAAAGCCCTTCACGATCGTCAGACCGAGGCCGCTGCCGCCGGTCGGCGCGGACGGAGCGCGAAAGAATTTGTCGAAGACGCGCGGCAATGACTCCGCGGCGATTCCCGGTCCGCGGTCTGCGACCCGGAGAAGCAAATCGCCGTCCGCCAGCCTCGCACTCACTTCCACGGAGGTGCCGTGCGGCGTATGGGCGGCGGCATTCAACAGCAAATTGCCGAGCGCATGCTGGATGAGCGAAAAATCCAGCCGCACCAGCAGTGGATTGGATGGCAGGTCCAATGACACCGGATGCGCCGCCATCTCCCGCTTCAATTCGCGCAGCGTCGTCTGCACGAGGTCGCGCGCATCGTGCCAGTCGAGGTGCGGGCGCACCTTGCCGGATTCGAGGCGGGCGACGTCGAGCAGATTGCCAACCACGCGATTGAGCCGCGCGTTGGCTTCCAGGATTTCATCCAGCAGCGCGCGGCGTTGCTCAGGGCTGGCCGCGTCCGAGCACGCCAGCGCTGACGCCGCGCTGGTGCTCGCGGCAAGCGGGGTGCGCAGTTCGTGCGAGATGGAATTCAGCAGGGTGCGGCTGAACTTCTCCGACTCGGCCAGCAGCCGGGCCTGCTCGGCGGCGGTCCGGAGATCGATCCGGTCCAGAATCACCCCGGTCTGGCGGGCGAACGTTTCGAGCAGGTCGCGCTGGGAAAGCATCAGGTTTTTGTCCGGCAGTTGCACCGCCAGCACGCCAAAGGATTTCCGCTCCGTGAACAGCGGCAAATGAAACGCCGCCGCCCCGGGCAGGTTGTCGGTGAAGCGCCCGGCCGCCTTGCGCTGGCGGAACGCCCAATCGGCCACGCCCAGTTCCTTCTCCGAAAGCGTCAGCGTTCCGTCGGGGTGCGCGGCGAGGGTGTCGTTCACGGCGAGCACCACGGCGACCGGCGACGCGAACACACTGTTCACCTGCGCGATGAGCTGCCAGACGACCTCATCGCGTGACGTGGCCTCGGCGAGTTCGCGGGTGAACTCGTAGAGCGCCATGGCGCGTTCCTCCCGGCGGCGTTCAGCCTGTTCCTGGACGCGGATGCGCGCGACGAGCTGCCCGAGCACGATGGCGACGATGAAATAGAGCGCGAACAGGATGAAATCCTCGAGCTTCTCGATGACCAGCGTGAAGCGCGGCGGCAGGAAGAAGAAATCCCACGCCAGCGCGCTCGTTGCTCCCGCGAGCAGCACCGGGCCGCGGCCCACCTTCAAGGCCACCAACACCACCGCGAGCAGAAACACCAGTCCCGGCACGCGCGGTCCGAAAAATTGCATCAGGCCGAGGTTCACCAGTCCCGTGCCCGCAATGACGGCGATGGCGAACAGGTATTGAGGGAAACCGGATGCCAATGTCGGCAGCCGGAGGCGACCAGGCACGCTGCCGGTCTTATCCGCGCGAACGACCTGCAAGTCGATGTCGCCACTCTCTCTCGCGAGCCGCTTGAGCAGTCGGTCCCCGCGCAGCCATTCGAGCCAGCCCGTGCCGGTGGGTTTACCGACGATGATCTGCGTTGCGTTTTGGTGCCGGGCGGTGCGCAACAATCCGCGCACAAGATCGTCGTCGGTGGTGGTGAAAACCTCCGCGCCAAGCTCTCGCGCGGTGGCAAGATTCTTTTCCAACTGCCCCTGGGCGGCGGTGCTGAGCGGGTGGGAACGTTCCACATGCACCGCGAGCCAGCGGCAGCGCAAACCGTCCGCCATCCTGCGCGTCCAGCGAATGAGCGGCTCGGACAACGGACTCGGACCGACACCCACCAGCAGGCAATGCCCCGTCTTCCACGGTTTGTCACCGGCCTGCGTTTCACGAAATTCGCGCGTGTCCACGCCCACGTGATCGGCCACGAGGCGGAGCGAAAGTTCGCGCAAGGCGGTGAGATTACCCTCGCGGAAGAAGTTCCGCGCGGCGGCGGCGGCGCGATCGGGGAGATACACTTTGCCCTCGTGCAAACGCTGGACAAGTTCAGCGGGCGGGAGGTCCACCAGTTCGAGCACCGCGTCATCAAGCACGCTGTCGGGAACGGTCTCGCGGATCTCCGCCCCGGTGACCTGCCGCACCGTGTCGGCGCGGCTCTCGACATGCTGGACGTTCAGCGTGGTGAAGACATCGATGCCCGCGTCGAGCAGTTCGGCGACGTCCTGCCAGCGCTTGGGATGGCGTGTGCCGGGAGCGTTGGTGTGGGCGAGTTCGTCCACGAGGGCGAGTTGCGGATGCCGCGCGAGCAGGGCGTCGAGATCAAGTTCATCGAGCGTGACACCGCGATAGTCGCATTTCTGGCGGGGAACTTGCGGCAGCCCGGCGGCGAGTGCGTCGGTCTCCTTGCGCCCATGCGTCTCAACGTAGCCAATGACGAGATCGCGTCCGGCCGCCAGCTCGCGGTGGGCGGCCTCGAGCATGGCGTAGGTCTTGCCGACGCCCGGGCACATTCCGAGGAAAACCTTGAGCCGGCCGCGTCTTTTCGCGGCCTCCTCGCGCTGGATGGAACTCAGCAGCGCGTCCGGATTTGGGCGGTTTTCTTCAGACACGCGGGCAGGGTATTCGACGGGATGCGGGTTTCCCAGTTCGATTGAGCGGGTGGAGAGAGGGAATTGCAAACAGCCACCCCATGATTCGCAGCGAAAACGCAGCCGAGCTTGAGGGAAACCGGCAATGCGATGTCCGCGCATCCCGCATCAACGGATGGCCTGGCCAGAAGTTCATTGGTTGTCGAGCGCGAGGTTCAGCTTCAACACGTTCACGCCCGGTTCGCCGAGAATTCCCAGGTCGGCGGTGTCGGTGTTTCGTTGGATAAGCTCGCGAATCTTATCCGCGCCGAGGTTGCGTGCCTTCGCGACGCGCGCGGTTTGAAGCTCGGCGTTGCGCGGACTGATGTGCGGATCGAGGCCGCTGCCGGACGCGGTGACGGCGTCGGCGGGAACGGCATGATGGCGTCGTTCAATTTCCGGGAGGTTGGGCCAAGGTTGCTGCCGCTGGAGTTGGCGGCATCGTAGCCGTTGCCGGCGGCGGAGGGGCGCGGATGGAAATATTTCGCGGCCGTGAAGTTCTGGCCGAGCAATTCCGAGCCGCGCACCGTGCCGTCCCTGGCGACAATCAGGCTGCCGTTGGCCTTGTGCGGGAAGGCGATTTGCGCGATGGCCCAGACGGCAAGCGGATAGAGTCCACAGCAAACAAACGCCAGAACGACTGTGGCCAGGACGGCGCTTCGAATTTGGGAGAGCAGCGCTTTCATGGTTCAAACGAGTTTCAGCGTGGTGATGACGACATCAATCGCCTTGATGCCGAGGAATGGGACGATGACGCCGCCGAGGCCGTATATGAGCAGGTTGCGCTGGAGGATGGCGAGCGCGCCAACGGGCTTGTAAGCCACGCCGCGCAACGCCAGGGGAATCAGCGCAACGATGATCAGCGCGTTGAAGATGATGGCGCTGAGGATCGCGCTTTGCGGCGTGGCGAGCTTCATGATGTTCAGCGGCGCGATGACCGGGAACGTCGCCATGAGCATCGCAGGAATGATGGCGAAATACTTGGCCACGTCGTTCGCGATGCTGAACGTGGTCAGCGAACCGCGCGTGATGAGCATCTGTTTTCCGATCTCGACGATGTCGATGAGCTTCGTCGGATTGCTGTCGAGATCCACCATGTTGCCCGCTTCGCGTGCGGCCTGCGTGCCGGTGTTCATCGCCACGCCAACGTCGGCCTGGGCGAGCGCCGGGGCGTCGTTGATGCCGTCGCCGGTCATGGCCACCATCCTCCCGCCGGCCTGGTACTCGCGGATCAGGGCGAGCTTGCTCTCCGGGGT
>CAYQWK010000098.1:2332-16396 GCA_964420805.1 uncultured Bifidobacteriaceae bacterium | reverse complement strand
GACCACGGGCGATTCACCAGTGCTGCGCCGGCCCGACCTGCTCCGCTCGCTGCTGGCCTACTGGCAAAACCACCCTTCGTTGAGCTGGGTCTTCAGCAGTTTGTTTATCGGCCCGACCTCGCAGGCCCCGCGCATCGACGAGGCCCGCAACGACTCTCTCTACGAACTCGAGGTCGCCTTCAAGGAACTCGACCGCAACATCGGTATGTTTGGCCAAACCCCGCCCTGGCTTTGCGATCGTCTGTTCCGCAACCTGCTCATCGACGCCAGTGGCAACACCCATCGCGCCGAGTTCAGCATCGACAAGCTCTTCGCCCCGGAAAGCAGCGCCGGACGGCTCGGTCTGGTCGAGATGCGCGCCTTCGAGATGCCGCCGCATGCGCGCATGAGCCTTGCTCAACATCTGCTCCTGCGCGGCCTCGTCAGCAAATTCTGGCGGCAACCCTACACCAATGATCTCGTGCGCTGGGGCACCGACATCCACGACCGTTGGATGCTACCGCATTTTTGCGAGACGGATTTCAAGGATGTCATCCACGACCTGCGCGACGCCGGTTATCCGTTCGAGGTCGAATGGTTCGCGCCGCATTTCGAGTTTCGCTTCCCGCGCATCGGTGACTTTGCCCAGCGCGACGTCGAGGTCGAACTGCGCACCGCGCTAGAGCCATGGCACGTCCTCGGAGAGGAACCCGGGGCTGGCGGCACGGTGCGTTTCGTGGACAGTTCGCTTGAGCGTCTTCAGGTGAAGGCCCGCGGGCTCATCGGCGACCGCTTCGCCCTCACCGTGAATGGGCGGCGCATTCCGCTGCATCCGACCGGCACTAAGGGTGAAGCCGTCGCGGGCGTTCGCTATCGCGCCTGGCAACCGCCCGAGTGTTTGCAGCCGACGATCGGCGTCCACGCTCCCCTGGTGTTTGATCTCTACGACACCTGGAACGGACGCTCGATGGGGGGGTGCCAGTATCACGTTGCCCATCCGGGCGGTCGCAGCCACGACACATTTCCCATCAATAGCTTTGAGGCGGAAAGCCGCCGCCTTGCCCGGTTCTTTACTCACGGCGCCTCGCAGGGGCGATTCACTCCGCCGCCGCCCGGGGAAAACCCGGATTTTCCCTTCACGCTCGATTTGCGGAATGGGTGACCCGCGCGGGCAATTCACGACATTGCGACTTCAACGGGTTCTGTTGCCCCGCCTTTCACGAGCAGATAGGCTCGCGCAAGAATAATGAACCCGTCGCACACCGCTTCAGCCATGCACCCGACCATCCTTGGCGACGGATCAGGATCCGGCGGCGCTTACAACGAGTTGCAATCGGACAGGAAGACCATGCGGCCCCATTGGCGCACCCTGGCCGAAACTCTGGACAAGCTAGGCCCGCACGAACTCGCCGCGCGCGCTGAGAACTGCCGCCGCATCCTGCGCGAACACGGCGTTTCCTGCTTCGTCATGCAGCACGGTCGCGCCGTCGATGAGCCGTGGCGTCTGGATTTGCTTCCGCTCGTCATCGCCTCCGATGAATGGGCCAGGCTCGAATCCGGCCTCATCCAACGCGCGCACCTGCTGAATCTCATTCTGCACGACCTGCATGGCGTGCAACGCCTCGTGCGCGACGGGTTCATTCCCGCTCCGCTGCTTTACGCCAATGCCGGCTACCTGCGCGCCTGCCAGGCCATCGAACCGCCCGACGGCGCCTATCTTCATACTTACGCGGTCGATCTTGGGCGCTCGCCCGACGGACGTTGGTGGGTGCTGGCCGACAGGACACAGGTGCCCAGCGGAATTGGCTTCATGCTCGAGAACCGCACGGTGATTTCCCGCGTGCTGCCGGAGGCTGTCGAGGCGGTTCGCCCCAGGCCTTTTTCCGAGGCTGTCCGCCTGCGCCGCGAGAACCTCCGGCGACTTGCGCCCCAGGGGGTAAAAGACCCGACCATCGTTCTGCTTACTCCCGGCCCGCGTAACGAGGCTTACTTCGAGCACGCCTACATTGCCCGCCTGCTTGGCTTCACTCTCGTGGAAGGCGACGACCTCACCGTGCGCGATCGCAAGGTTTTCATGAAGACGCTGGAGGGCTTGCGGCGGGTGGATGTCATTCTGCGCCGGATCGCCGACGCATTTTGCGATCCGCTTGAACTCCGCGGCGATTCCCTCCTCGGTGTGCCGGGTCTCGTCGAAGCCACGCGAGCCGGAGGCGTCGCCGTCATCAACGCGTTGGGCAGTAGCATGGTCGAAAGCCCCGCCTTCCTGCCCTTCATGCCCAGTCTTTGCCGGCACCTGCTCGGCGAGGAAATTAAGCTGCCGTCGGTCGCCACGTGGTGGTGCGGCCAGGGGCGTGAACTCGCCTACGTGCGCGAGCATCTCGATGAACTGGCCGTGCGTCCGGCCTTCATGCTCGGTGGCGCCATCACCCGCGGACACGCTCCCGACCCGGAAGGCCGCAAAGCATTGCTCAACCAGTTGACCCGGCGTTCGCACGAATTCGTCGGCCAGGAGGAGGTACGGCTCTCCCGCGCGCCAGTTTGGGCGGAGCACCATGCGGAATCGCGACCGGTGGTTATGCGCGTCTTCGTACTCTTCGACGGGGAGAATTACAGGGTCATGCCCGGGGCCTCGCGCGTGTGCTGCGCGAGGAACGCCTCTGCACCTCGGCCATCCCGCTCAGCGGTCCGTGCAAGGATGTCTGGGTGCTGCCCAAGCCCGACGACGAAGCGGTTTCCATCCAGACCGTTCCGGCGATTGCGCCATCGGTCGAGCGCACGGCGTCCGATCTCCCCAGCCGCACCGCGGATAATTTCTTCTGGCTCGGCCGCTACGCCGAGCGCCTCGAGAACGTCGTCCGCACGGCGCGCTGCACCGTGGGCCGCCTGTCTGACGACACCGGCGCCGGCAGTCACGATCGCATCAGCGCGCTCGCCGGGCTGCTCACAAGGCTGGGTCACGTTCAAATGCCGGCGGGTGCCGCCCGGCTGCGTGAGCAGTTGCAGGAAGAGATTCTCTCGCTGCTGTACAAAGAAGACCACAGCTTCGGCGTGCGCGACCTGCTCGACCGGATTCACTTCGCGGCGTTCTCCGTGCGCTACCGGCTCTCTGCCGACACCTGGCGCATCCTCAACCGCCTGATGCCGGACGCGAAGCAGAAGACCGGAAGGCTGCCGCTGGTTTACGCGGCGTCGCTGCTGAACACCCTGATACTTGATCTCGCCGCCTTCAGCGGAATGGAGGGCGAAAACATGACGCGCGGTCACGGCTGGGTGTTCCTCGATCTCGGCCGCCGCATCGAACGCGCGGCAAATCTCGCGCAAATGTTGCGTGCCGTGCTGGATGGTGGCGAACGCTCGGAGCGCTTGCTGGAGCCTGCACTGGAAATCTCCGACAGCGTGATGACGTATCGTCGCCGCTATTTCTCGGAGGCGGGCGTCGCGGGAACGCTCGAACTGCTGGTCAGCGAACCGACCAACCCTCGTTCGCTCGCGTTTCAACTCGCGCGTATCGAGGAACACTCACTCGGACTGCCGGATGGCGCGCATCGCGACGGGGTGGCCCTGTTGCGCCGCCGCGTCGCCCGTCTTGCGGCGGAACTGAGGGAATTCGAGTCCTCCGGTTTCGCGAACATCCCCACGGCGGACACCGGCGATTTCCTTGAACGTGTACTCATTGAAATGGGCGGCATCTCGGAACTGCTTACCCAGGTCTTCTTCAGCCACGTCACACCCCAGGTGAACTGACGATGAAAGCCCAAGTCTTCGAAATCGCGCACACGACGGTTTATGACTATCACGCTCCCGTCACGGTGTCCCATCACATGATGCGGCTCACCCCGCGCCGGCTCCCGCGCCAGCGCCGGTTGACGCACGGGATCGAAGTGGAACCGGCGCCCGCTGTCACCAACCGCCGCGTCGATTATTTCGGCAACGAAACCGCCTTCGCCACCATCGAACACACTCACCGGCGGCTGCGCGTCACTTCGCGCAGTCGCGTGGCCGTAAGCCCGGCGTTCATTCCGGAGGCAGGGGAAACGCCCGCGTGGGAAACGGTCCGCGGCATGTGCCGGGGGGACCGCACCACGTCCGTGCTCGAGGCGACCGAGTTCACTTTCGCATCGCCTGCCGTGCCGGTGGATCCGTCCTTTGCGGAATACGCGTCGCCGTCATTCACGCCGGACCGTCCAATTCTCGAAGCCGTCACCGACCTCACCGGGCGGATTCACCGCGAGTTCAAATTCGACCCGGCCGCCACCACGGTCTCCACGCCCGTTGCCGAGGTGCTCGAGAAACGGCGTGGCGTTTGCCAGGACTTTGCCCACCTCCAGATCGCCTGCCTGCGCGCGCTCGGTTTGCCTTCGCGATATGTGAGCGGTTACCTCGAAACGCTGCCGCCGCCCGGACGGGAAAAGCTGGCCGGCTCCGATGCGTCGCACGCGTGGGTGTCGTTCTTCTGTCCCGGCATCGGCTGGATCGACGTGGATCCGACCAACAACCTCTTCCCGTCGATGCGCCACATCACGCTCGGCTGGGGCCGCGATTTCACGGATGTCAGCCCTGTGCGCGGCGTTGTTCTCGGCGCGGGCGGCCATGACCTCAAAGTCGCCGTGGACGTGGTGCCGCTTGAAGGTGGCGCGGTGCCAGACGCGGATCCCGAAACCGGGTTTTGATTCCCGCGTACTGGCGCGCATCAAGCGCAGTGTGTTGAACCGCGGCAGGGCTGAATCCGGATGCGGAAACCGGTGCCAACAAACGCGGCGAACACAAAGTGGCGGTTTCGGGTGCCAGCCATCGCCTGCATGGCAAACGGATATCCGGGGCCGACCTCTACGGCACAGCCGGGATCGACCGGCTGATCAATTCGTAATTCACGGCTGATCCGCCGCCGGAAACGCCCGTGCGTTTGATCATGCCGACATCCTTCGCCCACCATTCCTCGTGCACCTGCGAAGCCTGCCCGAATTTGATAGTGAACCGGATTCGCAGTACGTCCGGAAAGGTGCCGGCCGGAACAGAACGCGCACCGCGATCCAAAATCTCGATGGCAGTACTGACCCGGCCAACCCGTTTGCCGAAGGAATAGGTGTCCGCAAACCGCAGCACCTTCGACCCGACCGGCATCAACTCAGGGAAGACCAGTCCACCGGCGACACGGAGTGATTCATCTGGAAGGTCGTCGTTTCCAAGAAATCCGAACCCGGGTCCGGCGGTGAGGAACTCCTCCCATGTGTCGTAGGGTTCAAGGCTTGCCGGGTGAAGATATGCCCGGGTGGAGAGAATGCAGTTGGTGACATACGACACCACCTGCCGGCCGAAGTAGTTTGTAATCAGGTGATTGGTCGAAGTGATCTTGTAGTGAACCTTCGCGGCATTGCCGTCCCAGTCGAATCCTTCATAAAGCCACTCGGCGCCCTGGGCCATGGGTTGGTAATCCAGAAACCGCACCATCTCGACGTAGGTCACGCTGGTGGTGTTGGTTGCGGAAGCGTTGTCATCCGCATCAAAGGCAACGGCACGGATCACGTTGGTTCCGGCCCGCAATGTCACCTCAGCCGTCCAGTTGCTCCAGCCGCTGGAAGTCTGCGCGTCTGACCATGGCCCGTCGTTCACCTGGCATTTCACGCCCGCCAATGTGCCGTTGTCGGCCGCAGTGCCGCGCACGG
This sequence comes from uncultured Bifidobacteriaceae bacterium, assembly GCA_964420805.1. Classification (GTDB taxonomy): domain Bacteria; phylum Verrucomicrobiota; class Verrucomicrobiia; order Limisphaerales; family SIBH01; genus JANNGC01. The sequence goes on along the minus strand of CAYQWK010000098.1, from coordinate 10,754 downwards.
TAAAAACGGAATTACTCCAGAGCTGGTTGCGGGTGGGGGCCGTGATCTTGAGGCGTGGCTTTAGGATGTCGGCGAAACGCGCGGTCAGGACGAGGTTTGACTGCATCATAAAACTCAATCGCGGCGAATTGGTGCGAAGAACCTCCAACCCTTCGACGGTCCCGACCCATTCGGTGAATCTGAATCCCCGCGCGGGACTCGCGGTGATTTGGTGGCTGTGATCGAATGCGAGCGCAACTCCATTGTAATTGGGTCTCGCCGTTCCTTTACCCACCACCTGAATGGTGAGGCTGGCGGAAGGTCCGACGTCGTGCGCGGGGGCGTTGAACGCGAGGCTCGCGGCGGTCCCAGCCAAAAGCGCGACCGCGCCACGTGTGATGGAGCGAATACTTGAGGAGATGTGCTTCATAAGATTTATCACCTTTGGCTTAATACGACGCGATCCAGAGGCCCGGTGTTCGGCGGAAAATGAAGGGAATGCGGCGTTCAAAAGATTCGAGGTGCCTAGAGACGAGGGTGCGTGAAATCGCCGGTTGAATATCCGCCTTTCGTGCCGCAGTCTGAACACGAGCCACCACCGCCAGTCGCGGGCTGGTTCCTTTTTTATGAAAATGCCGACCTTGCTTCGTCGCGGCTTTGCGCTGCTGCTCGCGTCTGTCCTCGTCGTCCTCGGCGTTCAGGCCGCGCCGCCCGCTTCGCGCGGCGAGCGCATCCTGCAGCAGGAATTGCGACAGCAGCAAATCCAGCGCACCACCCAGCGCGTGGCCGACCAGTTGAACTCCGTCATCAACGAGTTCGAGCGCAACGGCATCACCGGCGAGGACGTGAAGGTGCTTCGCGCCATCCGCATGGTGCTCGGCCGCCTGAGCGAGCGCGAGATGGCCCAGGTCGTCACCCTGCTCCAGACCGCGCAAAAAGCGGGCGACGATCTCGATGCGAAGAAGAACGTGACCGAGGCCTATTCCGGGCAGAAGACCATCATCACCCAGCTCAAGCAGTTGCTGCTCGAATACCAGCGCCAGCAGGCTCTCTACGAAATGTCCATCATGCTTCGCGCTCTTGCGGCGCGGCAGAGCGCCAACATGCGCGTCGGCGTCTGGCTGGCCCGCACCACCGACGGCCGCAACCTCAACAGCTACGGCGAGCAGGAAAAGATGTACATCCGCCAGCAGGAGATTGATCAGAGCGGCTTGAAAGATGAGACGGTGCTCGTCTTGAAACGCCTCGAGAAGCTGGCCTCAGAGACGGATGGCACTGCGACCGGCGAGCGTCCGAAGGCGGCGTTGGAACTCTCGAAATCCGGCGGCCTGCTCCCGGCCCTCGACGCGGCGGTGGATGATTTGAAGAACACCAAGCTCCTCAGCGCGACCGGCAACGAGCGCAAGGCCCGCGACCAGATGCGCGACGTGGCCCGCGCGTTGTTGATGTCCAAGGACTTGATCGACCTGCTCCGCGCCGCCATCCAGGAAACCGAGGCGGTGATTCTCCAGCAGAAGGCCGTCACCGAGTTGACCCGCAAGATGGAGCGCAAGGACGACGCGCGCGACGCGGAGGACAAGCAGTTCGAGGTGGTGGATAACACCGACCTCATCAAGCGCGACATCAACGACGTGGCCCCGACCGCTTCGTCCTATTTCCGCGCTTCGATTGATTACATGCAGCAGGCCCGTGCCGTGCTGAACGACAACCGCGAGGTCAAACAGAAGGTGCAGGAGACGCCGCTCAAGCAGACAGACGCGCTGACAAACCTCGAACTGGCCCGCCGCGCCTTGCAGGAGCAGCTCGCAAAGGCCGAGAAGGATGCCGCCAAGCCGGAGAACGTGCTCGCCAATCTTCGCGAGTTGAAGAAGCAGGTCGAGGAACTCATCAAGAAGGAGGAGAAGCTCAAGGAGGACACGGCCGCGCTCGAACAAAAGCCCAAGGATATTCAAACCCGCGCGCCCGAGCAGGGCGACATCCGCGACCAGACCCAGGACGCTCAACAAAAGGCCGCCAACGATGCGCCCGAGGCCGCGCAGGCCTTGAACGAGGCCGCCACGCAGATGGAGAAGGCGCAGAAGGACATGGCCAAGAGCAAGAATTCCCCCGAGGCACAACAGGCCGCCGTCGAGTCGCTCAAGAAAGCTTCGGACGAACTCGACAAGCAGATCGCCAAACTCGAACAGGCCGAGAAACAACTCGCGTCCCTCGAACAGCTTCGCGAGAAGGTCGAGAAGGTCATCGCCGACGAGCAGCAGATTCGCGCCGATACCGCGAAGGAAGCCGCCAAGAGTGACAAGGGCGACAAGGCCGAAAACGCCGACGCGAACAACAAGAACGACCAGGCGAAGAGCGACAACGCGCAGGCGAACCAGGACCAGGCCAAGGCCGACCAATCACCAAAGAACAACCACGCGCAGAATGCCAGGAAGGACGCCTTGTCCGACCTGGCCCAGAAGCAGAATGAGACCGGCAAGGAAACCGGCCAGCTTCAGAACGACGCGCAGCAGGCCGCGCCCGAGGCGGCCCAGCATCTTGGCGACGCGCAGAAGCAGATGCAGCAGGCCAAGTCCGACCTCGACCAGAAGAAGGCGCAGGCCGCGCAGAAGCCGGAGACCAAGGCGTTGAACGATCTTTACGCCGCGAAGAAGGACATCGATTCCAAGATCAACGACCTGCGCAACGATCTGGGCCTGCCGCCGGACAACCAGGGCCAGAGCCTGTCCGATGCCGCCGCCGCGCTCGAGAAGGCTCAGCAGGAGGTGAATCAGGCGCAGGGCGAGATGGCGGCCAAACAGGCCATGCAGAGCGCCGCGAAGTTGCTCGACCAGGCGCTCAAGGACGTTTCGCCCATTGCCGCCGGCGAGGCCGGACCGTTGCCCGCCGCCGCGGACGCCGCGGTGCAGGAGGCGCAGGAGGCGTTGACTCAGGCGGCGGCGCAGGCGGCAGCCGAGAAATCCGAACCCGCGCAGGCGCAGGCCGCGAACGCCGCGCAGGCACTCGCGCAGGCGCAGGCTGCCCTCGCGCTCGCGCAGGCGGGGTTGAATTCGGAGATGGCCCAGGGCCAGGGCCAGCAGCAAGGCCAGGGGCAGCAACCCGGCCAGGGCAAAGGCCAGCAGCCCGGACAAGGCCAGGGCCAGGGCAAACAACCAGGGCAGGGCAAAGGCACTCCGCCACCGCGCGGCACGGGAGATCAGGGGAACATGGACGGGGCCGGCGGAGCCAACGGCGCGCGCAACGGCGCGGCCGGCAGTGGTTCCTTCGTCGGCCTGCCCAAGCGCGACCGCGCCGCCATCCAGCAATCGCAGGCCGAGAAATACCCGCAGGAATATGGCCCGCTGGTGGAGCAGTATTTGAAGAACCTCTCAGATCAGCCGGGACAGTGAGATGAAACATCAGGCTCAAAAGTTCAAACATCAGGGAAACAGCAAACAGCAAACACCAATGCGCCGGGTAGGCGAAGCCGTCCGGCTGCTGCTTGGTGTTTGGTGTTTCATCGTTGTTTGTTTTTTGATGTTTGGTGTTTCCCCAGGCCTTGCTGCCGACGCTCCGCGCGATCCGGTGCGAATGGACGAGAAGACCGAGACGGTGGTGAAGGCGGCATTGAAGTGGCTCGCCTCGAAGCAACTTCCCAATGGCGCGTGGGGCATCACTGATACCGAGCAGCAGCATCCCATCTCGATGACCGGCTACGCGCTCATGGCGTTTCAGGCCACGGGCAACCTCCCGGGTGAGGGCGAATATGGCAGGAATGTCTCGCAGGGCTTGCAATACCTGCTCGACAACACCGCCTCCGACGGCTTGATCGGAAACAAGAACGAGGGGCAATACATGTACGGCCACGGCATCGCCGCCATCGCGCTGGCCGAGTTGTACGGCCAGACGAAATCCGCCAGCATGAGGCCCAAGCTCGAGAAGATCATCCGAGTGATCATCGGCTCGCAGAATAACGAGGGTGGCTGGCGTTACCGGCCCATTGCTTACCAGGCGGACATTTCGGTCACGGTGTTGCAAGTCGTTGCGTTGCGCGCTGCCAAGAACGCCGGCCTCGACGTGCCGCAGGTCACAATCGACAACGCCGTGCGCTATGTGAAGAAATGCCATCACCCCGAGAGCGGAGGCTTTGCCTACCAGCCTGGCCAGTCGCCGGGTTTCGCGCGCACGGCTGCGGCGATTTATTCTCTCCAGGTCTGCGGCCTTTACGATGATCCGCTGGTCAAGGCGGGTTCCAAATACCTCATTGAGCACCAGAAGGACGGTCGCGGGGACTGGTGGACCTACGGAAATTTCTATGCCGCGCCCGCGCAATACATGCAGAGCGGCGAGGTTTGGCAGAAGTGGTATGCGAACTACAGGGAAACGCTCCTCTCCAAGGTCACCAACAAGGACAATCTCGCCTATTGGGATCCCGACGTGGTGCAACTCGACGGCCGGCGCATCGGCCCGGTTTATTGCACGACCGTTTACACCATGATGCTGGCCATGCCGTATCATTACATCCCGCTTTATCAGCGGTGAGTTGGCGGGATGCGGCCGTTTGGGCGCATCGCGGTTTCATGCAGCATGCGCATTTCTGGAGGGTGGAGTTCGTCGCGCTGCGATGAGTGGCGCCGCATTCAGTGGCGCAACCGGATCACGGGACTCGTTCGCTACGCCTGCCGCGACACCGATCGCCCGCTGAACGCGGGCTTGTTTTGTCGCAGCGCGACAAAACCCACCACCAACTTCGGGATGCATGGGGCGAAGGCGCGGCTACTGGCAAAGAACTGGCCACGTTCCGCTGCGGCTCCTAATGTCCGGTCCGCCGGATGAAGAAGCTGTTCCGCCCCATTTCTTTTTTTCGACCCGACCTCCCGCGCATTGGCGTGGTGGGCGGTTTGATGCTGGCCAGCGTGGCGGCAAATCTTCTCAAGCCGTGGCCGCTGGCGTTGATCGTGGACAGCGTGCTGGGAGGGAAACCATTGCCGCCGTCGGTGGCGCAGTTCTTCGGCGACGCGTCGAAATGGTCGCTCATCGTGAGCTTCAGTATCGTGCTGATGGTTCTGCACGTGGGGCAGGGATTGTTGAACGCGGTGCAGAATTTCACCGCCATCCAGGTTGGGTTGCGCGGCTTGACGCGCGTGCGCAACGCGGTGTTCGAGCATCTGCTGCGGCTTTCCATGCGGTTCCATCAAGGCGCCTCGACGGGCGACCTGATTTACCGCGCGTCATTCGACACGTACTCGTTCCAAACCCTGTTCCAGCAAGGACTGGTGACGCTGGCCTCGGCGGCGTTGTCGCTGGTGCTGATGGTGGCGGTGATGTGGCGGGTGAACGCGGCGTTGACGCTCGTGGCGCTGGCCGTGGTGCCGCCGTTGTTGCTGGTCATCAAGGTTCTCGGAAAGACCATGCGCGAGCGCGGCACGGCGGCGCAGCAGGCGGACAGCCGGGTGACTTCCCAGGTGCAGCAGAGCATCGCGGCGATGCCGCTGCTCCAGAGTTACACGCGGGAGGACGTCGAGGCGGAGTCGTTTGGGAAGCAGACGGTCCATGCGGAACGCACACGGCTGGCGCAGCACGGCTGGGAACTGGTCTATTGGCTGGCCATCACGGTAGTGTTTGCGCTGGGAACGACGGCCATCGTCTGGCTGGGCGCGCGGCAGGTGCTGGCGGGGGAGTTGACGATTGGAACGTTGCTCGTGTTTCTGGCCTACCTCGGCCAGTTGTATGAGCCGTTGAACCAGCTTTCCCATGTCGGCGCCACGCTGGCCAGTGCGGGGGCGGCCACGCGCCGCGTGATCGAACTGCTCGACGCCACGCCGGATGTGCAGGACACGGCGCACGCGCGAGCCGCGGAATTGCGGGGTGACTTGAAATTTTGCGGGGTGTCGTTCGCCTACCGCGCGGATGCGCCGGTGTTGCGGGACGTGAGCTTCGCGTTGAAGCCGGGCGAATCGTGCGCGGTGATCGGCCCGAGCGGCGCGGGCAAATCGACGTTGATCAGCCTCGTGCCGCGGTTCTTCGATCCCGACGCCGGCGCGTTATTGATGGACGGCGCGGACGCACGCGACCTCCGGCTGAAGGATTTGCGACGGCATGTTTCGCTGGTGTTGCAGGAGCCGGTGCTGCTTCAGGCCAGCATCGCGGAGAACATCGCCTGCGGCCGGGTGGCGGCGACGCGCGCCGAAGTCGAGTCGGCGGCGCGGGCCGCGAACGCGCATGATTTTATCGCCCGGCTGCCGCAGGGCTACGACACGGTGGTGGGTGAAGGGGCGGCGCGATTGAGCGTGGGCGAGAAGCAGCGGATCAACATCGCGCGGGCGTTCCTCAAAGACGCGCCGGTGCTGCTTCTCGACGAGCCAACCAGCGCCCTGGACGCGGAGAGCGAGGCGCGGGTGGTTGCCAGCGTGTTCGACCTCATGCGCGGACGCACGACGCTCATAGTCGCGCACCGGCTTGGGACGATCCAGCGGGTGGACAAGATCCTGGTGCTGGAACGCGGCGTGGTGACCGAGTTCGGGACGCGCGAGGAACTGCTGGCGCGCGGCGGTTATTTTGCGCGGATGATGCGCGGGGAGATCGGCGGAGAGGATGCAAACAGGCATTGAGCCGACGCGGCTTTCCCGGCACAACTGCCGCCGAGCATGAATGACATTTCCAAACGCCGTTTCGTGACTGCCGCCGAGAAGGTGGATTTCGTTTCCCCTTGGACCCTGGAGGAGTGGATCTGCCGCGGGGACGTGGTGAAGAACGAGCAGTTGCTGCTGGTGCGCGCGAACATGGAGCCGCGCCGCTCGCATCCGTTTCACAAGCATCCCACGCGCGAAGAATTGATCTACGTCATCTCCGGTCGCGCGGAGCAATGGGTGGGCAAGGAGCATCGCATCCTCGGCCCGGGCGAGATGGCGTTCATTCCCATGGGCGAAATCCACGGCACCTACAATCCCTTCAACGAGCGTTTGGTGTTCCTGGCCATTCTCTCGCCATCCAACGCGCCGGAACCGGGCATTGTGGATGTCTCGACCGAGGAGCCGTGGGCGTCCCTGCGCAACGGATTCCCGCCGGTGACATGAGGCCGCCGCGCCCGAGCGCGGGATTGGCGCGGGTCATGTCGAAGCGTGGCGTGTGTTCGCGGGCCGAGGCGCGGGAGTTCATTCAAGCCGGCCGTGTGCGCGTGAATGGCGCGGTGGTCCGCGACGCGGAGTGGACCGTGGGCGAACGCGACAAGATCGAACTGGACGGCCTGGCGGCGGCGCGGGGTGATTTCGTTTATTTGATGCTCAACAAGCCGCGCGGGCTGGTGACTTCGACAGCGGATGAGCAAGGGCGGGATACGGTATTCCGTTGTTTCGCCGGAGCGGGATTGCCGAGGCTGGTCGCAGTGGGACGGTTGGACAAAGCGAGCGAGGGGCTTCTTCTGTTCACCAATGACACCTCCTGGGCGGCGCGCATTACCGATCCCGCGACCCATCTCGACAAGGTCTATCACGTGCAGGTGAACCAGTTGGCGAACGAGGAGTTGTTGCGGCGTCTGGAGCATGGCGTGCAGAGCGGGGGTGAGGTGCTTGGCGCGAAAGCGGCGCGGTTGCTCCGGCACGGGGGGAAGAACAGTTGGGTCGAGATCGTGCTGGATGAAGGAAAGAACCGGCACATCCGCCGGATGTTTGATGGGTTCGGAATCGAAGTGCTCCGCCTTGTGCGCGTGCAAATTGGCGCGCTGCCCCTCGGGGCGTTGCCGAAGGGCGGTTGGCGGCGGTTGACGGCGGCGGAGGTTGTCGCGTTGCGGGATTGATTGGGATGAAAAATGGGAAGGAACACACCGGCCGGCGGGGGCATCTGTGATGTTGGAATTCGTCCGACCCAAGCCGGCGTTGTGCCTATGCGGGTCCATTTCGCTCGCCACGCCAAGGTCCGGCTTTGCTTTCCTTTGTTCCGTCTCTACCGTGCCGGAATTCTCCGTGTGGAGGATTCAGCGAACATGGCGAAAGAATTTATCAGGATCGGCGGCGCTCGGGAGCACAACCTCAAGAACGTCTCGCTCGATATTCCGCGGGACAAGCTCGTGGTCATCACCGGCCTGAGCGGGTCCGGCAAATCATCGCTCGCCTTCGACACACTTTACGCGGAAGGGCAGCGGAAATACGTCGAGTCGTTGTCCGCCTACGCGCGGCAGTTTCTCGACCAGTTGCAGAAGCCGGACGTGGATTTCATCGAGGGTTTGTCACCGGCCATTGCCATCGAGCAGCGCGGCGCGGGATCGAATCCGCGCTCGATCATCGCCACCACCACCGAGATTTACGATTACCTGCGCCTGTTGTTTGCCAACGTCGGCCAGCCGCACTGCCCGGACTCGGGCGTTCCGATCACGCATCAGACGACCAGCGACATCGTGGACCGGATACTTGCCCTGCCGCCACGGACGAAGGTGATGGTGCTCGCGCCGGTGGTGCGCGGGCAGAAGGGC